>JAVBQR010000004.1:0-7879 GCA_031548865.1 Planctomycetota bacterium
AAACCGCCCGTTAGGGGTGCAGCATACGCTTGCTACGCCGGAATGACGAGTGGGGCAGGTTGCGGCGCGACAGGGTTCGGAGTCAGGTGTTGCCTCAACATGCAACTGTAGTACTAAGTGGAACCACCCAGCGACGGTTTATCGGCCTGGATTCCGGCGAGTTACGATTCACCTCGGTTCAACGCTTGCTGCGCCGGAATGACGTGTGGGGAAGGTTGCGGCGCGACAGGGTTCGGAGTCACGTGTTGCCTCAACATGCAACTGTAGTACTAAGTGGAACCGCCCAGCGACGGTTTATCGGCCTGGATTCCGGCGAAACAGCCCGTTGGGGGTGCAGCGATCGTCAAGACGCCGGAATGACGCGCGGGGAAGGTTGCGACGCAAGGGTTCGGAGTCACGTGTTGCCTCAACATGCAACCGTAGTACTAAGTGAAACCACCCAGCGACGGTTTATCGGCCTGTCCCAGTTATTCTCCTGGTGAGAGGCGGGTGGTGAGGAGCCGAATAACGGGGATACGAAATTTCCCTTAGTCGACGCGGGCGTTGCGTTCCGGTGCGGCGATGAGACGATGGGCGCCAGTGCCGATGAGGCCGGTCGTTAGGTCCTGTCCCTGGCGCCGTCGGGCGCCCTGGAGCTGGAAGCGAATCATCATCCGGCGCAGTTCGCCGGTCTGACGCGACAGGGTACGCGCTTCCTCGGCGGTCTTGGTGGCGTAGCGCGAGTTCTGCTGGGTGGAGCGGTCAATCTGGGCCAGGCTGGAGACAATCTGGTCGATACTTTTCGACTGCTCCTGGCTGGCGGAGGCAATTTCACCGTAAAGCTGCGTCGTCTGTTGCGCGTTTTCCAGAATCTCCTTGAAGGCGACGTCGGTGCGCTGGGCGATGGTGGCGCCGTTTTCCACCCGCTTCACCGTATCCTCCACCAGGGTGGCGGTGTCCCGGGCCGCCTTGGCGCTACGGGAGGCGAGGTTGCGGACCTCCTCCGCCACCACCGAGAAGCCCTTTCCCTGCCGGCCGGCCCGGGCCGCCTCCACCGCCGCGTTCAGGGCGAGGAGATTGGTTTGGAAGGCGATGTCGTCGATAAGCTTGACGATTTGCGCTATTTGCCGGCTCGAAGTCTGGATTTCCTGCATCGACGCCACCATTTCCTGCACCGCCGCGTAGCCGCGTTCCGCCACTTGGCGGCTGGCGATGGCGAACTCGTTGGCGAGGGAGGCGTTTTTGGCGTTGCGGTGGGTCTGTTCGCCGATCTGGGTGGTGTTGGAAGAAATTTCGACCAGCGCCGCCGCCGATTCTATCGAACCTTCCGACAAGGATTCGCTGGCGGTCGATATCGCCTCCACCCCCTCGGTCACCTGTTGCACGTGCCGGTTGACCCGTACCAGCGCGTCGTGGGTGATGCGCATCATTTCCGACAATGCCCGGCCCAGCCGGTCCTCGCCGCTACGGAGAGTGACGGAGCCGGAAAAATCCCCCGATGCCATTTCGCCGGCGATGCCAACCTCCTCGCGTTGGGAATGCAGCATGTCGCCGACCGAACGCGCCAGCGCGCCGATTTCGTCACGGCGTCCGACATGGGCGCTCATGATGTCATGGTCAATCTCCCCTCTGGCCAGCAGGCCCATTTGCTCGGCGGCGTCGCGGATGGGGCGGGACAGGTGGCGGGTCTCCCGTAGCGCCAAAATGATCGAAACCAGAAAGCCGACGATCGAACAGGCGAGGAAGGCCAGGCGCGCCCGCTCCACATTGGCGATGGAAGCCTTGGTGGCGTTGGCCGTTTCCTTCACCCTGGCGTCGACATTGCCCATCTGCTCCTTGAATTCGGCGAGTCGCTGGGTGGCGCCGGCCATGCCGTCCTTGGCGGCGACGGCGTCGGCGGTGGCGTTGCGGGTGTCGGCGCTGGCGACGCCTGCCGAATCCCGGGCCGAATTGCTGATCAGGGTCACCACCGCGTCCAATTTCTGGTTGACGGTGTCGCGGGCGGTCTGGACGTCGCCGAAAGCAATGTCGAAGGCGTTTTTGGCCACCTCCTCGAACTCGAAACCGCCCCGTACCCGGCGGCGGAGCATTTCGTCGATTTTTTCGAATTCACCCATGAGCCGCTGATGGACCGAAGCCCAAGCGGTCCACGACTCGCGGAACTCCCGCCAGGCGTCGCGCTTATCCTCCCCGAGTTCCGTTTCCAGGCCGGAAAGGGCGGCGTCGGCCCTGGTAAAGGCGGCGGCGATGGTGGTGCGCTGCTGTTGCCGGATATCCATGTCGTAGAGTTGGCGCATGAGGAGGGTGCGTTCGCCGACCGCCACCGCGGTCAGGGCTTCGCGGATGGTCCCGATGGCGATGACGGCCGGGAGATCGACGGAGTTCAATTTGTTGACCCGGTTGCTGGTTTCCTTCATGGTGGCGACGGTGTTGTCGATGGTGGCGTTGGCCTTGCCGATGCTGGCGCCGGCGTCGGCGAGGGAATCGGTGGCGTTCCCCAGCAGGAGCGACACCTGGTCGAAGGAGTCCCGCGAGGTTTCGAGAGTCCGCCGCGAATCCCGCAGTCCGTTGTCGCCGACCAGGGCCACCAGCGCCGTCATAAGAGTCAGAATCGAGAAGGCCAGAAACAGGCGCGCCGCCACTCCGCGTCCGACCCGGATGCCGCGTCCCCCCGCCGACTCGGCTTCCTGAGTTTTTTCATAGTCGATTTTCGTGGCCATACACCCTCCCTCACTATTCGACCTGAAGTTTTGTTTTTTGAAATTCGAAGCTGAACTTTTGCAAAGTGGCGATTAAACCGCCAATCGCCACTTTGCAAAAGTTCAGTTTATATATTACAATGCCGCCATTCAGCGGTTTGAAGGCCGGTTTTTACAAAAGCCCAGCTATTACCATAGCCGTTTTGCGCACGACATGCAAGGAATACACTTGGTTTTTAATAAACCGTTTCCCGGTCTCGCCACGACGAGCGGCAGAGGGTATAATATAATATGACGGTTTTATTTTCATTCAGATGCAGGTGGATTTTTCCGGGAGACTAGGCATGAAAAAATACTTGGCCATCTTGTTCTTTTCCTTTGCCGTCTGGCTTGTCGCCGGCGTGGTATGGAGCGGCGACGGTTCCGACCTGCCGGAAGGGGAAAAATTGGGTTGGCCAGGCACGCTCCACATTCTTACCGGCCCCAAGGGCGGCCAATGGTACGCATTGGGCGAGGGATTGGTGAAGCTCCTGCGAGAGGCAGGCATCAAGGCGTGGATGGAAGAGGGCGGCGGCGTCGACAATCTGCTATTGGTCGGGGAGGGCAAGGCCGACATCGGCTTCACCCTTTACTCCTTCATGGGCGCGGCCGGCGCCGGCGAAAAGGAACTGCCGGAGGTAAATCTCGACAACGCCGTCCTTCTCGCCAACCTCTATCCCCAAGTGCTCTACCTGATCGTCAGGAAGGATGCGGCGGAGCGCCACAACCTGAAAACTCTCGGCGATCTGCTGAAAATCAACGGTCCCTTGCGTTTCTCCACCCTCCCCACAGGCACCGGTTCCGAATTCATCTTCAACATGCTGCTCAAGAGCGCCTACCGCACCAGCTATGAACGCCTGAAGGAACAGGGCT
The DNA here is from genome assembly GCA_031548865.1 of Planctomycetota bacterium. Lineage (GTDB taxonomy): Bacteria > Planctomycetota > SZUA-567 > SZUA-567 > SZUA-567 > JAJBSZ01. Next base: position 3,591 of record JAVBQR010000004.1, read on the forward strand.
GGCAGATTGCCTTCACCAGCTACGCCGAGATTACCCGGCAGTTCCTCGCCGGCGAACTCGACGTCTGCGCCTATACCGCCGGACCCGGCACCTATCTCATCCCCGCCTTGGAGGAGAAGAAGCTGGACGCCATCCTCCTCCCGGTCGACGAGGAAATGCTCGACCTCATGACCCACCAGTTCATGACCATCAGCTATATTATCGAAAAGGGCGACTACAAGAGCGTGACGGAAGACGTGCTGACCCTCGGCGATTACAGCTCCCTGGTGGTGCAGAGCACCATCCCGGAAGACCTGGTATACCGCATCAACGAAATCCTCTGGACCCATAAAGACGAACTGGCAAAAATATCCGGCGACATCCAACACCTTTCGCCGCGTTTCGCCGTGGCGGGGCAAAGCAAGGTCCACCCCGGTTCACTCAAATTCTGGAAGGGCAAAATTCCCGCCGCGAAATAATTTGCCAACCAGGCTACTATCGTAAGGGAAATTGTTTAGATAATTTCATTATACAAGCATTGTAGTTAATAGAGATCGACGAGATAACGACTAAAGCGCTTTTTTTTGCCATTTGGATATTATTGTGCGGCAATTCGTTGACATTTTCGCGTGTACGGCGTAGAATGACAATGTATGGAATTTCACACCTTTTTGCAGCATGCCAGGTTTTCGACAATGCCGGTTCTTTGATTCCCAGCGGTTCGGGTCTAATTTGGGCGTGAGAAGTGAAAGGACAACGCCAGTGACCGACAAAGAACGCATCATACAGGAATTCGTTCCCGGTAAACAAGTCACGCTGGCGCACATGATTGCCCATCCCACGGCGGAATTGGCCAAGAAAATCGGCGTCCCCGAAGCCGAAGCCATTGGCATCATGACCCTGACCCCAGGGGAAACCGCCATGATCGCCGGAGATATCGCCACCAAGGCGGCCGATATCCAGATTGGTTTTCTGGACCGGTTTTCCGGCGCCCTGGTTATCTACGGTTCGGTAGGTTCGGTTGAAGAATCCCTAAACAAGGTTGTTTTCACCCTGCAAACCCTGCTCGGCTATACGCCGTGCGTGCTAACGCGTACGTAACTCTACAACGCTAGATTTGCGGAAACCGCCCCGCAAATCTAGCATGAATAACCAATTGCGGTGACCTTCGTTCTTTACCGCCAGCGCCGGATTTATTGTCTAACCCTATACTCATGCTACTTTTACGGAAGTGGTTCCCGTAAAAGTAGCGTTGTAGGAGTAATGCTAAAAAGTAGCGACCAAATGAAGAACCAACCCCGGTTTATGCTGGTGGGGCCGATCGAGGCGGGTAAATCCACCTTGTTCAATGCCTTATTCGGCCGCGATGACGCGGTGCGTAAAACCCAGGCGTTGGAATTCGAAGCCGGCGGCGTCGACACCCCGGGCGAATTTTTCTGCCATCCCCGGATGTTTACCGCGCTGATCAATACCGCCAGCGACGTCGACACCCTGGTATATGTGCACCCCTGTAACGACCAGGAATTCCGGCTCCCGCCGGGTCTCCTCAATGTCTATGCCGGCAAGCGGCTGGTCGGGGTCATCACCAAGACCGATCTGCCGGACTGCGACCCGGACCGGACTGAAAAACTGCTCCGCAACCACGGATTCAACGGGCAAATTTTCCGCGTGTCCGCCAGGGATCCCGCCAGCATCGCTCCCCTGAGGAGCTACCTGCTGGAAAACGTCCCGGCGACTGATGCCAATGCAAGGAGCGTATCATCATGAAACGTCTGATAACCGCGGCAATTGTAAGGCAGGAGCGCCAGGCGGGGAAAAAACGTTTGGAATACAGCCCGCCCGATTGCATCATCACCCCGGAGGCGCGGACGGTGGCCGAAGAGGTCGGCCTGGAGTTGGTGAACACCGCTGCCGCCTGCTGTTCCGCCCCTGCCGGTCCTGTCCCAAAACCGGCTTCCGCCGTCCCCGTCGCCGCCTCCCCAAATAACGCCGCCCCTACCGACAAGGAAATTGCCGCCATCCGCGCGGCGATCATGGCGCAACTGCCTGCCGGCAGCGTGCCTGAGAGCGTGGTGGAGCAGTTGGTACAGAAGGTGGTCCGGGAACAGGCGTTGCCGGGCGGGTCCGCATCGGCAGGCACCAGCAAGTCGGGCATAAAGGTGGTCGACGGCAAGAGCATAAAAATGGGCTTGTTCGAAGGCGCGGGCAAGGAAAACCGGGTGGGCATCGTGGACGTGGTCACCGACGCCGACGGCAGTTCCATGGGCGCCGGGTTCATGGCCTGGGAAAACTGCTTCTTCCCCTGGACCTTGACCTACGACGAAATCGATTACGTCATCGAGGGCGAGCTGCACATCCGTTGCAACGGCGAGACCTCGGTCGGCAAAGCCGGTGATGTCCTCTTCATTCCGAAAAATTCCAGCATCGAATTCGGCACTCCCAGCAAGGTGAAATTCCTTTATGTCGCTTATCCCGCCAATTGGGCCGACGCCTGAGGGAGCTTTCCTATGGGCATTTATATCACGGAAACCTGGTTGCGGGAGCGTTACGGCCTCGAACACGACGAGGAGATCCAGCTTCCCGCCGGGTCCCGCCTGACTCCGTCCGCGCAGGGGCTCCTATCCGAGCGGCGCATCACCGTCAAATTCACCGGCGCGGAAGAGCGTGTTCCCGAAGAGGTTCCCCACGAGGGTGCTCCTGCACCGCAGAAACGGATCAACCCGCTGACCGGCAGCAGCGAACGCTACGACGCCCGCTGCCAGTTGTGCCGCCAGGTCGTCGACGACAAGCCTGACACCATGACCCACCTGAACCGGGACACCCTGGTAGCGAAGAACGACCCTCGCCTGAAGCTCCGCGGCAAACTTGACACTGCCATCGCCCAAGCCGTGCTCTTGCAGGAGAGGTTCGATCCGGATGGCCGGTTCGCCACCCTGGCCGGCTGGCTGGCGGAAGTGCGCTCGGCATTGGGGGATGTGCTCAGGGCGGAAGTGACCGGGGAAACGCTCGCCCCCTGTACCATGGGCGGCATGGATGCCGCGGCGATTCACGCGGTGTCCCACAATCCCCTGAAGTACCTGGGGCAGGACCACCTGCTCCCGGAACTCGGCGTGGGGAAGCGGGTAGCCAGCCTCAATCTGCTGCGCGCGATGATTCGCGAGGCCGAACTGTATGCCGCCGACGTATTTATCGCCCGCGACTTTACCGTAACCAGGCCGGACGTCATGGAAGGTTTGAACCGGCTGTCGAGCGCGGTCTATGTTTTGATGCTCCTGACCTACTTGGCGGAGCAGGGGAAAGCCATCCCGGCCGAACGGATAAAAGCATGAACCTGCTTAATAGCGCCGCCGCCTGGGCAAAGGCGCATCCGGCCAGAATCGTTTTCCCCGACAGCCTCGATCTCCGCTCGGTCCAGGCCGCCTTGCGGGTGGTGGAAGAAGGTTACGGCGCACCGGTGCTCCTGGCGAATCCTTTTGCCATGCGGAATTTTTGCCTGGAACACCGTATTCGCCTGGGCGGTGTCACCGTGATTGATCCGGCGAGCTCGCCCTTACTGGAACGGTTTGTCGCCAAACGCTTGGAGCAGAAACCGGATTTGGCGGAAGACGACGCCCGCAAGCAGCTTAGGGATCCCTTGTATTTCGGCGCCATGCTGCTGGTGGAAAATGAGGCCGACTACTGCATCGGCGGTAACGTTTCCGCCACTTCGTCGGTGCTGCGGGCGGCGCTGAGGGTCATCGGCCTGGCCGAAGGCAACAAGACCCTGTCGTCCATTTTTTTCATGATCCCCCCGGACGGCGAAGGAGTGCTGGGGTTTTCGGACTGCGGGGTGGTGCCGGAGCCGACGCCGGAACAGCTCGCGGACATCGCGCTGGCCGCCGCCGCCAGTTTTCAGAATGTCACCGGGATTACCCCCCGCGTCGCCATGCTGTCCTTCTCCAGCAAAGGCAGCGCCAAACATCCGGCGGTGGATGCGGTGCGCACCGCCACCGAGCTGGTCAAAAAACGTGCGCCGAAGCTTCTGGTGGACGGTGAGCTGCAGTTCGACGCCGCCATCGTGCCGGCGGTGGCCAAGCAGAAAGTTCCGGACAGCCCTCTGGGCGGCGAAGCCAATGTGTTTATCTTCCCCAATTTGGCCGCCGGCAACATCGGCTACAAGATTGCCCAACGTCTGGGCGGCTACACCGCCCTCGGCCCGATGATTCAGGGTTTGAAACGCCCCATGCATGATCTTTCCCGGGGCGCCACGGCGGACGACATGGTGGAGGCGGCGTTACTTGCCATGAAAATGGCGCCGCTGGGGAAGTGAT
>JAVBQR010000122.1:0-11478 GCA_031548865.1 Planctomycetota bacterium
GAACACGGCCTCGGCGTCCCTCCTCTCCTACGTTTCCGGCCTGGGTCCGTCCCTGGCCAAGAATATCGTCAAATTCCGCGATGAAAACGGCCCCTTCGCCAGCCGGTCGGGACTCCGCAAAGTGCCGCGCCTGGGCCCGAAAGCGTTCGAGCAGTGCGCCGGCTTCCTGCGGATTCGCGGGGGCGAAAATCCCCTCGACGCCAGCGCGGTGCATCCGGAACGTTACAAGCTGGTCGGGGGCATGGCGACGGATCTCGGCTGCAAGGTAACGGATTTAATGGCCAACGGGGACCTCCGCAATAAAATCGACAAACAGCGCTATGTCGGCGGCGACGTCGGCTTGCCGACGATTGAGGACATCATGGCGGAACTGGCGAAACCCGGCCGCGACCCCCGGGAAAGCTTCGTGTCCTTCGCCTTCGCCGAAGGGGTCAACGAAATCTCCGACGTGAAGCCGGGGATGATTCTCCCCGGTGTCGTGACCAACGTCACGAATTTCGGCGCGTTCATCGACGTCGGCGTGCACCAGGACGGCCTGGCCCACATCAGTCAACTGGCTGACGTTTATGTCAAGAACCCAGCCGACGTGTTGAAAGTCGGCCAGCGGGTGCGGACGCGGGTTTTGGAAGTGGATTTGGGCCGGCGGCGGATAGCCTTGTCGTTGAAGGGAATGGCGGAGGCGAACTGAGGGCGGTTTGCTTTCGCCCGCCCCGGGGGATATACTGATAGTGAGGATTCAATAGCTTGGGCGCGACGGGATAAGCAGTGAACCGCCCGCAAAAGGAGCAATTGATATGTCAGTAATTACCGACGTCATGCCTTTTCCCGTGGTGAGCGGAAAATATCTTTTCTGGTTCACGCCCGCCGATGAAGGCGGCTTTAGCGTCTCCTGTCAGAATGTTCATGGAGTCAATGCCGAAGGGGATACTTTCGAGGAAGCGCTGGAACACGCCAAAAGCATGGCGGCATTTGTTGAAGAGTGCCATGCCGAACTCGCCAAGAGACAAAGCCTTTGTCCCAATAATTTAGCCGCACCCCGAAAAGGGAGGCGACAGAGGGTATGAAAAAGCAACGGCTGGTCAAACATCTCAAAGAGCATGGTTGCCGTCTGGAGCGACAAGGCGAGCATGAGTATTGGCATAACGCCGATTAAACGCGGGGTGTAGGTGTGCCGCGACACAAGGAAATCAAAACCTTGACTGCCAGGAAAATTTGCCGCGACTTGGGGATTCCGCCACCGCCTGAAAGATAGGGCGGAACGGCCCACATCTGTCAACTGGCGGACGTTTATGTCAAGAACCCCACCGACGTGTTGAAAGTCGGCCAGCGGGAGCGGACGCGGGTTTTGGAAGTGGATTTGGGCCAGCGGCGGATCGCCTTGTCGTTGAAGGGGATGGGGGAGGCAAATTGAGGATGGTTTGCTTTCTTCCGCTCCGGGGCTATACTGATGTTGAGGATTCCAGTAGTTCCCAGTTTTACGGAGGTATCGTCCTGCTTGCCAAAATGACTCGTGACAATCGACTTACTCTTCCCGAAGCCGTAGTTGGTCAGTTAGAGGATGTAGACTATTTCGAAGTGGCAACCGAAGGCGAGCGGATTATACTCACCCCGGTCCACGCCAAACCGGGGGATAAGGTGCGCGAAAAATTAGCTGAACTTGACATTACCGCGGAAGATATTGCTGATGCGATAGCTTGGGCGCGACGGGACAAACAGTGAGCAGCTTGCGGGTAGTTCTAGACACAGATTGCCTGATATCCGCGCTGGTGTTCGCGCATGGACGTTTGGCAGGTTTGCGAAAGTGTAGGCAGGCAGGACTATTTGTCCCGGTGATGTGCAAGGAGACCGGAGCTGAACTTGCACGAGTTCTGTCATATCCGAAATTTCACCTGAAAACCGCTGATGCGAACGCGCTTTTGGCAGACATCCTTCCGTATGCCGAAATGTTTGTTTTCTCGGAATCGTTGCGACCGATTGAAGGGCTTGCTGATGACAAAGACGCGGTCTTCCTGCATCTTGCCCAACAAGCCAAGGCCGAATGGCTGGTTTCCGGAGACACGCACTTGCTTGGCCTAAAAAATCCCCCCTTGAATGTGAAGGTCATTTCAGCGGCTGATTTTCTTAGAGTCCTTGATATGTCGGAGGTTTGACATCCAGTTGAGGATTCAAAGCAAATGCAGTCCCCGCTGAAACCCAAAGCCCTCGCCGTCGCCTATCCCGACGCCAGCTGCAAATTATGCTTCTACCGCATCCTCTTTTGGTTTGGGAAGTGGCTTGAAGAGGCGCGACACCGCTACCCCAAAACCATCGGCAATACGATGTATCGTTGGCAAGGTAACGTTTTCCTCGGCGTTGACGATACGGCTCAATTGGGCGGGTTTCATGCCGATGCGCCGACCCAGTTCAGCCTGGGTGATTCCCCGCGACTTCAGCAAAGCGATCAGATTGCGGGCAAAATCCAGCCGGGCATCGAGCGCTTTCGCCTCAGGCGTTTCCGAGAAGGCATCGTCGTCAATCTCCGCTTGCCGGATTCTTTCCCTGCGGTTTTTCAATCGCATTTGGTCCATAAACTGGCCTCCCTAATGGCGTCAACCTTTTGATCTTCGCCATATTTTCCTCCCGGCAAATATTAACCTCTAGGTATACCAATGTCAATTACTACATATACGGATTTTCTATATGCGAGGAAATGCCTGTCATGCCCTCCAACCTAAAAGCCAAAGCCCTCGCCATCGCCAACGCCCTCGCCGCTGCCTACCCCGACGCCCGCTGCGAACTGGATTTCCAGTCTCCCCTCGAATGCCTGATTTCCACCATGCTCTCGGCCCAATCCACCGACAAGGCCGTGAACACCGTCACTCCCGCCCTGTTTGAAAAATTCCCGGATGCCGAGGCTTTCGCGCGGAGCGCTCCGGAAACGGTTGAACCTTATATCCAAAAACTTGGCCTGTTCCGGAACAAGGCCAAAAATATCGTCGCGGCATGCTTGGCGATAATGGAGAATTTCCGGGGCAAAGTCCCGGACCGAATGGACGAACTCCTCACCCTGCCGGGCGTCGGCAGGAAAACCGCCAATTGCGTTCTCCTGAACGCCTACGGCCAGCCGGGGCTCATGGTCGACACGCATTTCATCCGCACCACCACCCGCCTGGGGCTCCATGCCCTGAAGGACCCGGATAAAATCGAATTCGCCGTCGCCAAGCTCCTTCCTCCCGAGTACTGGGGTGATTTATCCCACCGGCTCATTATCCACGGCCGGCGCATTTGCCACGCCCGCAGGCCGGAATGCGGCAATTGCCCCTTGGCCAACCTTTGCGTGTTTGTTAAAACCACACGTGAAAAAAACCGGCCGGCGGGTTAGAATCGGATCCAGAATCCTTTTCCACTTGAGTCGAATGGCAATTAGTTGTATCTTTGCTTGCTGAGGCGTGTGCCTCATAAACAAGGGTCTCGCCCTGACGCAAACCACCGCCTGGATGCAGTGCTTCCCAAGGTGGGACTTTGCCTCACGGCCAGCTCCTTACCGCCGGAGCCTATTAACTCGATCGCCCGGGACGCGCGGGTGTTTGTTAGCTGGTTACCGGAAGGTTTTTAATTGGCGTCACCCGCGCGTCCCTGGATTGTCGACGATGAGAGCAGCGGAAATGGAAGCGAAAAAAATGGCCCCGCGGCGTCAGACCCGGATTGTCGACGCCGATGTCATTGACGAGGACGCCGAAGCCGAGGTGATCGACCTGGACGGCGAGGATGCGGACAATTACGTCGAGGACGTTCCGGTCGAGTTATTGGACGTTCAGGCGCGGCTTAGGGCGAGCCAGGCGGAAGAGCGGATTCGTTCGTGCGAGAATGCTTTGGGGTATACATTTTTCGACAAAAAATTGATTAAGAACGCGCTTACCCATTCTTCATCCACATCCGACAAGCGGCTGGACAACGAGCGGCTGGAGTTTTTCGGCGACGCCGTTCTCGACTTGGTCATCCGCGAGTTCCTGTACCACAATTACCCCAATCACCAGGAGGGTGACCTAACCGAGGCGAAGTCCTCGGTGGTGTGCCGTTCCTCTTTGGCGAAGGCGGCGAAGAGGATGGATTTGAAATCTTTCCTTTTTCTGGGGAGGGGAATCGGGAAGAAGCGGGCGGTGCCGGAGTCGCTCCTGGCCGACGCCTATGAGGCGATAGTGGCGGCGATCTATTTGGATGGCGGTTATCAACCGGTGAAGAATTTCATTTTGATGACCTTGAAGAGCGAGATTCCGGCGGCAATGGCGCAGGCGAATTCGAGCAATTTCAAATCCCACCTGCAAAAAGTGTTGCAGCAAAAAAAGAAGCCGCTTCCGGTTTACCGGGTTTTGGGGACGTCCGGGCCGGAGCATTCGCGGGTGTTTCAGGTGGCGGCCCTGATAGAGGGCGAAGAAATGGGCCGCGGGCAGGGGGCGAGCAAAAAGGCGGCTGAGCAGGAAGCGGCGCGGTCGGCGTTGGCAAGTTTTGGCGCGGAGATTTAGGGCGGATTTTCGGAAGAATCCACGGCCCGAATCCCAACACCCAGGAGTCACCACTTGGACAAATACGAATTCTATGACAATCCCCTCGTCGAACGCTACGCCTCAAAAGAAATGGCCGCCCTCCTCTCCCCCCGGAAACGCATCGAAACCTGGCGCATCCTCTGGACCACCCTCGCCGAAGCCGAACACGAACTCGGCCTGCCGATAAGCAAGAAACAAATCGCCGAACTCCGGAAAAATATTACGAACATCGACTTCCCCGCCGCGGAAAAACGCGAACAGGAAGTCCGCCACGATGTCATGGCCCACGTCCACGCCTACGGCCTCGCCGCACCTGCCGCCGCGCCGATCATCCACCTCGGGGCAACCAGCTGCTACGTCACCGACAACGGCGACCTGATGATCTTCAAGGAAGCCCTGGAAATTCTCGAAAAGAAAACCGCCGCCGTCATCTTCGCCCTGGCCGACTTCGCCAAAAAATACCGTTCCCTCCCGACTCTGGGGTTTACCCATTTCCAGCCGGCGCAGCCGACCACGGTGGGAAAAAGGGCCACCCTGTGGGCCCAGGACTTCCTCCTCGATTTGGAGGAAATCTCCGAGCGCATCAGGAAAATCCGCCTCCGCGGCGCCACCGGTACCACCGGCACCCAGGCCAGTTTCCTCACCCTATTCGACGGCGACCACCGCAAGTGCGATCGCCTGAACGCGCTAATCTGCAAAAAACTCGGCTTCAGGGAAACGCTCGCCGTCACCGGCCAAACCTATACCCGCAAACTTGACTCGCAAATCCTCGCCGCCCTGGCCGGACTCGGCGAATCCGCCAGCAAATTCGCCACCGACCTCCGCCTCCTCGCCCACAAAAAGGAAATCGAGGAACCTTTCGAGAAAAAACAAATCGGCTCCTCGGCCATGGCCTATAAACGCAACCCGATGCGCTCCGAACGCATCTGTTCCCTGGCCCGTTTCCTCATGACCCTGCCGCAAAACGCCTACTTCACCCAGGCGACCCAGTGGCTGGAGCGCACCCTCGACGATTCCGCGAACCGGCGCCTCGCCCTCCCGCAAGCCTTCCTGGCCGCCGACGCCATCCTCGAACTCTGCCACAACGTCGCCTCGGGCCTGGTCGTCTACCCGAAAAGCATCGACAGGAACCTGGCCGCCGAGCTCCCCTTCATGGCGACGGAAGAAATCCTCATGGCGGCGGTCAAGGCCGGCGGCGACCGCCAGGAGCTGCACGAGCGCATCCGCGTTCACTCGCAGGCCGCCGCTCGCGAAGTCAAGGAAAACGGCCGCGAGAACGACCTGGTCGAACGCCTCGCCGCCGATCCGGCCTTCGCCGGCGTCGCCAAAACCCTGGACAGGATTCTCGACGGCAAACGCTTCGTCGGGCGCTCGCCGGAACAGGTTGACGCATTCATTAAAATGGCGATAATTCCTTTGAAAAGGCGCTACCGTGGGGTAAAGACGGCCGGGGCGGTTCGGGTATAACCAAGCAGGGTGTCATATGGTAAATTACGGTAGCTGAACGCGTCTCTGCCCCCTCTGCATCGCATACCTCATAAGATCGTCATCCCGGCGTCTCTACATCGATCCGGGGTGTAAAGAATGGAGTGCCAGGACCCAGAGGAGAAAACAATTGCTACGAAACGATTTCACCCTACGCCAAACGGTGGGACGTTTTCCCAATAAACAACGTAGCCGTTGTTTATCCCACTGGGTCCCGGCACGCCATCGTTTACACCACGGTTCGAAGTATATACGCCGGGATGACGGTGGGGGGAGGTCTGCGGCGGTACAGTGTCCGGAGCCGCGTTCAGCTACCGAAATTTGTCCAAAGACAAGGTAAAACCGACCCTATTTCAGCGCTTTTCCTTACAGCCACGGCATTTTTTGACAAAAGGATCCAGACATGGATAAAGCGGCCCGCGAATTCCTCCACAATCTTCTCCACTCCCCCACCCCTTCCGGCTACGAACAGCCGGGTCAGGCGCTGGTCGAAAAATACCTGAAACCTTACGCCCACGAAATCCGCAAGGACGTCCACGGCAACCTCCACGCCGTCCTGAACCCGAAAGCGCCCTTCCGGGTCATGCTCTCCGGGCATTGCGACGAAATCGGCCTGATGGTCATGCACATCGACGACAAGGGCTTCATCTACGTCGCGACGGTCGGCGGGATTTACATTCCCCTTCTGCAAGGGGAACGCATCGTCATCCACACGGCGAAGGGGCCGGTCCCCGGGGTAATCGGCGTCAAGCCGATCCACCTGATGGACGCGAAGGAAAGGGATACGGCGGTAACGAAAATCCAGGATTTGTGGATTGACATCGGCGCCAAGGACAAGGCCGAAGCCGAGGAAATGGTCGAACTCGGGGACGTCGCGACTGTGGACCGGAACGTCCTCGAACTCCCGAACGACCGGCTGGTCGCGCGCGGCCTCGACGATCGGATCGGCGTGTTTGTCGTGGCGGAGACGCTCCGCCTCGCCGCGAAGGAAAAACTGAACGTGGCGGTGCACATGGTGAGTAGCGTGCAGGAGGAAATCGGCCTGCGCGGCGCCGCGACGGCGGCGTTCGGCATCGACCCGGCGCTCGGCATTGCCGTCGACGTCGGCCATGCGACGGACTATCCCAATTGCAACGCGAAGATGGTCGGCGAAGCCACTCTCGGCGGCGGCCCGATTCTGCACCGCGGCCCCAATTTCAACCCGGTTCTTTACGACCGGCTGGTCCGGGCGGCGAAGGATTCCCGCATCAAGACCCAGCAGCAGCCGATTCAACGCGGTTCCGGCACCGACGCGAACGTCATCCAGCAAACCCGCGCCGGCGTGGCCGCGGCGCTGGTGTCGGTCCCCTGCCGTTATATGCACTCCTCCGCCGAAATGATCTCGACAAAGGACGCCGACAATTCGGCGAAGCTCATCGCCAAATTCCTGACCGGACTGAAAGGGAGCGAAAAGTTCATTCCGTGATGCGGACAGTAAAGGTTAGCGATGCGGCCGATGCTTCTTTATGTGGACACCAGCGTGTTCGGCGGTGTGTTCGACGCGGAGTTTATGCATTATTCGAAGCTATTTTTTGCCATGGCGGGAAGCGGCGTTTTTCGGTTGGTTGTTTCAAATGAAGTTGTTGACGAACTGGCATCGGCGCCGCCGATAATATGCCAATTTTTCAACTCGTTACGCCCTGGTCTAACCATTCTTGAGATATCGGCGGAAATGCGGCGCCTGGGCGGATATTATTTACGGGACGGAGTCGTCGGGCAAAAATCCCATAGCGACGCGGTACACGTCGCATGCGCAACGCTCCATGTCTGTGATGGTTTGGTCAGTTGGAATTATAAACATATCACCCACCCGAGAAAAGCATTGCTTTTCAATCTGGTGAATACGGCGAATGGATATAAACAACTTTTCATCGACTCGCCGAAGGAGGTAATCGACTTTGAAAACAAACGACGCCAAAGGTGATTCCGAGCCTTTTGCCTGGATCCGCAAGGCTCGGCGCAAAATCGATAGTAAAACGGCGGACATGAGTCCGGAAGAAGCGGCGGACTGGTTGAATTCCGAAGCAAGAAGTATCCTTGAGAAGTGGGGACCTGCAGATCCGGAAAAATATGCCCAGACCATGAATGCACTTCTTAAGGAATCTGATCTTGGAAAAAAACCTGTTGGCACGGGAAAACTCAAGTCCAAGCCACGAGGCTTAAAGCTAAAGCGGCTGTTGCCCCAGAGCCGAAAAGGCAGAAAAACCGCCATGATTTCAACCCGGTGCAGGAGCATGGCCAAAGCACCGAAGTGACATCGAACAACATGCCCATGCTGTTTGCATCTTGCCCGATTTTAAGGTTCACCCATGACCAGTTCCCCTGTACCTGCCATCGCCGTCTCCGGCCTCACCCATTCCTACCAGAAGAACTTCTGGGAGAAAAAGCGTCTCGCCCTCGACCACCTCGACCTCACCGTCCAGCCGGGGGAAATCTACGGCTTCCTCGGGGCGAACGGCGCCGGCAAGACCACCACCATCAAAATCCTGGTCGGCCTGCAAACCCAAACCGCCGGCCAGGCCAGTATCTTCGGCATCCCGACGACGGACATGGAATGCCACCGGAAAATCGGCTTCATGCCCGAGAACCCCTACTTCTACGAATACCTCACCGCCCGCGAGTCGATGGACTTCTACGCCGCCCTCTGCGATCTTCCCGCCGCCGGCCGAAGCAAACGCTCCGACGAACTCCTGGATTTTGTCGGCCTCGCGAACGCCCGCGACGTGCGCCTCCGCGACTTCTCGAAAGGCATGCGCCAGCGGCTGGGGATTGCCCAGGCCATCGTCCATTCCCCGCCCTTGATCATTCTCGACGAACCCATGAGCGGCCTCGACCCGGTGGGCCGCCGTCAGGTCCGCGAAGCCATCATCGATTTGCACAACAAGGGAACGACGATCTTTTTTTCCAGCCACATCCTTTCGGACATCGAGATGATCTGCCACCGGGCCGCCCTTATCGACCACGGGAAGCTCCTCGCCTGCGGCACCCTGAAGGAACTTCTCAAGGCCGAGGATTTGGAGATCGAGGTGTCAGGGACGGGACTTTCCGAAGCGGACCGGGAGGTTCTCGGCAAAATGGCCAAGCGTTCGCTCGCGCGGGGCCAGGACCTCTTGTTCGTTTTCGACAGTTGGGACAAGGCCAACCAGGCCGTGGACATTTTCCGCAACCGCGGCCGGCTTCTGGAACTCCGGACCATCAAGGAGTCGCTGGAGGAATATTTCATGCGTTCGACCGGACAGCTGAGGGAAGAATTGAAGCCGGTGGGAGGGGAGTGATCGAGTCATGGGAAAAATTTACCAAATCGCCAAAAACACCTTTCGCGAATCCATTCGCGACAAAATACTTTACGTCATCGCCTTTTTTGCGGCGGTGATGATCGCGGCGAGCCTCGCCCTCGGCTGGATCTCCAGCACCGACCAATTGCAGGTGGTGCAGGATTTTTCCCTCGCCGTCCTGTCCTTCTTCGGGGCGCTGATCGCCGTCTTTGTCGGCACCGGCCTGATTTACAAGGAAATCGACAAGCGGACCATCTACACCATTCTTTCGAAGCCGGTAAAACGCTGGCAATTCCTGCTCGGCAAATATTTCGGACTGCTGGCCGTCATCGGCCTCGCCCTTCTGGGCATGCTTATTGCCGCCCTCGCCTTCGTCGTTTACGCCGCCTACACCGCCAATACTTCGGAAATCGCCGAGTGGACCCAACGGGTCAACTGGTCCTGGTACGCCCTGGCGGTCCTGATGCTGTTTTTGGAAATGATGGTGGTCGTGTCCCTCGCCATGTTTTTTGGCGCTTTGACCAGCCCCATTCTTTCGGCGATTTTCACCTTCACCGCCTATCTGGTGGGCCAGGTTTCCTCGAGCATCAACTACATGTTCACCTCTTTCAAGCCGCTGACCGACCAGGAAATGCATCTCACCGACGAAAGCGTCACCACCTTCGCCACCCACATCTACCCGCTTCTGAAGCCCTTTTCGCAAATCATCTACTATGTTCTGCCGGATTTGCAGCATTTCCAGCTCCGCAACCAGGTGGTCCTGGGGCCGGCGCCGACCGGCGATCAGATCGCTTCGGGGATAGTTTACGGCGTGGCTTATTCGGCGGTGATCGTTCTCGTCACCATTATCGCCTTCAACCGCAAGAGGTTTTAAACCATGGCTGTCATCAAACCCGCCGGCGATGTGGAGGACCCGGACATCCGGGCCGCTTTGGAAAACGAGGCCATCCAGGATAGTCTGATCCGCATCGCCCACATGTTTGCCGAGTTCCGCGACGACCCGTTGATGCGCGAGCTTTGCCGGCTGGCCATCAAATCCGTGCAGGAAAGGCTGATTCGTGCCTGAACCTAATACCCGACCGCCCGAACTTGGCGATTTGCTGGATAACCTCACCGATATGCCGTCCCTGCCGACCGTGGTCGCGCAGTTGACCCGCCTTATCGCGAATCCCCGCACCACCGCGGCGGAAATCAACACCGTCCTCTCCTCCGACCCGGCCTTGGTGGCGCGAATCCTCAAGTTGGTGAATTCCTCCTTCTACGGTTTTTCCCGCCGCATCACCACCATAACGAACGCGGTGGTCATCCTCGGTTTTAATCAGGTCCGCAACCTGGCCTTGTCCGCCTTCATATTCGACTCCTTCGCCACCGGGCCCGGCTCCGCGTCCTTCGAGATGAAGGCTTTTTGGCGGCACTGCATCGGTTCGGCTTTTTTGGCGGCGCAATTGGCCAGGCACCTCGACACGAAGCTGGAGGAGGACGCCTTCATTTGCGGGCTGTTGCATGACCTCGGGAAATTCGTCATGGTGCAACGGGTTCCGGAACACCTGTCCATGGTAATGCGGGAGGTCGAGGCGCGGGACGTCCTTTTTTACGAGGCGGAGGCGCAGGTTTTAGGTTACAACCATGCCTTGTTGGGGGCGATGGTGATGGAACGCTGGAACTTGCCGGTCAACATGGTGGATGTGGTGCGGCACCATCACGATCCGCTGGGTGCGCCGGAAGGGGCGAGGCGAATCGCCTGTGCGGTGGGGATGGGGGACATTGTCGCGCGGGCGCTTCTGATGGGGAACGGCGGCGACGCGAAAATTCCCCTGCTGACCCAGGGGGTGTGGGCGGAAATGGGGCTGGACTGGGGGCTGTTGGAAGATATAATTCGAAAAGTCGCGCCGGACTATTCGCGGTCCGACGCGTTTTTTGCCTGAGCGCAGAATGGCATAGTTATTACCGCATGTCCCGGAGGCGCTCTGCAATTCGGTGACATGTCGTGCATTGCATTGGAGGTGTAAAGCAATTGCGTGAGGACCTGTCACGAAATAACCTATATACTGGAGACACTTTGAAATTCGGGGACATGTTGTGAAATTGCTTTGGCGGTATAAAGCAATTGCGTTACGTGTCCCCGTATTTCAAAGTGTCTCCAGTATACAATTGAG
>JAVBQR010000123.1:0-28688 GCA_031548865.1 Planctomycetota bacterium
GAGCAACGGTTCATCGGCCTGGATTCCGGCGAGTTACGCTTCCCCCCGGTTCAATGTTTATGACGCCGGAATGACGCGTGGGGGGAGTCCGGTGTAACATGGTCCGGAGCCGCCATTACCTTGCCTACCGTTACTGCCGACGTTCGGGGAGGGGTGGGTGGAACAAGATGCGGAGACAGGAAGTTTCCCGAAAACCAAAGTGGTTCCAGTATATCGGCGTCACCAAATAACGCGCCGCAATCTGCGCTGGCGATTGCGGCGTCAAATCAATCCTGGGTGTGGCGAACGTGATAGTCAAGACGATTCTATAATGTGCTTTTAAAGGAAATCGAGCGGCGGTTAGGCTCGATTCCTTTTAAAAGCTGGACTTTTGCAAAATCAACATTCAAACCGCCGAATGGCGATTTTGTAAAATCAAAAACCCTTGAAATTCGGGCAAAAACGATTTTTGCAAAGTGGCGATTGGCGGTTAAATCGCCACTTTGCAAAAGTTCAGTTAAAAGCACATTATAGCAACAACCCCATCGCCGCCGTCGCGATCAGCTCGATGTTGCCGCTTTCGTTCGCGGGCTTCATGACGCAGCCGTCCACGCCGTTCCCCGGGGCGAGGACCTGGTCGATTTTCTCGCTGTTCGCGGTGCAGATGACGAAGAAGCAGGGGATGAACTTATGGTTGATTTTCAAGTCCAGGCAGAATTCGACCCCGTTTTTCCCCTCCATTTCCAGGTCGGAAATGACGATGCGGGGCTTTTCCGCCAGGGCGGTCTGCAAGCCTTCCTCGGGGTTCTGGGCGGTGTGGACCAGGAAGCCGTGATCCTCGAGGAGCTTCCGTAAATAATCCCGCTGGTAGGTGGAGTCGGAGACGATTAGGGCGCTGCGGTGCTGATTGGCTATCGGGGTGGCGAGCAGGTAGGAAATCAGTTTCTTGCTGGAGGCGGCCTGCATCTTCATGCTCTTGGCCTCGCGTTCCATCACCGCGAACTCGGCCGCCATGGTGTTTTCCTTGTCGACCTCGTAGCGGAAGCGCGACGGTCCGCTGATCGCCCGGTCGACATAGTTCAGGAGCGCCTCGGTTTTCACCGGCGTCTCGACCAGTGCCGCCGCCCCCTCGTTCACCGCCATGAGGATGTGCGAAACGGGGGTGTGCTTGGGGAGCACGAAGATGAAGCGGGGGATGCTCGCGTTGTCGGTGGCGGCCTGGAGCATCTTCACGCTGAAGGCGTCGCCCTCGAGGTAATCCATAATCGCCACGTCGGCCTTTTCCTCGACCAGGCTTTCGGCGACCTTTTTCGGAATATCCGTTTCCGCCACCGGACGGTGTGCCGATACGGTGTGCTTTCGGAGCCGCAAGGCGCCGGCGATTTCCGCTTGCTCCGCCTCGTCTTTCAGGCTCAGGATGATTTTAGCCATTTGGCTACTCCAATATGAGATTTTCGAAGATGCCCACCGAGTAGTAGCGCTGCAGCTGGTTTTTGAAGAAACGGTTGATGTCGTCCATCGACAGGTTGGTCGCGAACATGATTTTCATTTTGTCCTTCACTATCCCCTGTTCGATGCGTTCCAGCGACGGCACCGAGTCGATGATGTCTGCAACCATGGTCAGGCGGCGGATAATCAGGTAGGCGATGAGGGAGGAGTCCTGGAAGGACGGCTTCAATTGGATCATGGATTGGAAGACGTTCATCCCCGGCGTGGCCATTTTCGCATGGAACAGGAGCGTCCCCAGCGGGGACATGCGGAAGACCCCCGAATCGTCGACCTCCGCCTCCTTGCCGCGAATCAGGGTGTCCTTGCGGCGGTAACGCTCGAGCGTGGCGAGGAGATCCTTGTCGGTAATCTCGTAACCCCGGCCCGCGCGGATGGTCGCCAGGCCCTGTTCCAGGTTTTTCACGGCGTCGAGGAGGAGATCGATGATTTCCTGGTTCACCTCCAGCTTTTTTTCGCGGATCTGGTCGAGGACCGATTCCACTTCGTGAACGAAGGCGCCGACGTTCGTGAAGCCGGTCATCATGAAGTTGCCCTTGATGGAATGGAAATGCCGGAAAATGGTGTTGACCCTGGGAATGGAATCCGGCTCCTTTTCCAGCTGGAAAATGTCCTCGTTCAATTGGGTGAGGATGTCGTGGATTTCGATGAAGAACTGTTGGGCCAGGCCTTCGTCCATTTCCGGGGCCGGCGCAGCCTGGCGGCCGCCGGAGGGGGCGCCGCCCGGGGTTACGACGCCGGTTTTGGAGCCGCCGGCCTTTTTCTTGGGAGTTTCGTCCTTGACCGGGATTTTCGCCGCCGCCTTGTCCGGCTGTGGGAGGCCGGCGGCCGCCCCTTCCTCCATGGGGATCGCCGAGCTGGTGGTGTAGGAGTCGGCGTCCAGGGGGGTACCGCAGGCCATGGCGACCAGTTCGAAGGGTTCGATAATCATGCCGAGCTGGCTGCCGCCAAGGATGGTGGTGCCGGAGATGCCGGTGGCGTGGAAGCCTTCCGGCAGGGGGATCAAAACCAGCTTCTGCGGCCGAATGAATTCCGAAACCTTGCAGGCGATGCGGCCGTTTTTGGCTTCGATGATGAGGATGGACACCGCGTCCGAATTCGGGTCGTCGGCCAGCGGCGTGCCGGTCAGCAGGTTCAGGAGATCGTGGAGCGGGAGAATCGAATCGAGATACTTGATGTTCTCGGTGCGGCCCATGGTGGTGTTGATGTTTCTCTTCAGGATGGACTGGGTGGCGACCACGTTACCGACCGGGAAGGCGAAGAAGCCGGAGCCGGCGCGGATAATCACCGCATCGGTGATGTTCACGGCGGAGAGTTGGGGGATTTTGTAAATGAATTCGGAACCTTTTCCCGGCGTCGATTCGATGATGATTTCGCCGCCCATCGACTCCACCGTCGATTTGACCACGTCCATCCCGACCCCGCGGCCGGAGATTTCCGTGGCTTCGCGGGCGGTCGAGAAGCCGGGGTTCATGATCATCTGCCGGCATTCGTCCGGGGTAAGGACGGTACTGGCCTGGATATAGCCTTTTTCGACGGCGATTTGCCGGATGAGGTCGAGGTTGAGGCCTTTGCCGTCGTCCTTCACCGAGACGTAGGTGAAGCCTTCCTTTTTATAGGCGGAGAGGGTGAGGTTGCCGTTGGGGTTTTTCCCGGCGTGTTGCCGGTCCAGCGGATCCTCCAGGCCGTGGTCGATGGCGTTCCTGATCTGGTGGGCGAGGGGTTCGTAAAGGCGTTCGGCGACGGTTTTGTCGACCAGGGTGTCTTCGCCGACGATTTCGAAATTCACCTGCCGGCCGCGCTTTTTGGCAATGTCCCGGACCAGCCGGCGGAAGCGGAGGAAAGTCTCACGGATCGGCACCATGCGGATGTCCATGACCAGGTGGTGCAGGTCGGAGGAAATGCGGTTCGTCGACATGGCCGCCAGCTTGACCATTTCCATGGTGTCCTTGTCGACCGAATCCTCGGACGAGGTGAGGTGGCGTTGCAGGATGGAAATGTTCGAGGCGGCGATGATGATTTCGCCGGTCAGGCCCAGGAGGGTGTCGAGGTGGGAAATCTTGACCGGCATCCGGTCTATTTCCGACGCCTTGCCGTCTTGTTTGGCTTCGGGGGCCGCGGTCGGGTTACCAGTCATGGTCGAATATCCTTGCGAGCACGGTTTTCACCATTTCGGCGGACGGGGGCTTGATGATATAATCGTCGGCACCCAGGTGCAGAGCGCGGAAAATGTACTTGGCGTCGTCGTGGGTGGAGATGATGACGATAGGGAGGCGGCGGTACTGGGAGGTGTTGCGGATGGCTTCGGTGAGTTCGAATCCGTCCATTTCCGGCATGACCAGGTCGGAAATTATCATGTCGAAACGTTTACTCTTCAGCACGTTCTGGGCTTGGAGGCCGTTTTCGGCTTCCTCGGCCTGCATGCCGAGGCTGATGATAATGTCCTTGATGGCTCGCCTCACCGCCGGATAGTCGTCGACGATGAGGATGGATTTTCCCTTCCAGGGAGCGTTTTCGATGGCTGACATGCTATTCCTTTCCCCCCTTGGACATACACCGGATTTCAAACCTGTCCGGTATATTCGTTTACAGGCAATCCCCCATTATAACCACCAGGCTTTCCTTGTCCACATATGATTTTGCGGTTGGACGATTTATACCGATTGCGGAGTGAAGTGGCGAAAACTTGTTTTCAGCCTGGCGTTGCCTGGTCGGGAAGGTTTGTTTAGACCCTGGACTGTGGCGGTTCAACGCGGCAAATTTTGCATTTTCGCTTGAGCCGTCCGGTAGTCGGCGCTGTCCTGCGGCTCCAGTTTGAGGAACTCCTGGAAGTAATGCCGGGCGGCGTCGGCGTGTTTGCTGGTCAGGCGTTGCGATTCCCGCGAGGAATTGACCAGATTCTCACGATTATAGTAACTCGCCAATCCTTCATGGAAGGTGGCCAGATTGTACAGGGCGGCAATGTATTCGGCGCCGGGTTGTTGGCCCATTTCCTCGGCTTTGGCCAAGGTCAGGGCGCGCGCGCGTTCCAGCGCCTCCTCGGCTTTGTCAAACTCCCGCAGGGAGATGCGCACCAGGCCGAGCGTGTTCCAGGCCGGCGCGTATTGGTTGTCGATTTCCAGAGCCCGTTCCAGATCCTTCACGGCCGGGGCCAAAAGCCCCTCTGCCCGGTTGAGGACGCCGCGTATATACCATAGCTCGCGGTTTTCCAAATCCGCATCTATGCCGGTGTCGAGGATGCGGCGGAGTTCGTTGAGATCCTCGGCGCGGTATTTCGGCGCGTTGCTGCTCAGGAACTCGCTTGCGGAGGGGGTTTTCCGGGTTTGCATGGCTTGCCAGAGGGCGTTGGCGAGATACTGGCAGGCTTCGGCTTTCTGGTTGTGGAAGCGGTAATCCTTGCTGAGAAAGGCGGTTTCGCTGCGGGCCTGGCGGTTGGCGCGGTCGGCGACATCGATAATGGGATTGGCCAGGGAGCGGACTTGGGCATAAGTTTTTTCCGGATCGGCGTAACCCTCTTCCAGGGTTTTTTTGGTAATTACCAGGAGTTTGTCGATAGGGGCGAGGACGGCGTCGTAGCTGGCGGGCCGGCGTTCGCCGGGCTGACGCTCCTTGACGGCGATGAGGGCGTCGTTCGCTTCCTTCAGGAGGACGGCGGGTTCGCCGCTGGAGTTTCTTTTGAAGGGATGGAAGCCGAAGGCGCGAAGGACGGCTACCAGGCAGAGACCGGCGATGATGGTTGCCACCAGGGCCATGACGAATTTGGAGAATTTAAACGACATTTGCCACTCCTATACGCATAGCGACCGCAAACGAAACAGGACGCCCTGCGGCGTCCTTGTTCGTGCGGCTGCTTTATATGTGTCGACAGACGGCAAAACGCCATGCTTAAAAATAAACGGTCCGCATCGCCGTCGTCGGGCTGGGCGTCCAATCCTGAACCGCTTCCGTTTCGAATGCGGGAACGGAGGGGAAGGTGAACGAACCGGTCTGTCCGGCGGCGGGATAGGCAGCCGGGAGGTTGAGGCTATAACCCGCGCGGTTAGGGGAAAATTCCGGGATCGGGGGAACGGGCGCCGGACGGAATTCGGAGCCGCGAACGCTCATCATTACCGGAGTCAATTCGGGGATGGCGGGTTGGGTGACTGCGGCGCGTTGGTAACGGACCGGTTCCAGATCGGGAATTGGCGCCGGCGGGTAGTAATTCTGCGGTTCGGGGAGAACCGGAGGATATGCGGTCGGAATATGCACTTCCGGCAGCGGCGGCGGGGTGATGTACTGGGTGGCGACCGGGGCGGTATCGAGGACGGCCCGGGCCAGGGCAAGTTCGGGGGTCGGGTGGTTGATGACCTGGATCTGCACCGGCGGATCGTAGACGGGGCCCAGCGGCGGGAAATAATCGCTAGCCGGATAACTTTGGGCAAAATTATGGACTGGTTCGGGCTGAATCACGGGTACATAGGAAGCGGTTTGGTACGATACGGGCTGATAAGAAGAAGTTTCATAGGCGGATGTTTGATAAAGGGGCGGGCTGTAATCCGGTTGGGTATAGACGGCGCTTGCCAGTGAAGGCCCGTAGCTGTTTTGCAAATCGTAGGCAGCGACGCTCTGCAGTTGCGAAACCGGCACCGGTTCCGGCAGCGGTTCGTAGGCAGGGGCGGCCGAGGCGAAAGAACGGGCGGGGTAACTTGGCGAAGCCATGGCGTAAGTCGTTTCCACGCGCGGGGCGGGGGTCGAGGAGGCGTAGTAGGCGGCGGATTGGGTTATGGGGGGAATGGGTTCGAAGTTATGGTAACGGTTTGCCGCTGGACGGGATCGCGGCGAATTGCGCTGGGTGGAAGCCGAGAGGACTTCCGCCGGGCGGGAATTGACCATGCTTTTACGGGCGCCCTTCCGGCCGGAGTTTTTCTGCCGAGCCTGGGCCAAGGCGGGATCACGCTCCTTTTTGCGGTTGCATCCTGAAGAAATCACCCCCACCAGCACCGCCGCCGCCAGCAGGGCGAGGATGACATATCTATTCATACTGCCGCCTTTCTCCCCCGGAAGTAAAAAGCGTAGACATATTAGGTATATTTTAATTTTATATTCGCGGTGGCGCAATGCAAGCATTAATTCCCGCCCGAGGGTCTGATTTTCGTTTTCAGTTGAAAAACCCAGCGGTATTCGGATGGGCGCTAACGGGCGATTAGTCTTGCTTTGACGATTTGCTGCGGATACAGTGAGGTTACCATAGCTGCCGTGAAAAGTCCAGAAAGTAAAAATAGGGGCGACGCCTGGGCGAATCCGGCTGCGGGAAATACGGGAAATCGACATGTACCGGAATAAACACGGAGTGCTTAAACGGTCGCTGTTCAGGCTTTACGCGGCGGTACCGGCGACGCGGCGTTTGAAGGGTTTGTTCCTGCCGTTCCGCGCCGCCAGTTTTGCGAAACGTCTGGCGCGGCTGCGTGGGGAATACCTGGCCGAACTGGAGCGCGTCGGCAAGGCGCCAATCTTCAATCACCTCGAAATCGAGACCCTGAACCGTTGCAACGGCGAATGCGCGTTCTGCCCGGTGAACCGCCACGCCGACCCCCGGCCGCGGCAACGTATGTCGGAGGAATTATTCCGGACCATTATCGCCGAATTGCGGAGCTTGGCCTACCGGGGCGAAGTATGCCTGTATTCAAACAATGAAAGCCTGCTCGACAGCCGCATCGAGGACTTCCTCGCCCACGCCAGAAAAGAATTACCCGCGGCGCGGATTCTCCTGTCCAGCAACGGCACCCTCCTGACGCCGGAGCGCTACCGGAAAATCATCGACAACGTCGACTTGTTTTACGTCAATAATTACGTCGACGACTTCAAACCTACCCCGCGCGGCGAGGAAATCCGTGCCCTGGCGGCGAGCCGCCCGGACTGGTGGGCGAAGACGCATGTGGTGGTGCGATATCGGGGGGAAGTGATGTCGTCGCGGGGCGGTTTGGCGCCGAACAAGCGGGATTTACCCTTGCCGACCTTGCAGGTGGGTTGCAGCCTGCCGGCGACGCAATGCATCATCCGCCCGGACGGCAAGGTCAGCCTGTGCTGCAACGACGCAACCGGGAAAATGACTCTGGGGGATGTGGCGCGGGATGGTTTGGCAGGAGTTTGGTGGTCGGAAGGGTTCGAGAAAGTCCGCCTGGCGATATTGTCAAACCGCGCCGGGGTGGAGCTGTGTCGGCATTGCGATAATTTATCGGATTAACTGAACTTTTGCAAAATCACCAAACAAACCGCCGAATGGCGATTTTGTAAATTCAAAAACCCTTGAAATTCGGGCAAAAACGATTTTTGCAAAGTGGCGATTGGCGGTTAAATCGCCACTTTGCAAAAGTTCAGGGATTAACAGTTTGAGGACAGGCAGACCCGCCCTGTTTTTTAACAAAGGCGGTCCCGCTGCATGAGATCATACAGCTCTTCCGCCCGGCGAATCATGGCCACCCGGGCGGACAGGTAATCGTATTCATGAGGATTACCCATGACGTTCTTGCGATAGTTCTCGACGCGTTTTACCTGGCCCCGTAGCGCCCGGCGCATGGCGTCCAGCGGCACCAGCTTGTCCGGCGCCGCTTTTTCGTTTTCGCGGTATTTGTGGGCTTGATAGGCTGGGGTATCATTGAGGAGCTGCCGGTAAACCGCTTCGCCCGCGCTGAAATCACTCATTCCTTGCTACACCGACTTCAAGGTTGCCGGCATTTGGGCGTAGACGGTTAGATCGTTTTTCTGGAAGGCCTTTTCGGCTGCCAACAACTGATCGAAGGAAGCATTATGTATAAGCGCGGCAATCGCGACTGCCGTGTTTTTCATGGCATCGCCGTACTGAATTTCAATCCGCGATTTCGCTCGTTTTTCGTAGGCATCAGCTTGGGTGGCAATCCAAGCCATAAGAATGGCATAATTTTCACCTGAATTCATCTAACCACCCCTCGCCATAGAGCTCATCAGCCCGCGTGACATTGAAGTGGGTAAGTAGGTATGCCTTGCCATTAACCTCGGCGATGATTTTTGCCCAGCGGGGATGAATCGGCATCATCCTGACCAACCTATTCGCCTCCGTGCCGTTGCCGGCGGCGACTGCATCCATAGTCGCCTCGAACATGGCGTCCCGCTCCTCTTCGGTGTACTTTCTCTTCAAATCGGCTTCTGATAAAGTTGTGCTCATAATTACGAGGTCTCCATTGGTACTCGGAAAGATTGAGATATCCAGTATAAAAGTTCATTGGACACCTCTCTAGTATTCATCCAACCACCCCTCGCCAAAAACCTCGGTGGCATGTGTGATGTTGAAGTTTTCAAGCAAGTATTCTTTGCCATAGACCTCAGCGATGATTTTTGCCCAACGGGGGTGAATGGGCATCAGCTTGACCAATCTGTCCGCCTCCTCGTCATTACCGGCTGCGACCGCATCCATGGTCTTCTCGTATAAGGCGTCCATTTCCTCTTCAGTGAACTTTCTCTTCAAATCGGCTTCAGTTAAAGTTGTGCTCATAATTTCGAGGTCTCCATTGGTACTCGGAAAGATTGAGATTCCTAATTTTCGGGTAATTTTACCCAAGCTGGCCGGCAAAGTCTAGCATGGCGGGGTCAACAAAGGCGGTCCCGCTGCATGAGATCATACAGCTCTTCCGCCCGGCGAATCATGGCCACCCGGGCGGACATGAAATCGTGTTCATGAGGATTTCCCATCACGTTTTTGCGATAATTCTCGAGGCGTTTTACCTGGCCCCGCAGCGCCCGGCGCATGGCGTCCAGCGGCACCAGCTTGTCCGGCGCCGCTTTTTCGTTTTCACGGTATTTGTGAGCTTGATATGCTGGGGTGTCATTGAGGAGTTGCTGATAAACAGCTTCGCCGGCGCTGAAATCGCTGATCCCTTGTTGCACCGACTTCAAGGTTGCCGGCGACTGGGCGTAAACGGTGAGGTCATTTTTCTGAAAGGCCTTTTCGGCAGCCAACAACTGATCGAAAGAAGCAATGCGGGTATAGTTGACAACCGCCGCCGCCGACTTTTGCATTGTTTCTCCATACATTGTTTCTGCCCATGATTTGGCACGTTTTTCAAAGGCATCAACCTGTGCGGTGGTCCAAAAGAAAAGTGCGGCACTTTCCTCTTCATATGCCATTCAGCCACCCCTCTCCGTAAAGTTCATTGGCGCGTGTGATATTGAAGTATTTCAGCAAGAAATCTTTGCCATAGATTTCGGCGATAATTTTCGCCCAACGGGGATGTATCGGCATAATTTTTATTAACCTGTCCGCCTCCTCGTTATTACCAGCCAGGGATGCATTGATCGCCGCATCGAATATGGCATCCCGTTCCTCTTCGGTGTATTTTGTCTGCGGTGCGATTTTAGTTGAACTCGTCATCTCTGCGTCTCCTTCTGGCATTTGGCATGGGCATCCGCGAGGTTCATCATTATCCGGGATCGTTTTGTCCTTGATGTGCTGAAAAATGGCAACCGCATTATCATGAAACTGCTCCCTGGCGGTTATGGCGTCAATAACGATATTGGTGTCCAGAAGCACCTTTTTCATGACATTTTCTCCCTTAGGCGCTCCTCGCGCGCCGCAGCAAGGTCCGCGTCCGGGGCAGTATGCCGACCAGCGACATGATGTCCGGCGCGGCGCTGACCAGTTTAGCGATCGGGCGACCGCGCTTGGTGATGTAAACCGTGTTTTCGCCGGCAGCCATGCTCACGTATTTGCCGGGGTGGGATTTCAGTTCCGACATGCTGATCTTTATCATGGCCATTTCTCCTGGTGAAAAAGCGCCATTTGATTTTATTATTGGTATCACTTACTGTCAATAAAGCGCCGTTCACCTTATGTAACAGCCTCCATTCCCCAAACCAACCGCCCATTTCAGCAAGAACCGTCCGCGGTTCCCGCACCGCTTGTTCCTACCCTCTTGACCCGCAACCTTAATTGCCTTAAAGTAGGGAAAGTTCCGGTAGGGGTGGAATGACGGATAAGGATGGCGGGGGAAACATGACGCGTAGGCGCCGCTATCGACACGGTATTTAATCGAGCTAATTGATAATCTGTGTTTTGCCAAATGCCGGTCGGCGCTTCAACCGGCATTTGCCAAAACTCAAGTGCTAACAACGATTCGGGAACCATGGCAAAGTTCATCATCGACGGCGGCCATCCCCTTTCCGGTAAAATCCGGTCCTCGGGGAATAAAAACGCCGCACTACCCATCCTCTGCGCCAGCCTCCTTCTCGACGGCGGCGTGTGGATTCGTAACATTCCCCGTATCGGCGACGTCCTGACCCTTCTCCAGCTCCTCGAAAGCATGGGCATGCGCTTCGCCAAGCAGGGCGACTACGACCTTCGACCCATCTCCTGCAACCTAGCCGACAAACCCCTCGACGCCGAACTGTGCCGCAAAGTGCGCGGGAGCGTGCTCCTCGCCGCTCCGCTCCTGCACCGTTTCGGCCGGGTCGAACTCCCCTTCCCAGGCGGCGACAAAATCGGCCGCCGCCGCATCGACACCCACTTGATGGCCCTGGAGGAAATGGGGGCGACCGTCAAGGCGGGCGGTTCCAGCATCGTCATCACCGCCCCGAACGGCCTGCGGGGAACCGACCTCCTCCTCGACGAGGCCTCGGTCACCGCCACCGAAAACGCCATCATGGCGGCCTGCCTCGCCGATGGCGAATCGATCATCAGGAACGCCGCCTGCGAACCCCACGTCCAGGAGCTCTGCCGCTTCCTGGTGCAAGTCGGAGCCGACATCTCCGGCATCGGCACCAACGTCATCCGCATCCGGGGGGTGAAAACTTTGGCAGGGGGAAAACATGAGACGACCCTGGGGGCGGATTACCTGGAAGTCGCTTCCCTGATGGCGATTGGGGTGATCACCGGCGGGGAAATCACCATCGAGCAGATTTGCCCCGAGGACCTCCGGATGATTCTCTTCCAGTTTCGCCGCCTCGGCATGCACGCGGAAGTCAAGGGAGACAACCTTTTCGTTCCGGCCGATCAACCGAAACGCGTCATCCCCGATTTTCGCGGCGCCGTCCCCACCATCGCCAGTTCGCCCTGGCCGGCCTTCCCCGCCGACCTCACCTCCATCGCCCTGGTGGCGGCGACGCAAATGGACGGCAGCGTCATGATTCACGAGAAAATGTTTGAGAGTCGCCTGTTTTTCGTCGACCAGCTCCTCGACATGGGCGCCCAGGTCGTGTTGTGCGACCCCCACCGGGCGGTGGTCGTAGGCCCCGCCCCCCTGCATGGTGGCCGCATGCACAGCCCGGACATCCGCGCCGGCATGGCGCTCCTTGCCGCGAGCCTCGCCGCCAAGGGGCGCTCGGTCATCGAAAACGTCACCCAGATCGATCGCGGCTATGAACGCATCGACGAACGCCTGCGCCTGTTGGGCGCGCATATTGAACGAGTAGCTTGAAAAGACTGGAGTTTTACAGAATCGCCATTCAAACCGCCGCCTGGCGATTTTGTAAGGTTGACTCCACGATATTCAGGCGATATTGATTTTTGCATATTTACGATTGGCGGTTTAATCGCCAACATGCAAAATTTCACTGTCTAACCGGTTCTTCGCGGGACAAGGGAATGCCAACCCTGCGGGATGGTTCGGCCCGGTTCGGTTCGAGTTGAAGCAATTCGGATTGAACCTAAGAAGGATTGTGCCAGCGGCAGGCAAACCGAAACGCCTGTTTGCCGCCCCGACAATCCCCGGCCGCGATCTCCCCTCCGGCGGATGAACCCTGCCAATAAAGGCATGCAGATCATGAATCCATACTCCGCCAAGGAGACCTCCGCCAACGTCAGCGGACAAACAGCCACCGACAACGCCACGATTTTGTCATTCCGGGAATGCCCGGTGGCGGAAATCCTCGAAGTAGGGCATACGGCCTGGTCGACAGCCGGTCCTGGCGACGAAACGCCATACCCCGCCGGCGACGACGACCCGATCGGCGACGACGACCGGATCGGCGACGACGATCCCGCCGATGCCGACGATCCCGCCGCCGATGCCGACAGCCTCCCCGCCGATTACCAGGACATGGAGCCGGATAATTACCGGGAAATACCGGACTGCGCCGGCAACCTCCCCGGTGAATCCCCCTGCCCCGCATATGCGGCGCCGTCCGCCGATCCGGCCCTCGATCCCATAGTGCGCGTCCGTGGGGAACACTCCATCTCCCGTCGCGACATCGACCCCGACGCCCTCAAGGTCCTCTACCGCCTGACCCGCAACAATTATATCGGTTACCTGGTCGGCGGTGGCGTCCGGGACCTCCTCCTCGGCCGGAAACCGAAAGACTTCGACATCTCGACCAACGCCAAACCGGAGCAAATCCGCGCCCTTTTCCGCAATTGCATCCTCATCGGCCGCCGCTTCCGCCTCGCCCACATCCGTTACGGCGACAAAATAATCGAAACCTCGACCTTCCGTTCCACCCCGAAATGCGCCGCCGATCCGAACGACCCCGAGGCGGATCTCTTCCAAAGGGACGACAACCTTTTCGGCACGCCGCAGGAGGACGCCCTCCGCCGCGACTTCACCGTGAACGGCCTGTTCTACGACATCGAGTCCTTCTCCATCATCGACTATGTGGGCGGCATGGAAGACCTCGCCAAGCGGCGCATCCGCTGCATCGGCGACCCCTGCATCCGTTTCCGTGAGGATCCGGTGCGCATGGTGCGGGCGGTACGTTTCGCCAGCCGGCTTGGCTTCGACCTCGACCCCGGCACCGAGGACGCCATCCGCCGCCACGGCGAGGAACTCGCCAAAGCCTCCCCGGCCCGGCTTCTCGAGGAAATCACCCGCCTCTTCGCCTTTTCCGCCGGCGAGAAGGCGGTCCGGCTTCTCTACGACACCGGCCTCCTGAAGGTGATTCTCCCCGAACTCGCCGGCAGCCTCGGCGAACCGCGCCTCGACAAGGCGCTGTTCTGGCGGCGTCTGCGGGCGCTCGACAACGGCGACACCGTGCACCCGGACGCTACCCCGGCGCTTTTGTTCGCGGTCCTTCTCCTCGAACCCTTGAAGCTGCATCTCGGCCGCGCCTGGTCCTTCTCCGACACGCCCCGCCTGAAATTCGACAAAGTCCGATCCTTCCTCGAACCCATGGCCATGCGCCTCCGCTTCCCCCGGAAGCTCGTCGACCGCATCGTGCACATTTACATCACCCAGCACCGTTTCTCCGAATACGTCAGCCGCGGCAAGCGCGGTTCCATCGCCAATTTCGTCACCCAGGACGCCTTCCATGAAGCCCTCGCCCTGGCCGAAATCGTTCTCACCGCCGAAAACGGGGATCAAACCCGGCTCAATTATTGGCGGGACATGCTGGCCGAACGCATCTACGGCCGCGAAGAACCCTATGCGCATGGCGGCAATCACAACCATTACGATCGGGAGCGGGATAGAGATCGGGATCGCCGGGATCGGGAGCAGGAAGTCTATCATAACAAGGAACTGGGCGGGCGGAACGAAGAAGCGGCTGCTTCAATCGTAGTGCCGCTTTCTCCCGTCGCGGCCGAAGCAGCCCAGGTTCCTGCGCGGGTCACCGTCACGGTTCCGGCTCCGCTTCAAATCCCTGCCGTTACGCCGCCGACCGTGCCGGCGCTTCAGCCCGCCGCATTGCTGGAATCCGCTCCGGAGGATCTCGACGCCGACGCCGACGCTGTCGACGAAGAACCGGAGAGCCCGGCCGCAAGCGCTTCCGTGGTCGTAACCCCGGGCGGGCCGGAACCGCGCCGTATGAGCCGTTCCGCCCGGCGGCGGCGCAACAAGCGTCTCCGCCGCCTGCAGGGGCGGGAGGAAGGTTCCGCCCCCGCCGCACCGGCCGCGGGACAAACGGTGGCGCCGGCGGCTGCGGCAGGTGTTCCCGCGCCGGTTTCGGTGGCTTTGCCGGCGGGAGGCCGCGGAAT
Source organism: Planctomycetota bacterium (assembly GCA_031548865.1). Lineage (GTDB taxonomy): Bacteria > Planctomycetota > SZUA-567 > SZUA-567 > SZUA-567 > JAJBSZ01. The sequence goes on from JAVBQR010000123.1 coordinate 14,399, forward strand.
GAACGGAAGAAATCCCGACCCGGCCGGTCAGCGGCAGGGCACCGTTTCGGAAAAGGAATTGTCCGGCAAAAAGTCGGGGAAAGCAGCGGTGGCGCCGGTTTCCGGGGTGTCCGAATCCGGGTCTGCGGCGTCCTCCGTGGTGGCGCCGGCCCCCGCTTCCGCAGCTGTTTCGGCGCGGGGGGACAGAAAAGCGGGGCGGGCGAATCAGGGCAGGCATGGGCGCCAGGTCGATGCCGCCAAGGCGGCGGCGGAGAGGCAGGAAAAGGGTGAAAAACCCGAAGCGGCGCGGGCCTTCGAGGCGAACGGCACTGCCGGCTTAGCGGCGCTGGAGGAACAGCTCGTCAACCCGACGCCGTTGCGGGCCGCCGCTTTCTGGAGCGCTCCCAAGGTGGAAGCGGAGCTGACGGAAACGCCGGCGGCGGAGGCGAAGCCGGAAGAGGAAAAAGCGGCAAAGCCGAAGCGGGGCAGGAAGGCGAAGGCTGGCGCTAAAGCCGAGGCCAAGAACGGGGCCGAAGCCGAGGCGAAGGTTGAACCCGGTACCGAAGCGAAGACCGCCGAAAAGGGTAAGGCCAAGGCCGGCGGCCGGGGTAAGGGGAAGGGTAAGGAAAAAGGTAAGGAAAAAGGTAAGGAAAAAGCGGCGGCGGTGTCGTCGCCGGTTCCGTCGCCCGAGCGTAAGCCGCTAGCGTTGGACCGCGCCGACGAGGCGGATATTCCCATGCACTGGCTGGACGAGATTTAACTGAAGTTTTGCAATGTGGCGAATAAATCTACTACGCGACTGTTGTGGGAACCGCACCCGCAACAGTCGCGTTGCACTATTGTGCTTCCCCTTCACGCCAACGCCGCCTTCGGCGTCAAACTCTCGCCCCGGGCATAAGCGGCCAGCAGGCGCTTGGCCGATTCGTCCCAGCTGAAGGCGGTCTCCGCCGCCGCCAAGCCGTTACGGCCCATCCAGGCGGTCTGTTCCGGATTGGCGAAGGCGTTCACAATCACCGCCGCCAGTTCCCGGGGGTCCTCCGCCACCGTCCAGCCGTTCACCCCGGGCAGGATGAATTCGGACGGAACCGTGTTGCGTAGCGTCACCACCGGCTTCGCCGCCGCCCAGGCGGGGAGTACCGCCCGGCCGTTATGATCGCGCCGGAAAGGCGCCAAAACCAGGTCCACCGCCTGGTACAATTCCGGCGCCACCATCCTGCCCCGGAGCGGCACGAACAAACCTGCCGCCCCCACCGCCCGGCGGAGATTTACGTCCAGCCGTCCTTCCCCGACAAAAAGGAACTTCGCGTCCGGTCGTTCCCGGGTCACCAGCCCCAGCGCCTCGGCGACGAGATCCGCGCCGCCGGGCGGGGTAAAACGCCCGGCATACAACAGCGCCGGCTGATCGGCCTGCAAACCCGCCGCCCGGCGCAGCTCCCGTACCGTCGCGGCAAGGGCGGGATCCGGCGGCGGCAATTCGCAGCCGTGATAGACCACTTCGCACTTCCAGTCCGGCGGGTGAAACTGTTCGTGGATGGTCCGCCGCGCCCAATGCGAGGCGGCGATCACCGCGTCGGCGCGTTGAATGCCTTCCCGTTCCAGCTGGGCGATGCGGGCCGAGTCGCCCTGATCCGGCCACTTGCCGGTGCGGCCCCATTCGGTGGAATGAAAACTGACCGCCAGCCGCGCGGGGGTGACGGAGGTGGCTTTCAAACCGGCGGCGATGGTGAACCATTCGTGGCAGTGGACGAGGTCGTAACCGCCTTCGGTTTTCAGGGAGTCGGTGAAATAGTGGTTGAAGGCCTGCGCCAGGGCGTCGATTTCCTCCAGGAAGGTTGGCCGCCGATCCCAGGGGCAGCGCCGGATGTGAATGCCGCCGACCGCTTCCTCGAGCGGCTGATTCTCGCCCAGCCGGGTGAAGAGGCGGACTTGGTGCCCGGCGCGGGCCAGGGCGGCGGCCAGGCGGCTGACGTAAAGAGCGGCGCCGCCGACGGCGATGCCTTCCAGCGCTTCCCAGGCGAAGACGGCGATCTTCATGCGGCGTGCTCCTTGTTGGACATCGTTCCCAAAATGGCGGTAAAAAGGCGGTTCAATAAAATCCAGCCGAATGGCTGGTTGCGGGATTCCAAAGGGGGCGCAACCAGCCCCCTTGTCGAAACGTGGTTATGGTTTTTAATGGACAATGGAATTGTCTAATTAAAAATTTCCTCTACGGAGCAAAGCGCCAGCGTGCTCCAAACGGAGGGGGATCGGTAATCAAGAACGCGTCTGCATCGGTTACGGGGTCGCGGTCCAGTCGGCGGTAGGGGAACAGGAATAGTCCCTTCCTCCGCTTTGGAAAGATCCGGATGCCATCGGGCGCATCTCAACTGTGTTACCCTAATCCGCATCCTTGTTACGTCGAAACCTCCCCACACGTCATTCCGGCGCCATAAACATTGAACCGGGGGGGAAGCGTAGCTCGCCGGAATCCAGGCCGATAAACCGTCGCTCAGTGGTTCCACTAAAACCCCTTATCAGTTTCGGAACTTACACATCAGTGAGACATGGAGCCAACACCACTGTAGCGATTGTCTATCGGCCTGGATTCCGGCGAGTTGCGCCTCACCCCGGTTAAACGCTTGCGACGCCGGAATGACGCGTGGGGGGAGTCCGGCGTTACAGGGTCCGGTGCTACCGTTCCCTTGCCTGGCCGTTACCGCCGACGTTTGGGGAGGGGTGGACGTAACAAGATGCGGCGACAGGAATTTTCCCGAAAACCAAAGTGGCTCCAGTATATCATTGCAGTGGGAATTTCAATCGCAACCGCCCGTTCATTCCCCAAACCCGAAATCCTCCAGCGACAACGCCACCGTCCGCTTGTTCCCCTCATGCAATAACCCGCGTACGATACCATAAACCGGAACCTCGCCGGAAAGGTAGCTCTGCCGCTTCAAGATTCCCTGCTCGCAATAATTCACCACCACCACCCCGAGCTTCTTGCCTTTCACCAAAATTTCCGCCCGGCCCAGGTAATCCTCCTCCCCCAAATCCCGTAGATCCGCCACGCGTTCCTTCACCGACACCTCTTCTTCCAGGGTCCGCGCCTTCTTCTTGCCGGGCGGCTTGGTTTCAACCTTGACGATCAGCTGCCGGTCGCCCCGCAGATCGGTAAAACTTTCCACCACCGTAAGCCGGCTCGTCCCGCCGTCCGCCGTCTTGTATAGCGCCCAATCCCCCACCTTGGCCTTGGCAATGGCCAGGGGAATGTCCTCGGCCGTCAGCGGTACCTCTTCCCCATTCTCCCCGCCAACCGCCGCGCCTGCCGTTCCGGTCGCACTTGTCGAGCCGGCCACGGTGGCCGGGTCGGCGGTCTTTTCCACCGGCCGGGGCCGGTCGACTGGCCGGAAATATTCCCCGGCGGCAAGCGAACCGGCGCCTCCGGCAATTATGAACGCCAACCCCAGAACAACGCCGGCCCCTACGCCAATGTCACGCATCCGTCTGCCCCCATTTTTTCCATATCGTCGCGACTGGTTTACCTTGTCCGATTTCGGTTGAACATGCCGGGTTTTGCGGATGCGGTTTCCGCAAATCCGGCGTTGTGGGGCTACGGCTCCATCCACACCGCAATCGGCAGGGCGATAATCGCCGCCGCGATTATCGGCAGCCACACCCCCTCCACCGGCAGCAACACCCCGCTTTCCCACAGCGACTTCCCCGCCAGCCGCAGGATGTAAAACAACCCCGCCACCAGCATCGACACGCTTATCGACTGGATGAAATTCGCCCCCTTGCCCCTGAGCATCCGGCCCATGCAAATTCCCGCCCCCCACACGATCAGGAGGACGCACGCCACCGGCTCCGCCATCCGCCAGTGCATCTCGAAACGGGCGCTCGGGTTGTCCACCTCCATCAGCTGCAAATCCCGCCAGGAACTCACCGCGTCGCCCAAGGTCTGGCGTTCGATCATCGCCGGGGTGATGTCCGTTTCCACCGGTTTCGTCCATTCATACTTCCGGCGGGCAAACCGGGTATAGGTATGCACCTGCGCCTTGTCCATCGGCACCCATTGGTAATACCCGCCCGACGGCGCCGGCTCCAGCCGGGCTTTGGCGGCCCGGAAAGCCATGAAGTCGTTGTCCCCCTGCGAAACGTCCCCGCGGTGGAACGCAACCGGATCCCGGACCTCGAGGATGATGTTGTGGGCAATTCCCCCCGGCGCGAACCAGCCGATGGCTGCCGTCTGGATGCCGTGCGAACCGTAATGGGTCAGGCTGGTCGGGTTCGAGGTCCGCGATTTGAGCCGGTTCAGGATCGCCTGCGACTCCCGCACCATCCCCGGGAGAAAGCGGTCCCGCTCCACCTGAAAAAGTACCGCGACCAGGAGCGCCGGAAGAAGAAGCGGAAAAAAGGCCCGCAATACCGATACCCCCGACGAGCGTAACACGATGTATTCGTTGTTCCCCCGGGGACCGGCGAACGAGGAGGTCGCGGTGATGGCGGCGGCCAGCAACATGGTTATGGGAAACATGTATTGGAAAATAAGCTGCGGAACCCAGGTGGCGTAGTACAGGACAAAGGTCAGCAGGCTGGCGAAAAGGTCCTGGTTCTCGCGGCGGGCCAGCATGACGAAATCGTCGAAGCGCTGGAACATGTCGCCGATCGCCACCAGCGCCGCCAAGGCGAACAGAATCAGGATAAAGGTGCGCAGATAATACTTTATGAAATACCAGTCGATTTTCCACAGCCCGAAGGGAAACCAGACCCGGAGCCAGGATTTGAAATTGCTTCGCTTTTTGGCCATGCACATGCTCCACAAAAAAAAATTTCCGCCGCTGCCAACGGCGGAAACCATTTTAGTAAAAACCCCGGGGCAATAACAGGCTATTTCTTCATCACCAGCCGCATCGCCTTGCCGCAGTTCGAACAGTTCACCACCGTTCCCACCTTGTCCACCGCCTGCATGCCCTGGGTTTTGCATTTGGGACAGGTGTAACGGATCAGCACCGTCGTCCCGCCCGCCTCCTGGCCTTCCTTCTGCTCGTTCGCCTCCGGTTCCGGCTTTGGCGCTTCGATTTTCGGCGTTTCCATTTTCGGCGTTTCCGCCTTGACGGCGTCGGGCTTCGGGGCCGGGGCCGCCGGCGCGTCCCATTTTCCGGACGCGGGACTCGCCGCCGGCGCGGGAGCGGCGGCAGGCGCCGGAGCCGGCGCGTCCCACTTGCCGCTCGGGGGATTCGGTGGCGCCGGGGGCGCCGAGTCGCGTTTCTCCGGCGCCGGACTCGCAGCCGGCGGTGACACATCCCATTTGCTGCCGCCCAGAGTTCCGATCCCCGCCTGGTTGCCCGCGGGCGCCATTCCCATGCCGAAAGACGGCGGCGGAGTCAACGGCGGAAAATTCGCCGGGACGGACTGGCCTTCCAGCGTTACGCCGAGCGGCGTCGACGCCTTCAGCCCCGATTGCTCCGGCGGAGCGAATCCCAGACCGGGTCCCGAGTCCAAGGTCGGGCCGCCAATCGACAAACCGGGCGTTACGCTACCGGACACGCTCAACCCCGGCGCGACCGGTGCGGGCGTTATAGCCGGTGTGGTCGGCACGGGCGCGGGCGCGGGCGGCGGTGACGGGGGCGCGAGGAATGGCGAAGCGATTGCGGGAGCGGTTGTGGGAGTCCAGGCCGAGTCCAGGCCAAAGGAAATGCTGGGCTGCGGTTCGCCGTGCCGCGCGCCGCCGACCGTGCTGCTTTCTTCCGCCGCCGCCGGAGGTTCCTTTTCCTCCGGTTTGTCCGGGACACCGATGCCGAAGTCGGCCGCGTCCCAGGTTTCCGTCACCGGTTTCGGCTCGCCCCGGCCGCCGGACTCCACCGCCGGCATGACGTTTTTCCATGCCGTCGACGGTTCCTCGTCCAGGACCAGATCCCCCAAACGCACTTCCTTGACCACCGGCGGCGTCTCGCCCTTCACCGCCGCCGCCTCCGGAGCCGGGAACGGTGCAAACGGATCCGGGGTAAGGGATAATCCCGGATGCTGCGCATCCTGCTCCAGGCTGATTTCCGGGATCGCTTCCGGCTCGGACAAAGGCGGGAACAGCCGCACCTCACCCTTATCCTTCACCCCCTTCATTTCCTTCGCGCCGTCCGCTTCGCCATGGCGCGGGGCATGGGCGATGTCCCAGGTGTCGGTAAGTTCGCGCACCGGCTCCAGGGGCGGCGCCTTGGGGGCGGTGGCGTGGCCTTCTGGGAGGCGCGCCTCCTTTATTTCGAGCGGCTGGGTGTCGACCGGATTCAGGGTCGGAGTAACGGTAAAACGTCCCATTGCCGGCCGGGCGCCGCCGGGAGATTTATCCGGGGAAGCGGGGAGGGGTGGCGGTTCGAAGGAGAGCGGCGCCGGTTTGGGCGGTTCGGGGGCGAATTTCGCGTCCAGGCCCAGGGAAATACTCTTCTGCGGTTCATGGTAGCGGAAACGGTCGCTGTCGGTGTCGGGGAGATGGTCCGGCGCGGACTGGAAGGGATCGGCGGCCGGAAGCGGGGCGGCGACACGCACCGGGCTGGAATGGGGCGTTATGATTGGAGCCGGGGCTGGCGCGGGTTTAGCGGTTTTTTCCGGGGCCGGGGTGAAGGCGGCGGCGGGCGGGGGGAGCGTTTCGGAACCGCCGGTGTGAAGGTCCGGGGTGCCGGCCGCTTCGCCCTTGTCCGCCTGCCTGAGGTTTCCGCCGGACTTCGCGGTTTTGTCTTCTCGGAATACGATGGAGGTCGTGGCGCTGCGCTGCCGGCCGCTTTCGTTTTTGACGGCGGTCTTCGTGTCATCGAGGAGATCGGCGGCGGCGGGGATGGAGGAAGCGTCGCTGGCTTTGAGCTGCGACTCCGCCAGTTCTGCCTCGATGGTGAGATAGAGCCGGTTTCCGGACAGCGACAGGCTGGTGACGCGGGCACCGTCGGCGGTAAGTTCCATGGAGATATGTTTGGCTGCTTCCTTGTTTTCTCGGGTCATGGTTTCCTCTCCCGTGACGGCGGCTGCGAATTATGACTGAAGTCAGGACTTTTGCCAAGGACCGGTTTCAATGTTTGAAGGCGCGTTGTCCGGTGAACACCATCGCCATGCCGTGTTCGTTCACGGCCTGGATAATCTCGGCGTCGGACAACGAACCGCCGGGCTGGATTATCGAACCCACCCCGTGTTTGGCGATGGCGTCGATGCCGTCGCGTTTGGGGAAGAAGGCGTCGGAGACGGCGGCCGAACCGGTCAGGCCGCCTTGTTCCGCCTCCGCTTCCCGGCGGATCGCCTCGGCGCCGCCTCTGGCGAGTTCCCCGGCCTTTTCCTTCAATTCCACCTCGAAAAACAGGCAGCCGTATTTCCGGAAAGCCAGGTCGTCCGCCTTTTTCTTGTATGCCTTGAAGATGGCGATCTCCGCCACGCCCACCCGATCCTGTTCGCCGGCGCCGATGGCGACGGTGGTTTCGTTCTTGACGAACAGCACCGAATTCGAGGTCACCCCCTGTTCCACCTGCCAGCCGAACAGCAGGTCCGCCTTTTCGCGGGCGTCGGGCTCGCGGCTCACCCGGTGGACCACGCCGTCCTTGCCAGTCACTGTCGCCGGCAGGAACGTTTCCGGCGAAGTTATCCGGTTAAGCTGGGACTGCTGGACCAGCAAACCTCCGTCCAGGAGCGACTTGAAGTCGACGAACCGCAGGGGCGCGTAATCGCGGATGCGGTCGAGGCGATCGATGCGGATGACCCGCAGGTTCTTCTTTTTCCGGAAAATATCCAGGGCGGCGCCGTCGTAGTCCGGGGCGGCTATGACTTCCAGGTAATTATTGCAGAGAAGTTCCGCCGCTTCGCGGTCGATACGCACATTGAAGACCGCCGCGCCGCCGAAAGCGGCCAGGCGATCCGCCGCGTTGGCGCGGTCGTACGCTTCGGCCGCGTTCGCGCCGTAACTGGCGCCGGAGGGATTGTTATGTTTCATGATCAACGCCGCCGGACGCGGGTCCAGGTAACGCAGGACGTTCAGGGCGGAGTCGACGTCGGTGAGATTGGTCTTCCCGGGGTGTTTGCCGAATTGCAGCAGCCCCTCCTCAGACAGGCAGGAAATCAGCCCGTTACCCGGGGTGATGAAAGTGCATTCCCCGAGAGTGAGGTTTCCCGAGACGAGTTCGTACAAGGCCGCTTCCTGCCCCGGGTTTTCGCCATAGCGCAAGCCTTTCCGGATCGGCACGCCGTCGTCGTCGATCACCCAGGTGCGTTTGCGGTAGACAAGTTTCTGCTCTCCCCAACTGATGCTGAGGTCGTTCGGGAAATGGTCGTCCATGACGGTTTTGTACATGGCTTTGAGATCGGGGACTTGGGGATTGGGCATGAGGGCTTAGGGATCCTTAATTCGTATTGGCGGAGTTGGTCCTGGACTATGGTAAAACTTCAGTTGGTCCAAACAATTCTCTAACCTATATATGTTATTTGAAAACCCCCGGCTCGTCAAGGGGTTGACGGTGAGGTCGGGGATTGGGTATCATAACGGCAGGGGTAATTTTTCCAAGGGGAGAAATAGATGAACCGTCGCATAAAAATTTCGCCGTCGCTCCTGGCCGCCGATTTCATGCACCTTGCCGACGAAATCCGCAAAGTCGAGGACGCCGGCGCCGACATGCTGCACCTCGACATCATGGACGCGCATTTCGTGCCCAACCTGTCCATCGGCGTGCCGGTGGTCGAGAGCGTGCGCAAATTCAGCAACATGTATCTGGACGCCCACCTGATGATGGATAATCCGGAAAAATATCTCAAGGTTTTCGCCGACGCCGGCGCGGACGGGATATCGGTGCATCTGGAAGTGTTCCCGGAGCCTGACGAAATCCTCTCCGCCATCGGCGCCTTGGGGAAGGACCGCGGCCTGGTTATCAACCCCGACATGCCGGTGGAGTGTTTGCGGGGCCGCCTGCATAACGTGGACCGTTTGCTCCTGATGAGCGTTTTCCCCGGTTTTGGCGGACAGAAGTTCATCAGCGAATCCCTGGACCGTTTGCGGCAGGCGCGCAAGCTTATCGCCGACGCGGGACGGCCGGAAATCGAGCTGCAAATCGACGGCGGGGTCAGTCTGGAAAACGCCGCGGAAATCATTCGCGCCGGGGCGGACTGCCTGGTGGCGGGAACGGCGATATTTCGGGCGGAGGATCCCAGAAAGGCGGTTGAGGTATTGCGGAAGGGGTGACGGGGGCAAAAAACCGAATGCCCTTGATCTTCACTCCCCAGATTCGATAATTGTCTCCAATATATCGGTAATCCATTATCCGCTCTAGCCCGAGGAACGCCCCATGGCGGAAACCCCGCGCCCCAAACCGGTCGAATATTACAACCCCAGACCCCTCATCCTGGGGATTTGTTTTTTCTGGGGCGTAGCCATGGGCTTTTGTCTTTTCTACTTTTCGCCTCCCAAGCAAATCGCCGACCCCGGACACGGGCGCGAACAAACCGAAGTCGTGCTCCCCAAAAACCCGGTCTCCGACCTCGAACGCCGCCGCACCGGGACCCCCGACATCGCTCCCGTCACTCCGGCCCCGAAATCCGTGACTCCGGCCCGGCCCCGGCTGGAAAGCCTGGATATAGACCCCCCTGCCCCTTCCCTCACCACCGAGGGCGGTCTGACCGGGCGCACCGCGCACCTCCTGTTGCCGTCGCAACCCCGGCTTCCCAGCCAGCGCCCTCCCAGCGATTCCGGAACCCTCCGGCCTACCCGTAAACCGCCGGCCGGCAGCCCCACCCCGCCGCTGCCGGAGTTGTCTCCGTGAAGCGAAAATTCGGGAAACATCACCATGCAAACCGCCGCATGGCGGTTTTATAAAATCGAAAACCCTTGAAATTCATATGAGAACGATTATTGCCAGGTGGCGATTGGCGGTTCAATCGCCACAGGGCAAAACTTCAATAAGGAACCCCCATGCCCCAGCCCACCGTCTTTCTCCTCTCCTGTGGAGACGAACTACTTTTCGGCCACACCCTGGACACCAATTCCGCCTGGCTTGCCGAGCATGCCACCCTGTTGGGTTGGCGGGTTCTCGGCCACCGCACCGTCGGGGACGTCACCCAGGACATCGCCGACGCTTTTAGCGAAGCCGCCGGCAAGGCCGACCTCGTCATCGCCACCGGCGGTCTGGGCCCGACCGAGGACGACCGCACCCGTAATGCCCTGGCCCAAGCCATGGGCGTTGGTCTGCACGAGGATCCCGAGGCGGTCGAGGAGATTGCCGCCATGTTCCGCCGCTTCAACCGGCCGATGGGAGAGAACAACCGCATTCAGGCGCTGATCCCGGACGGGGCGGAGCGTATCGTCAATGCGAACGGAACCGCGCCGGGGATTCGTGCCAATCTTGGATCCGCCCGGGTGTTTTGCATGCCGGGGGTGCCGAAGGAGATGCGGGCCATGTTCGACGGGGCGATCCGCCCGGTCATGTCGGGGGCGCCGGGCGCCGCTTTCACTTTTATGCGGCGGCTCCATATGTGCGGCCGGGGTGAGTCGGACATCGGTGCGGCCTTGAAACACCTGATGGGCGAGAAATCGAACCCCGAGGTGGGGACGACGGTGGCGGAGTCGGTGATCACGGTTCGCCTTTACGGCAAGGGCGAGAGTGCCGAGGCGGCGCGGACGGCGGTGGAGAAGGCAGAGGCCGAGATTCGCGCGGTGATGGAGCAGGATATTTTCGGGGTCGACGGGGCGACTTTGCCGCAGGCGGTCTATCGGCTGCTTATGGAGCGTTCGGCGCGGCTCATAACCGCGGAGTCCTGTACGGGCGGGATGCTGGCCAGCAATCTGGTCGATGTGCCGGGGGTGTCGGAGGTGTTTGTCGACGGGGTGGTGGCTTATGCGAACGAGACCAAGGTGCGGCGTTTGGGTGTGCCGCAAGGTTTATTGGATAAATACGGGGCGGTGAGCCGCGAAGTGGCGATGGCGATGGTGGAGCGGCCGCTTAGGTTCGGGCAGTATGTTACCCCGGTTTACGCCTTGTCGACCACGGGGGTGGCGGGTCCGGATGGCGGGACGGCGGAGAAGCCGGTGGGAACGGTGTGGATAGCCTGTGCGCGTCTGGATGCGGGTGGTAACGGTTTGACCCGGACCTTCCGCTACAATACGGTGGCGGACAGGCACGGGGTGCGCCAGCGTTCGGCCAATGCGGCCTTGGATTTGTTGCGGCGGACGATTTTGGGTTATCCGTCGCATTACGAGGTCGAGGAGACGGCGTGGCGGCGGTAGGGGCTGATGATTGCGGAATTTGGGGACATGATGGAATGAGGGGCTTTATCCAATGCAACTTACAGCGCTTGTCTTGATTCTTCTCCTCATCCTGATCGCTACCCCCGCTTCCGCCCTCGACGCCGGCTCCCTCGCCCTCAGCCCGGAATCCGCCCAGCCCCAACCCAAGCAACGCTCCCTCGACGAAATCTACGAACTCCCCACCGCCACCACCGCCTGCCCTGTCTGCAAATTCCAGGTCAACATCCCCCTCGCCGACCGGCTCATGCGCAAAACCCCCACCTACCCCGGCTCGCTCGACAATTGGCAAACCTGGCTGAAATGGCAGCAATCCCCCGGCCCACATCCGTCCGTCACCACCAAATGGCGCATGCAGGCCGAACAGCGCGACGCCGACCTCTGTCCTTACCCCGCCCCGGGCATGCTCGACTACCAGGCCGACCTCCCCGTCTGCCCCTCCTGCGGCTATACCCAGAATAACGCGCAATTCGCCGAACCCGTCGGCGAAGAGGCTGCAAATTGGGTCAAGGAAAACCTGCAACCCGCCCTCCGCCAAACCCAAATCCGCCTCTTGGGAATACACGCGGCCGAAATGCGGCAGGACGAAATCGTCGCCTTCTTCAATCAGCAGGACCTCATCCCCGACACCCTGCGTACCGAACACCATCGCACCTACCTCGCCGCCATCCACGCCCCGGCCCTCGAACGCGCCCGGGCCAACCTCCTCGCCGCCTGGGCCGTCCGCCGTTACCTCGCCACTCCCCCAAAAGGCCCGGCCTTCGCCAAAACCGCCCAGAATGTCCTGGCCGATCTCGGGAAAAACCGTAAACAGGACTCCGACACCCTCGGCGAACTGGCGCAGCTGCGCACCATGCTCCGCCGCGCCCGGCAGAACCGCGACGGTCTCCCCGGCGCCGCCGACATGGCCGGCCGTATCCTCATGGCCGGCCTGGCGAACCGCCTCGGCGATTGGCAGGAAGCGGAAAAAATCCTCCAGACCCTGCAGGAGGAATGCCGCGAACGCTTTCTCCATCCCGACCAGGATCCGCTCTGGTCCAGCACCTCGGCCCGGGCCTCCCGCAGCCACCGCCTGGAAGAACTGGAAGGCATCCGCCAGGATTGCGAACGCGAGGTCCTGGTCCGCCTGGACCTGATCCGCCGCGAAAGGGAAATCCTCCTCGTCGCCGCCGGCTGCCTCCGCGACGCCCTGCGACAAGGCGAGCTGGACCGCCAACCCGACGCCGCCCTCTTCCACGCCTACGAAACGGCCGAGGCGCTCCGCCGCGCCGGGAACCTCCCCCTCGCCGCCGAATGGTTCAAGAATCTCCTGAACCTCGCCCCTCCCGAATCGGACCTGGCCAAGGCGGCGGCGCTGCAGCTGGATTACACCGGCACCGAGGCGGGCGAGAAAATCAACCTCCTCTCCGCCTTCGGCCAGGACGGCGACCTCTTCGCCATCCTCCGCCGCATCCGCCAGGAAGGTTACCGGGTTGTTAACTGAAGTTTTGCAAAGTGACGGTTTGACCAAAGAACGAAGGTCACCGCAACTGGTTATTCATGCTAGATTTGCGGGGCGGTTCCCGCAAATCTAGCGTTGTAGAGCTAATTGCATACGTGAGAATAACGGGGACATGATGTTTAATTATGCGGCGGTAGGCATAATTAAATTTCGTGTCCCCGTTATTCGTCCTGAGGATCACCCCATTCCTCGGGAGAATCACCTTGGGAGAATAACGATGCCTACACTTATCCGCCAATTGAAAACCCTGAAGCTGGGCGTTTGCCTGTTCCTAGCCCTCACCATTTCCGCTGCCGCCGCCCTCTCGGGCGAAGTCAATCTGCGCTGCCGCTGGCTAAGCCCCAACGACCGCCGCACCATGGACCTGTCCTTCGCCGGCAATCCGCTCGTCGTCATGCTTCCCGGGGAAAGCCTCCAGGTCGCCGCCGAAGCGGACGGGCAACCCGGCCGCCTTGCGGTCATCAAGGACGGCAAAATCATCCGCGAGGACACGGTGCTCAATTTCACCGCCCCGGAAAAACCGGGCGCCTTTTACATCAGCGTCGCCGCCGTCGCCGGGGAGCAAAACCGCCGCGGCGAAATCTGCGTCCTCGTTCCCCACAAGGCGACCGCCCGCCGCAGCAACCAGGGCTGGCTGGTCCGGGTCGACGAAACGCCCATCGGAGAATACCGCCAAGCCTCCGCTTCAGGGAACGCCAAGGTCAAGGACAACCCGGACAGCTACCAGCCGCCCGTATGGTGGATGCGCATCACCGACATGAACGCGTCCTTTGAAGTCTCCCCCGGGGTTAAGGCCGACGACCTGGTCGCTCCCTCGGAAGACACCGGGACCAAGCACACCGACATCGTGCCGGTCTGCTATTCGATGTGGACCGCGATAACCACCCTCCGTAACGGCCTTTCCGCCCGGGGCATCCCCGGTTCGGCCCTAAGGGTCATCAGCGGTTTCCGCACCCCCCCCTACAACCGTTCCATCGGCTCGAACGCCTTCGGCCGGCACGTGTACGGCGACGCCTTCGACTTTTACATCAATCTCGCCGGCGGCGAAAACATCAAGGCGGCGGACCTGAACCGCGACGGCAAGCTCGATCGCCGCGACGCCTATCCGATTGTCGCGGTTATCGAGGATCTGCAGGCGGAGGGTAAATTGCCCATGGGCGGCATCGGGGTGTACAATACCATTGGCGGCGACCACGAGGTCTCGCTGCACCTCGACGTGCGCGGCCACCGGGCGACCTGGTGTTACATCAACGGCGCCGGCCACCGCAACGAAGCCTGTTGGCAAAGCCGGCATTTTTCCAACCTCGACCGCGAGGACGAGGACAAGGCGGTCCGCCGGGCGGCGGAAGAGGGCAGGTCCTACTCCCGCCCGCACCGGGAACCCCTGAACACGCTGTCGGGGAGGTGAAACAACGGGTTATACCGAACGTCTATTTGAATTGTGAAAATGTATATCATCGTGTCAGACGAGGAAGCGAGGGCGGAAATCACTTTTTCAGCCGGCGGCTAGGCAGAAAAAGTTATTTCCGACCGAGCTGACGAAGTATGACGCGATGAGATACGTTTTCACAATTTCA
>JAVBQR010000195.1:0-25645 GCA_031548865.1 Planctomycetota bacterium
CTCTAGGGCAGATTGATTATACGTTACTCACCCGTCCGCCACTGTACTCGAGGAGCAAGCCCCTCTTTCCCGTTCGACTTGCATGTATCAACCACGCCGCCAGCGTTCGTTCTGAGCCAGGATCAAACCCTTCAATTAAAAAGAAAGATTTGAAGCTTATGTCTTTTTTGGAGGCTAATCCGCAAAAGACTGGCAATTGATTTTAGATGCCTGCCCGCGAGATTGCGGGACAGACATCGGTCGCTGAATCAAGTCCGGGGAGGACCCGATTCAAACTCACGAACTCTTACATCAAAGCTGCCTATTTAATTTTCAAAGAACATTCGCCCGCGCTGGCTGGGCTTTGTAAACTCTTATCAGATAACCCTTTGGCTTTCACCGGAGCTAGCCGGCCAACTTGCCAGAATTATCTTATCGTCAAGACTCGAAAACCCCTTGAGTCTATTTTAATTTTTTCTCTTGGCTTTTTTATCTGTCAGATTTTTAAGCCTGACACTCTTTATAGATAAAAAAAGCGCCGGGCCGGTGGGCCTCAGCGTCCGAATTCCTGTGGGGCTTTAACATCTTACCCGTTCGTTCGGCTTTGTCAAGAACTTTTTTTTATTTTTTATTTTGCATCGTTTGGGCTTGAACATCTTACCCGTTTTATTGTTTTTGTCAAGAACTTTTTTATTTATTTTTTTCGGTCGCTTGTTTTTCTCGGTCACTCTCAACAAACTTTGGCGCGCTGACTTTTCAGTCAGTCGCGTCGGTTTGTTGCGAGCGGCTTATTGCTGCGACGAATTGGATATTACGGATTTCGAACTACTTTGCAAGAGCTTTTTTCTTTTTTTTGAATTTAAATTCGCCCGCACTTTGACATTTTGCCTACTAAACTCAAATAAAACAACCACTTTCCTATCCGTAAACAGTTGTCAATTTTATCGCTCCAGCCCGCAATTCACCCCAAATAAATACCGCCGCCAGGTTTTTTTCACCCTTTGCCAAGGGCTTTTTTTCGCGATCACAAGTCGCTAAGGACCGCCAAATCCCGGTTATTTTCCAGTAAAACTTCCACTTTTCTGGCATCAGTCGCCCGTGCCGCATCTAATATTTCCTTCGCCTGCCTCTTGTTTGGCCGCGAGTTCCTTGCCGGCAAGCTCCAGCCATCTATCTGGCGTTCCCTGGTAACAACCCAGAAGCACCCGTAGCGTCGCCGCCGCTTGGGGGGCATTTCCCGCTTCCTGCAGGCGGTATTTCCGCTCCAACTGCCGGGCGCGGTTATAGGCGGCCCGATTTCTTTCCAGGTAGAAATACAACCCCAGAACCACCACGATCAATGCCCAACCGAGATACACATGCCAGCGTATGCCGTCCGCCGGCATGATGTAAAACAGGCCGAAATACAGTAAAATCACCGAAACCGTCACCAGGGTCAGCATGAGCGAGGGGATGATGCTCCAGCGCCTTTCCTCCCCTTTACTGATGGCGCGGAATGGCGACGGGGCAGGGGAGGCTTTCAGCTTGGCCTCGACGTCGGCGCTTTCCCTGGCGAGGAAATCGGGGTCGGAGGCGGCGCGGCGGCTGTCCCGGTCCAACTTGTCCTGCCACATTCCGGGATCGTTGCGGATTTTGTACTTGAGCATCTCGATAATCGACAACACGCCTATCACCGCGAATATGAGGTGAGGAATCCAGGACTGACCGATATTTGACGGCTCCATGCTTGTCTCCACAACGTGGGCTCTGCGGAAACCGTTTCCGCAACCCCCACATGAAATTAACCTTTGACGTCCAGATGATGCCGGCCGGTGTCGGAACGCCGCACCTCCGGGAGGGGCTCGCTGGCGCTGGCGGCGGCGGCTGTCCCGCCTTCGCCCGCGATCTGCGGCCGCGCCGCCTGAATCGCCGGCGGCGGCGGAACCACCATGAAACGCGCCTTGACCCGGAAACCTTTCGACCACAGGCTATCCACCAGCTCCTCCGCTTCCGTTTGCAGATAGTCGGCCGTGGTCTGATCCTGCAGGAACACATTGAGAATCATGTCCTGGTTGAAAAACCGCATGTCGCCGAGCACCGGGCCGAGTTTGGTCGTGTTCAGGTCGAGGATGACCCTTTGCGTCCAGCCGTCGTTTTTCCCCTTCGACTTGCGGTAGAACATCTGCATCCGGCCGTCGCCGGTGTTGTCGCCCAATTTGAAGGGGACCTCGGCCAGCATCACTCCGGGGTTGCGGTCCTGTCCGGCCAAATTCTCCGCCTTGACGGCGAGAAGCTGGCGGCCGAGATCCCGCAGACTGGTGGCGGCGTCGGTGAGTTTGTGGAGAAGCGGTTCGGAACGCATCGCCTCCTGTTCCCTTTGCGCCAGCCGACTGGCCGTTTCCTTGAGAACTTCCGGCTCTTTCTGGCGGAGCTCCTCCATCGCTTTCCTGGCCTGCTCGCCGTTTTCCGAAGTGAGACGGCGGAACAGGCTGGCCGCCTCCTGCTTGATCCGTTCGGCATCGGGGCCGGATTGCGAAGGGGAGAGGTAGGAGTCCAGGAATCCGGACGGCTTAAGGAGATCGATTTCCGGCTTGTTCAAACCAGGCATTTGGAAGAGTGAATCTAACTTCTGCAATACGCCGGATTTGGGATCCAGGAACATGGGCCCGAGAGCCATATCGCGCGCGGCTTGGACCGCCGCTTGGGCAGCGGTCGCCGGAGCGGCTTTCGGAGTCGGTAGGATCTGGTTGGGGTCCGGCTGGGCATGGTCCGGAGACGCCTGCCAGGGGTGGTTCGGCTGGAGAATATGCGGCTCTTGCGGCAATCCCGGCAACGGCAACGGCAACGGTAGCGGCGGCGGCGGCATTTGCGGCAGCGGCGGGAGAAGCGGATTGAACGGCGTCACCGGCGGCAACGGCAGGGGAGGGGAAGTTGGCGGCAACGCTGTTTCCGCCGGCGGCACTGCCGGCGGGGTTGGCGGTGCTGGTGGCGTTGGCGATGTCTGCGGTGCCGGCGGCACCGTTTGCGAGGTTGTCTGCGGCGCCGGCGGCGGGGTTTGTGGCGATTGCGCTGCCTGTGGTGCCTGGGGCGTCTCCGCCATTTGCGGCGTTGGCCCGGCGGGGGTATTCAGGCTCACCACTTTGGGCATGGGTGGGAGATTCCGCAATGCTTCGGCGACATTGAAGGCGCGCGGCGAATTCCGGTAGGCGTTTATGCCGCTGGCAAACGAGGGGCGATAAGGGGCGGAATCGGCTGCGGACGCGGGATTCTGCGGTGCAGGCTCGCCTTCCGGCGCGGGCTGGGGAGTGTCCCCGGCTGCGGCGGGAGGATTTCCCGCTGAAGTCGGAACACCTGGAACCTGGGCAGGGACAGGCGGAATGACCGGTCCACCGGCGGGGAGAACCGGGACCGGGACCGGCGCAACCGGCGGTGGGGCGGTTTGCCCGCTTGCGATCGGGGCCTGCGGGACCGGGAGAATCGTTCCTCCCTGGGGGAGGCTTTCCGCGTCGGGAAATTGCGGGCTGACGCCGGCGCCGGCGATGAATGGCGCGGGTTGGTTCGGCACCTGCGGCGGTGCCCCGGCCGGGACGTTTGGCGGCACGCCGCTACGCGGATCAGCCGGCGCCGGGATGGCGCTTTGCGGAGCGGCTGTCTGCGAAACGAGCGTGCGTGGATCGACCGGCGGAGGAATGAGCGCTTGCGGATCGACGGCCGGCACGGCGGCAGTCCTGGGGTCCACCGGTTGGGGTATGGCCGCTTGCGGATTGGCAAGTTGCGAAGCGGCGGTTCTAGGGTCAACCGGCGGAGGCGGGGGCGCCTGCGGATCGGCCGGGGGCGGATTGGCGGTTTGCGAAGTCACCGTGGTAGTACCGGCCGCCGGCGTTGGTCCGCTTGCCGCCGTTGGCCCGGGCGCCGGAGTTTGTCCCGGCGTTTGTCCCGCCGCCGCCGCGCTGTCGCCTTCTCCGAGAATGGTCAGGATTTCCGTCATGGCGGCGTCGATGCGGCGGAGAAGCGGATGGTTTTCCAATACCGCCTGGGTAGACAATTCCACCAGTGACAGCGATTTCCCCAGCGTTTCCCGGCCGAAGGTGGAGAGATATCGTTCAAGCGCCTCAGGAGCCCGGGGGCTCCCGAGATCGACATGCAGGAGGTCGAGAAGTTCCCCGGCCCCATCCATCATTTTGGCGACTTCCGGGGGCACGGATTGCGGCGGGATCGGCGGCGCGGCAACCGGAGCGTCAGGCGGGCCCGGCAGAACCGGCGGCGTCTGGCCGAAGTTCGGCGGGACGGAGGAAACGGCGAACGGAAGGGCGCCGCCGATGAGCGAGGTCAAAGCCGGCAGATTCGCCGCCGCGTTCAGATTGGCGTTCGCGGCGGTATTCGCGTTCGCGGCGGTATTTTGGTTCGCAGTGGTATCCGCGCTTGCGGCGGTACCCGCGTTGGCGCCCGGTGCGGCAGTCATTTGCGGGGGAACTCCATACGGGGACGCCGCCGACCCGGTCACCGGGGCGGTCGGGGCAGTCACGGCGGTAGTCGCCACCGGAGCGGCGGCGATCGCGTCGGCGGGGAGTTCGAGGGCGGTGCGGGCCTTTTCCATAAGGGAATGGATGCCGTCCTGGCGCTGCATGACGTCGGCGAGGCCGGAGACCAGCGGCGGCGTCACGGGAATGTCTTTTCCGAGCAGGCGCGCGGCAGCTTTCAGCAGCGCTTCCTGTTCCTCGGGCGTGGCTTCGGCGACGGCGGCGCTCCGGGCTTGGACAGATTCGCGGTCGACGGGGAGGTTATTGCGGATCAGGGCGCGGGCGGCGTTCATGGTATTGTCGTCAGGCGACAGACCCGCCGCCTGCAGGAGGAGCCCGGCGGCTTTGTCGACGATGCCCTGGGGCATTTTGCCGCTTATTCCCAGAGAGTTATCTGCCGGAGGCAGCGGCAGCTCCGAGGACTTCACCACTTGGGTCAGGGCTTCCTTGGTATAGGTTTCCGGGTCCAGGCCGGCACCATGGGAGGACGGCGGCGGCGGGTAGGCGCCGGTGTGGGAACGGTAGACCCGGGTTGGCGAAGCCGGAGCCGGCGTAGGGGGAACCGGAGGCTGCGTAGGGGGAGGCGGAGGCGTTTCCGCCGCTGGCACGGCCGGAGCTGGCGGCAAAACCGCGGCCGGCGGCGCGATGGGGTTGGCGGGGCCGGTCTGGCCCGTGGTTGGCACTGACGCTGGCGGCTGGACCGGCGCGACTGGACCGGACGGACCGGTTTGGGAAACGATCCCGGCGGGGGCGGCGGCTCCGGCTGTTCCCGCCGTGCCCGCCGGTGCGGCGGAAGCTGCCGGTCCGGATGTACCGGAGCTTCCAGGCGTGCCGGGTGTCCCGGCCGATCCCCCTGTTTCAGGCGTCACGGCGCTTGGCACCTGGGGCGAAGCGGTTTGTCCGCTGGAAACGCCTTGCCGGGCCGGACCGGTTTGACTGGTGACGTGGGCCGGCGGAAACGGCTGCGCGTCCGGGCG
Source organism: Planctomycetota bacterium (assembly GCA_031548865.1). Lineage (GTDB taxonomy): Bacteria > Planctomycetota > SZUA-567 > SZUA-567 > SZUA-567 > JAJBSZ01. The sequence continues at coordinate 5,456 of JAVBQR010000195.1, forward strand.
ATTACGCAGATAGTGCCGGGTGGCAGGGTTGATGGCGCGGCGCATCGGGTCGGCCGCTTCGGGTTGACGGAGGTCGCCGTCAGCGGGGACGGACGGTACTTCCGGTCCTCTCGCATGCGGCGCCAGGCGGCCGATGTCGACAACCGCCTTCCTGGGGTCGGCGGCGGCCGGGGCGGTTTCTGCGGGAACACCGCTTTGCCGCGCCGGGTCGGCCGGAGCGGAGGGCGGGGTTTGCCTATCGGCCGGCGGAGCGTCGGGTTGCTTGCCTGGATCGGTTGGGCCGGTTTGCTGGCCGGGGGCGGTTGGGCCGGTCGGGACAACCGGGGGTTGCCAGTCTGGCCTTCCGTCTGGCGCCACCGGGCCGGTTTGGCCGGTTTGCGTCACCGGGCCGGCCGGAGTTGTTGGGTTGACCGGGCCGTTTTGCTGTATTGGAATGGAACGGTCGATTTGACCAGGCGGTTCAGTGGGAACAGCGCGGCCGGCTTGCTGCGCCGGGCCGGTTTGGGCGCTCGGAACAGGACGTTCGCCTTGACCGGGCGGCACCGCCAAACCGGTTCGTCCCGCACGGTTCGCCGGCCCCGGAGCCTCGGCTTTGGCCTGTTCTTCCGACTTCTTGGCCTTTTCCTCGTCCTTCTTGGCCTTCGCGTGTTCCGAGTTCTCCTGCAGCTTCTCCTTTTCCCGCTCCAATTCATCCATCATCGTCTCGACGGACATTTTGAAGGACGGCAAAGGTTCCAGAATCTGCCCCACCAATGACTGTACCGGCGCGAGCGACTGCGTCGTGTCTGCCTTGACCACCCCCGCCGCGACCTGCGCCCCCGCGCCCTGGTTCGCCAGCGTATTCCCCTGGGCGCCGATGTTGACCGTGCCGCGTCCATCCTGGTGCACCGACACGTTCACCTTGTCGCCGGTGCTCTGAACCGGGGTTTGGCCGGCGGTTTGCCCCTGGCCGGTTTGGCCTCTCGCCCCCGGGCCGTAAATCACCCGCCCCTGAATCTTCGGTTTTTCCGGCGCTGGCCCCTGCACCACCAAGGTCGGCTTGCCTTCCGGCGAGGTTTCGGATTTAAGCAGCAAATTCTGGCCCGGCGTCAATGCGGCCCGGCTGGAGACGGCGATTTTCTGTCCCGCCCAACGCAAGGAATACACCCCGTCCCCCAAATCCTCCTCGACGCTGGCCGTGACCACGCTCCCGGGCGCCGGAAGGCTCTGGGCCGTCCGGTTGGCGGAAGCGGTACGGTGGGTGGGGATGCGGGAGGATTGATCCATAGGCTGGCGAAGGCTCCGTTTGCATTGGGAAGTTTGGGGACACACTCGAATGGCGCTGAAATATGGATAACACCCTACAAGTCAGAGCGTTAGATTGCAGACCGCATATTTCGCGAAAAACGGTGCGCCTGTCATTCCGAGCGGTAGCGAGGAATCCGGGGGTCTCGGTACGCTGGAGAACGCACTCTTGCATCGGCTCGTCGGCTTTTCCCCAGACGCTCTAAACTCGGCTGGTTGGGGTTTAGTCAACGAGCCGAATGGAGGCGGTTCATACTCGGCGCCGCGCCAACGCCGGATTCCTCGCTACCGCTCGGAATGACAAGTCGGACTGTTTTTCACTGGCGATGCAAAGTGTTTATTACCATACTGTTATGAACGATTATACCCTAATTTCAGCGCCATTCTATCGTGTCCCCGCAATCCACCCGGAAACCACCGCCCCCATTATTAACGGCGGCTCCCGCGAAAAACTTAACCCGACCTCCCCCGCCCCATTCAAAGCTGTCGCGCATCCAGGTTCCACCGCCAGGTCAACGAAGTGATGCTGGGCATCGGCTCGCCGGTCCACTGCTCAAACTGCCGCGCCACCTGTTTCAGGAACAATTCCACTCCGTCGATAACCATCGCCCCATGCGCCGCCGCATCCTTGAGGAAACGGGTCTGCTGCGGATTATGCACCACGTCAAATGCCACCATCCCCTCCTTCCAAGCGTCGGCGGGATAGGGTGATTCCTCGAATTTGGGGTATAGTCCGACCGGAGTCGTGTTCGCGACCAATTCATATCTTCCCAGCGGCGCCGTCTTCCAGTCCTCCACATCCCAATCCATAACGTTGCCGAGACGCCACGCCGCTTCGTGATCCACCGAAGCGACGGTAATCCGGCAGCCCACCAGAGTCAGGGCGACCCCGACCGCCCGCGCCGTTCCCCCCGACCCGAGAACCAGGGCGTCGGCACCGGTCAGGTTTATGCCGAGATTGGTGACCGCGTCCTTCAGGACCTCGAAAATGCAATGCAGCTCGTTATTGTTCGCCCGCCAGCCGTTTTCCGTCAAGGTAAGCGTGTCGGCGGCACCGATACGTTGGGCGTTCTCCGAGGAAAGCTCGGCCCAACGCAAAGCCGCCATCTTGTAGGGCATGGATACGGCCAGCCCCTGCACATTGAGGGCGGCGGGGATGACGGCAAGGAAATCATCTACCGATTCGGTCCAAAAGGGGATGAAAACGGCATCGATTCCCAATTTCTGGAAGGCCCGGTTGTGCAGGCGGAAGCTGCGGGTGAAGTCGACCGGATTCCCCATCACCCCGTATACCTTGGTGCTGTCGGTAAGGTCTTTCACCCGGTAGATTTCCGCCAAATCCTTGACCGTCGGCTTGCCGGGGACCTGTTCGAACCCCGATTCGAAATCGCCGTAGGTGATCCTGGATCCGTAAGCCAAGCCCAGAACCCGCGTCACCAGCCCCCCCTCACCGCGCGCCAGGCCGATACAGGGCTTCCGGCATATCTTCAGCGCCTCGAAGACGGCGACGTTGTCGGCGGGACCTCGGTTCGTCACCACGAACTTTACCCAGTCGCAGGGGAGGGCCGCCAATTCGCGCACCCGCTCCTTGAGGTTGCTCGGGGTACCGTAGAAATCGAACAGGCTGCAGATGAGAATGGTGTTGCCGGTCTTGCCGGCCAAGGTGGGGACGTCGGCCGGCTCGACGTCGATAAATCCGGCCCGGGCGCGGACGGCGCGAAGGAAAATATCGTGACGCTCCTGGGAAGTCCCTCGGAAGGAACCGTGCCCGGAAGTTGAGCAGCAACGGACGATGCAAGGTTTGTCGGCGGCGCGGATGAGATTCTCGACTTCGGGAGGCTCGCTTAATTCGTCCAAACGCAATTCGTACAGGTCCGCCCCCTCCTTCCCCGCCTTGGCGATCAGGCGAAGCATTTCCTCATTCGTCGCGGCGGTGATGGAGATGCAAATCATTTCATGCTCCCCCTTGGCAAATGTTTGGAAATCGATTATACTGTGTTTCATTGTCATTGTCGATGATATACCTTACCGGGCACGCCTTCGGGGGAAGGCTGAGCGGAATGGTCGTCCGGGCTGTACGCCAAGAGGATAACGAACGGAACCTGGCACGTATTTCATCGAAAATCAACTGGGAGAAACATGCCTAACCAGACGACGATACAGAGGCGGAAATTCGCTTCCGCCGCCCTCTCCGCCGCGTCCCTGTTGGCGCTGGGATTGTTGTTGCCGCTCCTGGCCCTGACCGCCGGCTGTATGCGCGGCGGCGACAGCATGGCTTACGCCTATATGCCGGAGGAAGGAAGGGACAGTTCGGTAAAGGGCGTGGCGGTAAAGCCGATCCAGAACAATCGCGAAGCAGCCGAGGCCTACCTGCTGGTCAATGAGGAACGCCTCAGGAAAGGCATGCAGCCCCTCGCCCGCCGGGGCGACCTCGACGCCGTCGCCTACGCCCACGCCCGCGACCTCGCCCGCATGAACCGCCTCAGCCACACCAGCTCCGACGGCCGGCAGCTCGAGAACCGCCTGGCCCGCCTGGATTGGGAATGGGCCGGCGAAAATCTCGCCCGCAACAAGGGCTTCGATCTCCCCGCCGCCGAGGCGGTGAAAGGCTGGATAGCCTCCCCGAAACATTATGAAAACATGTTCCGCCCCGATTATAGCCAGACCGGCATGGCGGCGTTGTACGACCCCGACACCGGGTTCACCTATTTCGTGCAGGTTTTCATCATCCCCGTGAACTGAGGGCTGGCGGCAACCCAGCCGTAGCAGGCCCCGCCCCCCAGGAATAAGGCCTCGCCATGCCCGACGACAGCATCTTCGCCATCGAAATAACCTCCGATGAGCTGACCGCCGCCTTCGTCTACCCCGACGGGACGGAAAAGGGTACGGCGTCTTTCGATCTGGCCGATTTCCGCGCCGGGGAGGCGCGGCCACTCGACAAATTGATCGGCCTCCTGCAGGCCAAGGTCAGGATGGGCCGCGAAAACATCGCCGGAGTGGTGCTGATGCTGTCCTGCGCCTTGGACGGAAAACGCGAACGCATTGTCCTCTTCCCCAACGCCACCTGGCTGAACGATCAACCGCTGGGGCAAATGCTCCGTGACGCCCTGGAGGTGCCGGTGGTGATGGAGCGCCGTTCGCTGGCGCTCCTGACCTGCGACCGTGCGATGCTCGGTTTGCCGGAGAATTGCCTGGCCATAGGCTGCTATGTGGAAACACATTACGACGCGGCTATTTGGCATAACGGCGGGGTGGTGACCGGCCTGAACGGCACGGCGGGGGATATCGCCCATTTGGCGATTCAAGGGCGGGAGGACACCTGTTTTTGCGGCAAGGCCGGCTGCGTCAACCTTTACGGCGCGGGCGGCCGCTTAAGGCAGATTCAGAACATGATTTTCCCGGACACGCCGATGGAGCAGCTTTTCGTCCTGCACGGGGATCATCCGATTGTTCTGGATTATTTGGAAATGATGGCTTACCCGATTGCCATGGGAATGAATTTTCTCGATCCGGATTACCTGATTGTCGGCGGAAAAATCCCGCAAATGCCCGGCTTCCCCCGCGAGGTATTGTACCAGGAAATCAAGCGGCATCTGTACCGGCCGGAGTCGGACCACGCCAACCGGCAGGAGACGATTCTCGATTCGACTATGGGGATGATATCGGGGGTGGCTTCGGCGGCGATGTACGCGCGGATGAAATTGGGGTTGCTGTAGGGTGTTTTTCGAAGGAATCGGGCCAACCGCCGCCCGATTCCTTCGAAAATTCTGTTGGCATGATTTTACGACTTTAATGCCAGTTCTTCCTCTTCGGCCGCCGCCGCGAGCTCGGCCTCGGCTTTCGCCAGGATTTCCTTCAATTCCTCGGGGTAAATCAGAACCGATCTGCCGTCGCGCCCGCCGACCATCGGCACACCGGCCTGGATATGCCGTTTCATGGCCTCGCAAGCGCCGCGGCGGATGGCGTTCTTAACCAATCCGGGTGTAGCCCAAGCGGCATCAATATCCACAACCCGCTGTTGTTTAGCCATTGCCATATTCCTTTTTGAGCTTATTGAACATGTCCCAGTTGTAAACAATTGTATTATACCCGTCAAACTCCGCAATGTCCACCGGTTCATTCGGATTCAAATTATCATATACTTTCCATGTCGTGACCACCGGCATATACAATTGAAACAGATTTCGTAAACCTCCCGCGAATCTCCTTCGCACGATTTCCCCATCCACGAAATGCCCTCCCAGTTTGACGCGTGAACCGACCCTTCGTATGGCATCATCCGGACTGGGCAGGGTTAGAAAAACTAGGCGAACATGATACCCCGTTTTCCGTAATCCGGCCAGCCAGGGCGCGAACGACCGCGAAGCCAAGGTGGTCTCGAAGGCAAAATTGACCCGCTTTTCCGCGAGTTCGCGGAGGCGTTTTAGCATGATCTTGCCCGCTTCCAAGGCCACCCCTTCCGGATCGAACGCCGACAGCCCCTGGGCAATGACATCGGCATTGACGAATTCGTCTACGGCGAAAGCGTCACGGAGCAGCAGCGGCGCGGTGGTTGATTTGCCGGCGCCATTTGGTCCGGCGAGGAGAATGATGTGCGGAGCTTGCGTGGCATTTTCCATATCCGACTCCAGTATACACAAGGGGCATCTCCGAAACTGTTATTTTGGAGATGCCCCAAAGCAATGTCAATGCCAATGTAATCCCGCCGCCGCCCTTTGCCTCAGGCAAACGATTTCCGCAAAATCTCCAGCGTTTCCGCGTCGGACAAGCTATGCCGGTCCAGGTTGAACAGGCCTCCCATATTTTCCCGGGCGTTCTTGACGAATTTCGGCAAATCCGCTTCCTTTATCCCATACGCCGACATCTTGAGCGCCCCTACTCCGCATTCCTTCTGCATATCGGCGAGCGCTTTCAGGAAATCGCCGGCGGTGGCTTTTTCCCGCTGCAGCATGCCCTTGGCCATCATGGCCACCCGATCGGGAATCTTTTCGGCGAAAAATTCGAAATAGGCCTTCGACAGCATGATCAAACCCGCACCGTGGGGCAGCGCCGGATAATAGGCGCTCAAGGCGTGTTCCAGTGAATGCTCGCTGGTGCAGCTCGAGGTCGACTCGACCATGCCCGCGATGGTGCTGGCCAAGGCGACGGCTGAACGCGCCGCGAGGTTTTTCCCGTCCTTAACCGCCAAGGGCAGATTTTTATACAGAAGCTGCAGGCTCTTTTCGGCGTAGGCGTCGGAAATCGAATTGGCTATGCTCGCGATAAAACCTTCGGCGGAGTGGAAAAAGGCGTCGAAACCCTGATAGGCGGTGAGTTCCGGCGGAATCGACAACATTAGCTCGGGGTCGACGATGGCGATTTTGGGGAAGGTCGTCCGCCAGCCGGCGCCGATTTTTTCGTTCGTTTCCTCTTTCGTCACCACCGTCCAGGGGTCGATTTCCGTGCCGGTGCCGGCAGTGGTGGGAATGGCGACAATCGGCAGGGCCGCCGTCACCGGCTTGCCCTTGCCGGAGCCGCCGTTAATGTAATCCCAGTAATCCCCGCCCATGGCGGCGACCACGGCGATCGACTTCGAGCTGTCCACCGGGCTGCCGCCGCCCAGGCCGACCACGAAATCGCAGCCTTTTTCCTTGGCGATTCGCGCCCCTTCCCGAATGCTGTCGAGAGTCGGGTTCGGCTGAATTTTGTCGTAAACGAGGCTGTCGGCGCCCCCTTCCTTGAGGAGTTTCGCTACCCGTTCCGGCACGCCGGCGGCTTTCAGGGATTTCCCGGCCGACATGACGATCAGCGCCTTTTTCCCGGGCAGGCGGATTTTCCCCAGTTGCGACAAGGCACCGGCGCCGAAGTGAAGTTCAGTGGGGATGAAATGGGTGAATTTTTCCATGTGCGGTCTCCTGTTTGGACTATTCGCGGAAATCGGGCAAACCGCCGCCCGACTTCCGCGAAAGTTGTCTGGTTTTACTTTTCATACCCGGGTTATTGACTGCCCAACCGGGACAAATATTTGCTGATACTCAATCGATCACCATGCCGGGGGTTTACTCTTTGCATGAATCGGGCGGCGGTTGGCCCGATTCATGCGAAAAATCCGTTACTCGCCCCCAATTACCCGGTTCTTCGTCACGAAGCACTGCCACAGGGCCAGCACCGCCCCGACCAGGCTGCACAGCGCCACGAAGTAGACGATATAGCGGCTCGGCATACCCTGCCGGATGGCCCAGCCAGCGACCATGATTACTATCGAGGCGACACCGAAATTCATGCCAATCATCAGGCTGGTCCGCATCGCCTGGGTCGAGCCGCTGGCGTTACGGGACAGCATCACCCCCACCGGGTGCATCGCGGTCGGCATCACCACGCTCAGGGGAATGGCAATCGCCAAGCCCAGCCATTCCCGGCCGGGAGCGGCCATCAGGAGGAACAGGGGAAGCGCCGCCAACTGGGTCAACATCGCCACCAGGTAGTAATTATACCGCCGCGACAGCCAGCTCCACATAAATGAGGCTAGGGAGGCGCCGATTCCCAACACCATGAGTATCCATCCCGACCAATGCCGCGAATTCGGCCCGAACACCAACTCGTAATGGCTGGCAAAAGTCGAATAGAACAGCCCCCCGCCGATGCAAAAACACAAGCCGATCCCCAACAGCGGCCAAAAGGAAATCCCGCCTTCCTGCACCTTGGTAATACGTTTCGAGCGGGGGCGGATCACCAGCGACGGATGGGCGCTTCGCCGCTTGCGGTATTCGTGGGCCAGGAGGGCGGCAATGATCAACCCGGGGAGAATCATCACGGTGAGCGAAGGGAAACCGTATTCCTCACTGACACTTATGGCAATGGGGATGAATAAGCCGTACAGGGCCGCTCCGCCGGCCATGAACAGGGGGACCCCGAGGTAGGCACGTTTTCCGGAGACGTCCGAGGCGGTCAGGACCGCTTCCGGGTGGTATATGCCCGTTCCCAAACCGCCGATAACGATCAGCGGCACCAGCGTCCAGAATCCGGACACCCAGCCCATAAAACAGGGGAGAGCCGACACCGCCACCGAAACCCAGAGCGTCCAGGCGAGGTTATAGCGCCCCATGATATGGCCGACAACAGGCTGCATAAGGTTGTTTATGAGAGAAGTGAGCCCGACCAGCATGACCAGGTCACCGAGGGGTATTTTCAGGAATTCGGACAGTCCCGGCGCAACCGCCGCCAGGAGTCCGCCGTAGGAGTCGACGGCGCCGTGACCGAAGGTGAGGAGGAGGATGGGGAAAGCCGACTTGGCTTTGGCGAGGAAATTGCTTTGCATAGAGGTGGTCATGGCGGTTCCATCTTGTCGACATTTTACCGAAATGAAAAACGCCGCGGTTTTCCGGCCGCGGGCAGGTGCAGGTGTCACCGTTAAGATAATTATGGTTCAGACTTACTTTTTACCCGTTTCCACTGGAAAAGGCAACCGGGTTTCGCCTGGAGCGATGCGGCGCAAGGTTTTTTTGTTGCCGTCCCGGAGAGTTGCCTTACCATTGGTTTACCAGAGTATATAATGATAGGGCGAAAACCGCGGAGGCAGTCCCGGCTTTTCCAGGAAAGCCGGCGAAGACTGGAACGCGTGTTATTAGCGCATCGTGTTAACGATATTGTGGGTGGCAAACCTTGGCAGGAAAGGGTTATCCATGAAAAAAATGCAGTTCCGCATCGCAAGTCTGGCATTGCTGTTTACTTGCGTCCCCGTTATCACGCCGTCCGAAAGCGCGGCGGTGGCCGGGGAAAGGAAGGTGAAAATCGGCGAAGTCCGGGTGCAGGGCGAAATGTCGGCGGCGGAGGTGGCAGCCGCCAACGCGGCACTGAAAAGTCCGGCACCGCCGGCCGACAAAGCCCCGCCCGCGCCCATAACCACCCGTGTCGCCGCTCCGGCCGGCCCGGTCGTTTCGACCCCGGCAGCCGCCCCGGCCGCCCCCGTCGCCACGCCTCTGGTGAAAACCCCGCCCGCTCCCGGCCCGGCCAAAACCGTGTCGGTAACCACCAGCGCCGGGAAAGCCAAAATCGGCGACTACAATCCCGCCACCGAAGTCATCCTCGCCTTCAACAATGAGGAAGTCAAACCCTACCTGAAGATCATGGGGGGAGACTGGATTGAAAACACCATATCCGGCGAGCCCGGCGACTATAAAATCACCGCCCGTTTTGACAAAGGCGGCGACCGGGTTTTCATCATCGGCCTGTTCGACCGGAAAGTCCGGCGCGGACCGGAAGACGCCCTCTCGGCGGTAATCCTCGTCGATGGGGTCAATCCGTGGAAACGGGACGAGGAAATCCCGGTTGCGGAAATCGACAAGGCGGACGTTTCCATGTTCCGCAAATATCCCATGGACGGCTTGACCGCCAACGCCACCGACACCTCCGGCGCCCAATGTTACCTGAAGGTGGTCGACGCCAAGGAGGAATACGACTTCGGACCGGTAAAACCCTTCGTCATCCCCGCCAGCCGTGGCGGCAGGAACCTCGGCCGCATCGACATTTTCATGTTCGCGGGGCCGGCCATGGCCCCGGAACCGGGACAAGTGGTGCGATACGGCAAGCCACTCACGCATTTCACCATCAACATGAAGGAGTGGAGCGTGGATTGAGGGCGCTACGTGGGTGTTCTTAAATAACACGGCTGCGTAATGCGTCTTCGCACCCTGTTTCGCCGGACGTACCCCCACCGTCATCCCGGCGTAACAGGGTGTGGATAAACGCACTAGAAACGCCTTTTATCGCCCCACCAAACTTGGCAGGTTTTGTTTTTAGAACTGGGCTTTTGCAAAATCAAAAACCTCTGAAATTCGGGCAAAAACGATTTTTGCCAAGTGACGATTGGCGGTTCAATCGTCACTTGGCAGAACTTCAGTAACAAGGACCCCTCATGTCAACCGACTCCCCCCACCATCCCCACGCCATTCACGGTCTGACCAGCCAGGAAGTCGAGGCAAGCCGCCTGAAGTACGGCGCCAACCTGATTACCCCTCCGGAGCGGGATCCCTGGTGGAAGCTTTATCTGGAGAAGTTCCACGATCCCATCATCCGCATCCTGGTCATCGCCGCCGTCATCGCCCTTCTGGTGGGTTTGCGGACCGGACATTACATCGAAGGCGTCGGCATCCTGGTCGCCATTCTCCTCGCCACCGGCCTCGCCTTCCTGAATGAATATCAGGCCGCCAAGGAATTCGACCTCCTGAACCGCATTTCCGACGCCGAGGACGTCCAGGTGATCCGCGACGGGAAACGCCACCTCATCCCCAAAAAGGATCTGGTGGTCGGGGACGCGGTGATTATCGACCAGGGCGCGGAAATCCCCGCCGACGGCAAGGTGCTGACCGCCGTCTCGATGTCCCTGAACGAAGCCAGCCTCACCGGCGAGTCGGTCCCGGTCAACAAGGAGCCGGCCGACCCCAATGCGCCCGGGAATGTGGACAGCGGCCTCGCCTATCCCCGCGACGTTGTGCTGAGGGGAACCACCGTGGCGGACGGCCACGGCATAATCCAAATCACCGCCGTCGGGGATCGCACCGAAATCGGCCAGACCGCCCGGGCGGCGGCCGAGGATTCCGGCGTCGCCACCCCCCTGTCGCGGCAACTGGAAAGCCTCGCCGGGGTCATCTCCGTCGGCGCTTTCGCGGCGGCGGTGATCATCTTCATCGCCCAGACCGTACGGGGCGCCCTGAACGGGGAAATCCACGACATCACCGAACGCGCCGGGAACTTTATACCCACCCCGCTGAGCGGCGGGCAATGGTACTGCTTCATCGTCCTGTTCCTGCTGGTCGCGGTCATTTCCTCGCGAATCTGGCTGCCGGTATTCCAGAACGGCTGCCGGCTCCTGCACTGCTCCGTCCGCCTGCCGGAGTGGACCGAACAGACGGGGAAAAAGGGCCTACTGAATCTGCTTGGGGCGGCCCTCGCCCTGGCGCTGGCGGGAATAGTTTTCGGCATCCTGACCGGGATTATCAGCTGGCGCCACGGCACCTGGCTCCCGATGTCCGCCCTCACCACCTTTCTAAGCTACTTCATGTTGGCGGTGACGGTAATCGTCGTCGCGGTGCCGGAAGGCCTGCCGATGTGCGTCACCCTGGCCCTCGCCTATTCCATGCGGAAAATGACCGCCTCGAACAACCTGGTCCGCAAGATGCACGCCTGCGAAACCATCGGCGCCGCCAGCGTGATTTGTTCCGACAAAACCGGCACCCTCACCATGAACGAAATGCGCGTGCACCGGGCGGTCTTCCCCTTCCTCCCGGACGGCAAACTCCCCCCGGCCGGCGCCCCCGGCACGGACCGGCTGACCGAAGCGGCGGCGGCCAATTCCACCGCCAACCTGATGGAAAACGACACCGGCCAGGGCGGCGCCTTTTTGCCGATGGGGAACCCCACCGAAGCCGCCATTCTCCTCTGGCTCCAGAATTCCGGCCGCGATTACCAGGACGCCCGCGAAGCCTTCGAGGTCAAGCAGCAGCTGGCCTTCTCGACCGAGCGGAAATTCATGGCCACCGCCGGCCTGAGCGCGAACGGCCGCCAGCCGGTCCTCTACGCCAAAGGCGCGCCGGAAATCGTCCTCTCCTTCTGCGTCTCGGCCCGGAACGCCGACGACAGCGCCGCGCCCCTTTCCGACGCCCAGCGGCAGGAAATCCTCGACAATGTCGCCTCCTTCCAAAATCGCGGCATGCGCGTTCTCGGCTTCGCGTCGCGTTCCGTCGCCCCGGCCGAACTCGACGAGAAAATTCCTGCGACCCTGTCCGGCCTGACCTGGGAAGGCTGTTTCGTCATCGCCGACCCGATTCGCCCCGAAGTCCCCGGCGCCGTGAACTCGGCCCTTTCCGCCGGCATCAAGGTGAAGGTCGTCACCGGCGACAACCAGGCCACCGCCCGCGAAATCGCCCGCCAGGCCGGCCTCTGGAAGGAGGGGGACGGCGACGGCCAAATCGTCCTGGGGGAGGTTTTCGAAGCCATGTCCGACGCCGACGCCGCCGAGGCGGCCACGCGCCTCAAGGTCATGTCCCGGGCCCGGCCGCTCCATAAGCTCCGGCTGGTGAAGCTTCTCCAGGAACAGGGGGAAGTGGTCGCCGTCACCGGCGACGGCACCAACGACGCCCCGGCTCTGAACCACGCCGACGTCGGCCTGGCCATGGGGCAAACCGGCACCGCGGTCGCCAAGGAGGCGGCGGACATCATCCTCCTGGACGATTCCTTCGGGTCCATCGTGAATGCCGTCTCCTGGGGCCGCAGCCTCTACGCGAATATCCAGAAGTTCATCGTCTTCCAGCTTACCATCAACGTCGCGGCGGTGGGAATCGCCCTATTGGGCCCCTTCTTCGGCGTGACCCTCCCCCTGACCGTGGTGCAGATGCTCTGGGTCAATTTGATCATGGACACCTTCGCCGCCCTCGCCCTCGCCTCCGAACCGCCGGACTGGGGCCTCATGAAAAATCGGCCGCGTCCCGCCGGCGCCTTCATCATCACCACCCCGATGCGGCACTGCATCTTCGGGGTCGGCCTCTCCTTCCTGGCCTTGTTCATCCTGGTCCTCGCCCTCGGCCGCTGGTTCCCGCTTGACGCCGACACGACGCTCGGCCGCCACAACCTGACCATCTTTTTCACCGCCTTTGTCTTCCTCCAGTTCTGGAACCTGTGGAACGCCCGGGTTTTCGGTACCGAACGTTCGGCCTTTTCGCAGCTCGGCGCCAGCAAGGGCTTCCTCATCATGGCGGCGGTGATCGTGCTCGGGCAATTCCTGCTCGTCGAATTGGGCGGCGAAATGTTCCGGGTGACCCCGTTGTCCATAAAGGAATGGCTGTTAATCATCATCTGCACTTCGCCCGTCCTGTGGATTGGCGAAGCGTGGCGCCTGCACCTCCGGTCGAGCCCGAATCCGGATTACTGGGTTTATTCGTGAATTTGTTTTCCAAATACGATGGGGAAATAATGATGAAAAAACTTGGCGACAAGATCGAAGCCGCGGTGGCGGCAATCAGGAAGGTGAGCGACCGTAAAATCAGCACCGGCATCGTCCTCGGAACCGGCCTCGGCGGAGTGGCCCGCGCCATCGAGAACGCGGTGACGATTCCCTTCGGGCAAATTCCCGGCTTCGGCGAGTCGACCGTGAAGTCGCACGCCGGCCAGCTAATCGTCGGCACGATAGCCGGCGTAGGCGTGGCGGCGATGGAAGGGCGGCACCATTATTACGAAGGCCACAGCCTCGACACGGTGACCTTCCCGGTGCGGGTCATCAAGGCGCTTGGCGCCAGCAGTCTTATAGTCACCAATGCCTGCGGCAGTTTGAATCCCCTGCACCGCAAGGGGGATCTCCTGGTCATCGACGACCACATCAACCTGATGGGGGTGAATCCGCTGATCGGCCCGAACGACGATTCCCTTGGCCTCCGCTTCCCCGACATGTGCGAACCTTACACGAAGGAGTACGCCGATCTCGCCCTGGAAATCGCCTTGGAGCAGAAGACCTCGGCCCACCGGGGCGTTTACGCGGCGATGACCGGGCCCTGCCTGGAGACGCGGGCGGAGTACCGGATGCTCCGTATCATCGGCGCGGACGCGATAGGCATGTCCACGGTGCCGGAGGTGATTGTCGGGGTGCACGCCGGGCTGAAAATTTTAGGGATGGGAGTCTTAACCGACGTTTGTTTACCAGACGCTTTGGAGCCCTGCAAGATCCAGGAGATTGTCGCCGTGGCGAATGCCAGCGGGGCGCTACTGGAGAAGGTTCTTATCGAGTTCGTTGCGCGGGCAGGCAATAAGGGCATTTTGTAATATGGACTTTTGGCCAAATGGCGGTTGACGTTACAGCCGCCATTTGGCCGTCTACTGCGAGGACAATGCATGGCCAAGGAATATTCCGTCAATCTATATTGGGACGATGAATCGTCGACCTGGGTCGCGACCAGCGATGATATCCCCGGCTTGATTCTCGGAAGCGGTTCGGTGGATTTGCTGATGGAGCGGGTAAGGTATGCGGCTCCGGAGATAATGGAGCTGAATGACATCGACGCGGAAGGCTGTACATTACACTTTCATTTTGACCGCTATGCAACGGTGTGTTTGTAATGGCTGAATATGAGAAACTTGTCCGCGAGATGCTTAGGAAAAATGGCTGCACATTTGTGCGTCACGGCAAGGGCGATCATGATGTCTGGCATAGCCCCATCAATAATCGAAATATCACGGTCGATGCGAAAATTCCCAGCCGGCATATGGCGAATGTTATCATGAAGCAATCCGGCATCAAACATCATTTTTGAATCACGCGCAACAAGGACCCCAATGCCCAAACGATCCCGCCCCCCGGTCGAAGTCTACCACGATCGCGTCGCCGGCCTCTACGACACCATTTACGACAACGACCCCTATTGGGAAATGGTCTTCGCCCTCACCTGGCAAAATATCCTCCGCTACCTCCCCAAAGCCACTTCGACCAAGTGCCTTGACGTCGGCTGCGGGACCGGACGCTGGGGAATGCGGCTCTTGAAGGGCGGTTATCCCACGGATTTTTTGGATATTTCCCAGAAAATGCTCGACCAGGTGGCGATTAAATTGGCCCGTCTGGGACGCGGTTTTTCCCGCGTCGAATGCCTCGATCCGTCCGACGAAGATCCCGCCCCGGAAACCGCCGCCGCGACCCTCTGGCACGCCAGCATCGACGATCTCGCCAAACTCCCCGCCGCCAGCTACGACTTCATCGTCGGCCAGGGGGACCCCCTCAACTGCGCCGCCAGGCCCGCCCGCGCCTTCAAGGAATTGGTCCGCCTGCTGCGGCCGGGAGGAACCATACTCCTGTCGGTCGACAATCGCCTCCAAGGAATCTACCACTATTTCAAGGAGGGGGATATCGGGGCGCTCGAGGAAGTCCTCCGCACCGGCAAAACGAACTGGGTCACGGACGACGCGGGGGACCGTTACCCGATGACCATGTTCACGCCGGGACAACTGCGGGCGATGTGCGCGGAACGCGGCTTGGAACTCCTCGGCATGATCGGGAAAACGGTCCTTCCCCTCAGGCGATTCCGGGACCTCCTTGAGGACCGGGAAAACCGCGAGCGGCTCCTCCGGCTGGAGGCGTCCCTGCAAGGGGAAGTCGCCCTGTTCGCGAACGCGGCGCACCTGGAATTCGCGGCGCGGAAGCCGTGAGTACCACTTTTCACCACAGAGGCACAGAGAACACAGAGGTTCACAGAGTCCTTAAAAAATCTGAATAACCATAAATATCAATGCATAATGAAAATACAAATTATCCCTTGCTTTTCTTTTCAGTTACTCTGTGAACCTCTGTGCTCTCTGTGCCTCTGTGGTGAAAAACAATTTCACAATTTCGCTTCGCAACCGGTTTAAATTTTGAAAATTCCGTCAATCAGCTTCGCCGCCGCTTCCGCCGGCTCGGCGTCGGGCGGGAGAAAAAATTCCTCCGCCGGGAATTTCCTGAACCAGGTTTCCTGGCTCCTTACCAAGCGGTTGGTGCCGTGGCGCAGACGTTCCAGCGCCGCCTCCCAGTTTTCCTCGCCCCGGAAATAGGGGAAAAACTCCTTGTAACCGACCGCCTGCAATGGCGTCCGGGAATAAGTCGCCCGGTTCTCCCACACCCGCGCCGCCTCCTCACGTAGCCCCCGCGCCGCCATCCTCCGAATCCGTTCGGCAATCCGCCGGTGCAAATCGGCCCGCTCCCGCACCAGACGCACCATGACAAACGGATAGCGCGGAGCCGCGAAAGGCGCCGCGGCGGCGCTGGCGCCGGCTTCGGAGTGGAAGCCGGCCCATTGGGTCTGACGGCCGCTTAGCGTCTGCCCGGTCAGGGAAATGACCTCCAGCGCCCGCACCAGACGGCGGAGATCGGAGGGGTGAATTTTCGCGCCAGCCGCCGGGTCCTTTGCGCATAACTCGCGGTGGAGCGCTTCCGGGCCGTCCTTTCGGGCGCGTGCCTCGAGTTCGGCCCGGAGCGGCAGATCCGCCCCCGGCCCTTCGAACAGGCCTTCCAAAAGCGCTTTGTAGTAAAAGGCCGTCCCGCCGGAGAGGAGGGGAATTTTACCCCGCGCCACTATGTCGGCAATGGCCGCGTCGGCGGCCCGGGCAAAATCGGTAGCCGCGAACGTTTCCTCCGGTTCCAGCAAATCGAGGCAGTGGTGCCGCGCCGCCGCCCGCTCCTCGGGACCGGCTTTGGCGGTCGCGACGTCGAGGCCACGGTAAACCTTCATCGAATCGACGGAGACGATTTCGGCATCGAGACGCTGCGCGCATTCGAGGGCGAGACGCTCTTTCCCGCTGGCGGTGCCGCCAAGTATAATTCGCAGTTTCATCGCCTGGGCTCACGTGGTGTAATCGGCGTTGATTTTGACATAGTCGTAGGAAAAATCGCAGGTCAACATCAAGGCCTCCGCCTCACCCAAGCCCAAATCGACCTCCAAATCCACTTCCTTCGCCTTCATCAGGTTTGACAATTCACCGGCGTCAAAGAGCACCGGCGCGCCGTTCACGAACATTTTCCGCCCGCACAAGGTCAAGGACACCTTTTCCTCGTCGACGGTGGCGGCGCTGCGGCCGAGGGCGCAGATGATGCGGCCCCAATTGGGGTCGTTACCGAACAGGGCGGTTTTCACCAGCGGGCTTTCGGCGATGGTTTTGGCGGCGGCGACGGCGTCCTTCCGCTTCTTGGCGTTCGCGACCCGGATTTTCACGAGCTTAGTCGCCCCCTCGCCGTCGGCGGCGATTTGCCGCGACAGGCTCATCGCCACTTCGTAGAGGCCGGTCAGGAACTTGTCGTAGCGTTTCCCGGTGCATTTGTCGATTACCGCTCCGTCGGTGACGCCGGAGGCGAGGACGAACAGGCTGTCGTTCGTGGAGGTGTCGCCGTCGACGGTGACCATGTTGAAGGTGGCGTCGGCGACTTCCGTGAGGGCGTCCTTCAGGGCTTTCGGGGACACGGCGGCGTTCGTAAGGATAAAGGCGAGCATGGTGGCCATGTTGGGGGCGATCATCCCCGAACCCTTGCAGGCGCCGGAGATGACCACGCCGTCGTCGGTGTCAAGGACCAGACTCGCCTCCTTCGGTTTCAGGTCGGTCGTCATAATCGCTTTGGCGAAGTCGCCGGCTCCGGCTTGGCCGAGATTATCGAACGCCAGGTCGATCCCCTTATCCATGCGGTCCATGGGGAGCTGGCGGCCGATGACACCGGTCGAGGCCAGGAGGATCTGTTCTTCCGGGGCGGAAATTTTTCCGGCCAGGCGGGCGGCGTTTTTCGTGGCGTTTTTCCGGCCGTCCTTGCCGGTGCAAGCGTTGGCGACACCGGCGTTCACCAGAATCGCCCGGGCTATGCCGCCGGAGGTTTTCAGGTGCTTCCGGTTGATTTTCACCGGCGCGGCACAGACCTGGTTTTGGGTAAAAACGCCGGCGGCGGAACATTCGGCGTCGGCGACGATCAGGGCGAGATCGTTCCGGGGCTGGGCCCAATCCCGAATATTAGCGGCGGCGACGCCGATTTTGAAGCCGGGGACGTTTTCCATGGCGCGAAGCTTGTCCATTACAGATTCTCCAGTTGGATTGGTTGCGGAATGAAGTTGTGAATACTTGTCTCTGTGTCCTCTGTGTTAAAAAGTATCTCATAAAATCGTCGAAATAAAACCGCACCCCGCCACGCCGCAGCCGGCGCAGCTCCCGGCGGCGCAGGCCGGGGTGGGGGCGCCGGACAGGGCGCGGGAATATTCGCGGCGGAGAAAATTTTTCGTCACCCCGTTGTCGAAGTGATCCCAGGGAAGCGGCGCTTCGGCCTCGATTGCGCGGCAGGCCAGAGCGACCGGATCCAGGCCGCAGGCGCGGAAAGCCTCGTTCCATATGCCGGGGCGGAAATGTTCCGACCAGGCGTCCAGGCGGGCGCCTCTTTGCCAGGCCGCCATTATTACCCCGCCCAACCGGCGGTCGCCCCGGGCCAGGACCGCCTCCAACAGGGAAGTCCCGACCTCGTGGCCGTGGTAGGCGACCAGGCGGCGGTGCACGTTGTCGCCGACCAGTTTTTGCCGCGCCGTCCACAAGTCGGGTCCGGCGGCGCCGCACCACTGGAAGGCGGTGAATGGTTTCGGCACGAAATTACTCACCGATAAATGTACGGCAGGTTTCCCGCCGGTGCCTTTGGCGTTGCGGGGACGCTTATAGGCGACCGCCTCGGCCAGTTTGGCGATGGCGAGGGCGTCCTCGTCCGTTTCCGTCGGCAAGCCGACCATGAAGTAGAGTTTAATCTGCCGCCAGTTCAGACGGAACGCCTCTTCCGCCGCCGCCAGCAGATCGTCATTCCCGACGTCCTTATTGATGACGGCGCGGAGCCGGTCCGTGCCCGCTTCCGGCGCGACGGTGAGGCCGGACTTGCGCACCGACTTGACCCGCGAGGGAATTCCCGTCAGGGCGTGGTCGACGCGGAGGCTGGGGAGGGACAGGCCGACCCCTTGCGGCGCGAGTTCCCGGTCCAGGCTTTCGATCAGCGCGTCGAAGCGCGAGTGGTTTGAAGTCGACAGGGACAGTAATCCCACTTCGTCGTAACCGGTGGCGGCGAGGCTGAGGCGGGCCGCTTCGGCCAGTTTTTCCGGCGAGCGTTCGCGGAGTGGCCGGGTGGCGTAGCCGGCCTGGCAAAAACGGCAACCGTTCGGACAGCCGCGCATGACCTCGAGGACCACCCGTTCGTGGACCGTTTCGTGAATCGGCACGATGGGACGGAGAACCTGCGGGGCGTTCTCGAAATCCGCCACGAAGCGGCGCTCGACGGGAAACGGCACGGCCGGGTCGCACGCGCCGCTGACGTATACCGTACCGTCGGGGAGGCTCGCGGTCGCATATAAGGCGGGGGCGTAGGCGCTTTTCACCCGCGCGGCAATGGCTTGGAGAAACTCCTTACGGACCGCCGGGGCGAAACCGCGCGCGCCGTTTTGGTCCTGGAATTCCCGCGCCACGGCGAGGAGTTCCGGCAGGGCGTCCTCGCTTTCGCCGATGAGGAATACGTCGATGAAATCCGAAAACGGCTCAGGATTACTGCTGGCGGCGCCGCCGGCGATGACTAGGGGAGAGACGGTGTTTTCGCGGGCGAAACGGGTCAGGGGAATTCCCCCCAGGTCGAGAA
The DNA here is from genome assembly GCA_031548865.1 of Planctomycetota bacterium. GTDB lineage: Bacteria > Planctomycetota > SZUA-567 > SZUA-567 > SZUA-567 > JAJBSZ01. The sequence continues at coordinate 24,867 of JAVBQR010000195.1, forward strand.
TGGTCAGGACCGAGGTGGCGGCGAGTTCATAGGACAGGGAGAAGCCGACCAGGTCGCATTCGTCCAACGGCGTGGCGGTTTCCAGGGTGGCCAGCCGAAGCCGGTTTTGCCTCAGTGCCTCTTCCATGTCGGGGAACGGGGCGAAGACGCGTTCGGCGGCGTAGTCGGGATGGCGGTTGACGATTTCATACAGTATCCGCAAGCCGTGGTGGCTCATGCCGACCGAGTAGACGTCGGGGAAGGCGAGGGCGAGGCGGAGGGCCGGGCGGTCTTTGCGGATATGGTTCGGCTCGCCGCCGACGTATTGTCCGGGTCCGGCGACACGGGCGAGGGCGGGGCGGAGTCGGGCGAGATTCGGGTTGTCGCTTGCGTTGGGCATATTGATTCCATATGACTTGAGTTTTGCCTAGTGGCGCTTAAACCGCCAAGCGCCACCAGGCAAAATCGTCTCGGCGAAATTTGCAGGGTCCAGGTTATCAGGAAAACGCCATGCGACGATTGGCATGGCGTTTTCGTAAAAACTTCAACGATTCAGATTGTACGGACTGTTTCGGATTTTTCAAATTATACCGCTTGCGATGCGTAATGGTGAAACTTCTTTTGAACATGCTTAGCCTCCATTCTTCCCTGAAAGAAAAGAATGGAAATCCCGGCGGATCCTTCTCTGGGCCCAAAGGGCGATTTTTTTGGGGTAAGGTGGTCAGTCAAACCCCGGCGTGCTCTAGGATGGCCTAACTACCCGCCTTCTTCTCCTCCGCGACCCGTTAAATCGCACTGGC
>JAVBQR010000174.1:0-14701 GCA_031548865.1 Planctomycetota bacterium
AAAACAACACCCCCGCGGGTATTGAAAATAAAAACCACCTTATGGTTAAACATGATAGGTTGCCAAAAATCGGACGCGGCGGCGCACGTTGGTCCTGGCCGCCGCCGCTTCCACCGGTGACGCTCTATGATAAAATGCCGCCGTTCCAAGCCGCGCGCGGGTCACCCCATTGGCGCCATGCGCTCCGACAGCATGCCTGCGAGGTCTTGTTCGAAGAAGAACTCCTCCTCTCCGAAGGCCGGCTTCAGGTCGTTAAGCCAAGTCGCGTCCTTGTCGTAGCGGGCGAAGAAAGGCCGTTCCACCCACTCCGAATTCCTCCCCTGGATGAAGTTCAGGACAAACACCTTTTCGCCCTGAATCTCCGTCACCCCGATAATCTGCACCTTCCCCGGCTTCGCGCTCATCACCGGTCCCCGCACCGTCCGGCACAGGCCGCTCATTCTCTGGTAGGCTTCGCGGAAAATTTGCCAGCAGCGCCGCAGCGGCAGGGCGTAGAAATGCTTCGCGCCGGTGTCCCGCTCCACAAACATGTAATAGGGAATCAGGTTCAGGTTCAACTGTTCCCGCCACATCTGGTTCCAGATGCGCGGGGAGTCGTTGATATGGCGGAGCACCGGGGACTGGGTGCGGATTTGCGCGCCGGTCGCGAGGAGGCGGCGGATGGCGGTTTGCGCGGCCGGGGTGGAGAATTCGACCGGGTGGTTGAAATGGGCCATGATGGCGAGGTTTCGGCCGGACTGGACGATACGATCGAAGAGGCGGAGGAGTTGGTCTGTATCGGGGTCGGAAAGGAAACGATAGGGCCAGTAGGTGAGGGATTTGGTGCCGATGCGGATGGTTTTCAGGTTCGGCAAGTTTTCGGAAATAAAAGGCTCGAGGTAATCCGCCAGCAGGTTCGCGCTCATGGTCATCGGATCCCCGCCGGTCAGGAGGAGGTCGGTGACTTTCGGGTGGATTCTTATATATTCGGCCACGGAGACGCTGTCCCGGGCGCTGAATTTCGAATTAACCAGGCCGCTGAATTGCGGCCATCGGAAGCAGAAGGTGCAGTAGGCGTGGCAGGTTTGCCCGGCTTGCGGGAACAGGAGGACCGTTTCCCGGTATTTATGCTGCACTCCGTTCAGGCGCTTCCCGTTCAGGTAGGGCACGTTCGCCGATTGGCCCGAGGGATCGGGGTTGAGTTTTTGTTGGATGGCTTTGACGCTGGTGCGGATCTCTTCCGGCGGGCGTTCCATGACTGCGATAAGGTGTTTATAATGATTGGCGCTGAGGAGTTCGCGGCGGGGGAAGGTCAAGGTATAGATGGGGTCGTCGGGGATGTTTTCCCAATCGATCAATTCGTCGACTACGTAATTATTGGCTTTGAAGGGCACGACTTGGGCGGTCGTTTCGATTTCGCGCAATCTTTTTTCCGGCCAATTCTTCAATTGGGGGATATTGCGGAAATTATGGCTGGTGTACGCCTGGTAGGCCGGTTTGATGCTCGGCATGGGGCAACTCCTTTCGAATGGTCTGGGGTTCAGTCGATGGTGCGTCCTTTCCTATCGGGTTGGGGCCGGCTTCTGGTTGCTGCTCACAGGACGAGGATTTGGTGACCCGGTATGGCATTTTGTGGCAATAAATGTTAATGATTTAACAAAAACTGGTTGTTTATCATGGCTTCCTCTGCTTTCGCCGTTAACATTATACCCTAAAATTGGCCACAAAGCAATCAAGTTATGTGCAAGGATTTTTGCCTGAGGCAATTTTTATTTGCGTTTTGCGGCGGGGGGAATGACAAATATTACTGGCCGCGGTTTGAAATGGTTGAATCGCACCGCTTTGCCGGCATCTTATAAGGAGCTTGTCTTGAAAATATTGCCGCTATTCGCTTTATTGCTCTTGGTGATTTTATCGGTAAACTCGATCGCCGCCGAGGCGAACGACTCCTCCGCCGACCCCTATCTCGAATACGAAAAAGTCGACTCCCCCACCGCCCTGGCTTGGGTCAAGACGGAAAACGCCAAAACCCTCCGTCGCCTCGCCGGCGACCCCCTTTACCAGGACTATTACCAATACATCCTGCAGCAACTGAACGCCGACGATCGGATCATCGTCCCCTCCCTCTACCGCAATTCGAACCTGGTCCGGAATTTCTGGCGGGACGAAACGCACCCCCAGGGCTTCATCCGGCAAACCGACCTGGAACATTTCCTGGCCAAGGACTATCAGTGGCAAACCGTCCTGGATCTTGACGCCCTGTCGAAGGCGGAAGGGAAAACCTGGGTCTTCGGCGGTTCGAACTACCCTTACAAGCGTAACGACCTGGCCATGCTCGCCCTGTCGGACGGCGGCAAGGACGCGGAGGAATACCGCGAATACGATTTCGCCAAGCGGGAATTTGTCAAGGACGGCTTCTTCCTGCCGGAGTCGAAAAGCGGCCTGACCTGGCTCGACCCCGACACGCTGCTGGTTTCTTCCGCGTTTGGAGAAGAGGAACAGACCGAATCCGGCTATCCCCGGGTGGTGAAGAAGTGGAAGCGCGGCACGCCCTTCGCCGAGGCCGAGACGATCTACTCGGTGGGGAAGGAGGATTTACGCGCCGGCGCGGGGCTGATTGAAATTGAGGACGACCGGCTGGCGCTACTTATGGTGCGCATCATAGATTTCTACAACTATGAAAATTTCCTGTACGACGACGGCAAGCTTACGAAACTCCTCATCCCCTCCGACGCCTCCTTCATGGGCGTGTACCGGGGGCAGGCGCTTCTCAGCCTCAAAACGGATTGGGAAACGGGCGGCAGGATCTTCAAGAAGGGGAGCGTAATCTATTGTCCCTACGAGGATCTGGTTAAAGAAGAAAAGAACTTGCGGGTTCTCTACGAACCTGCCGCGAACAGCGCGGTCGAGGACGTCTCCTCCAGCCGGGACTACCTCTATTTGACTATTTCCGAAGACGTCAAATCGCGCATCTTCCAGTACGAATTCGCGGACGGGGAATGGTCCAGGAAAGAAGTTCCCCTCGCCCCGATGTCCGCCGCCTACGTCACTTCCGTCCCCCGCGACAAAGGCTTCATCCTCTTCCACGAAACCGGCTTCCTGCATCCGCCGCAACTGTTCCGCCTCGACGAAAAAAGCTTCGAAAAAACCCTGGTGCAATCCCTCCCCGCCCGCTTCAATCCGGACGGCTACGTCGTCAACCAGTATTTCGCCACCAGCCTTGACGGCACCAAAGTCCCCTACTTCGCCGTCCACAAGAAAGACCTGCCTCTCGACGGCAACAATCCCGTTCTACAATACGGCTACGGCGGCTTCATGAACTCGGAGCTCCCCGGCTACCACTCGGTCGCCGAACATTGCTGGCTGCGGAAAGGCGGGGTCTACGTGGTCGCGAACATCCGGGGCGGCGGCGAATACGGGCCGGCCTGGCACGACGCGGCGGTCGGGGTGGATCGGCACAAGTCCTTCGAGGATTTCATCGCCGTGTCGGAGGATCTGGTCAAGCGCGGCTACACCAGCCCGAAGCGTTTAGGGATACTCGGCGGTTCGAACGGCGGGCTCTTGGTCGGCGCGGTGATGGTGCTGCGTCCGGATCTCTATAACGCCGCCGTCATCCAGGTCCCCCTCCTCGACATGCTCCGCTACCACAAGCTTCCCCCCGGCGCGAGCTGGATGGGCGAGTACGGCAATCCCGACGATCCGGTCGTCGCCAAGGCCATTCGCGCCTATTCCCCCTACCAGAATCTTCGCCAGGGCGTAACCTATCCCGCCCCGTTCCTGGCCACTTCGGCCAAGGACGATCGCGTCCACCCCGGGCACGCGCGGAAGTTCGCCAAGCGTCTGGAGGAATACGGTCAGGACTTCTATTATTATGAAGAATTGGAAGGCGGGCACAGCGGCAGCGCCAATCACGAAATGATGGCGAAGACTTCGGCTTTGGAATGGGTGTATTTGACCAAGCGGCTCATGCCGGAGAGCGGGAAATAGAGCTTGATAATATTCCAGCTGCGAGGTGAAATGGCCAATTTCCTTTTCACCACAGAGGCACAGAGGACACAGAGGTTCACAGAGTATCTAAATAGAAATGTCAGGGATGGCTTATTTAATTTTTATTATTTTTTCGAATTCTCTGTTTACCCAATTCTTTAAGAACTCTGTGAAACTCTGTGTCCTCTGTGCCTCTGTGGTGAAATAAAACAGGTCAACTTATTATTACGTGGCTCCTACTAGTATAGCCACCCGTACACCCCCTGCGCCGCCCACACCGCCAAGGGGGCTGTCGCCAGCGCCGCCACACTGAGCCAGAGGAGCGATTTCGCCGTAAGACGGACGTTCCCCCGGTAGACCTCGGTCACCGCCATCGCCGCCACCGCCGGCGGCATGGCCATGATAATCACCGCAATCACGAATTCGTTGCCGTTGAACGGCAAACCCCAGCGCATCGCCAGCGCCAGGACCAGCATCAACAGGCAGGGAATCGCCAACAATCTCAGGAAGGCCAATATGGCCAGCCAGGCGTAATCGCCCCTTTCGCCCGGGTCGCGATCCTCCCTCTTTCCCCCTCGCAAACCGCCCAGCATCACCCCAATCTGGAAAATGGACAGCGGCAAGGCCGTCAGCCCCAGCAGATACACCGTCTCCCATACCGGTGTCACCAGGCCGAGCCCGAGCGGCAGGCTGGCCAGTTCGGCGGCGGGGAGCCTTTCCATGCCTTGGAGGAACGGGCAGGTCAGGGCCAAAACAATCCCCATCGCCACCGCGATACTTTGCGCATTGACGAACAGGTTGCGGGCCAGCCGGCAAAATCCTTCGCCGGGACGGAAGGATGACATGCCTATGGTCCACAGATATGGAGTAATGCCGATATTGAACAGGAGCACCACCCGCACCCCCTCTTCCCTGAAGATTGGTTCGCAGACCGCCAGCGCCATGAAAACCCAATTGGGGATGCCGGCGAGGAAGCGTACGGTCGCGCGGTCTCCGGGGCTGGCGAGGAGGCGGGCGGCGGCGTAGGCGCTCAGGTCGGACAGGAAGACCAGGGCCAGGCCGACCAGCGGGAAAAACCAGTACAGATGCAGGGTGGCGAGGGAGATGCTCGCGGGCAGGCTGTAAATCATGTAGGCGGGGAAGGCCACCCAGAGCGTGTACTTGCTAAGTACCGTAACGGATTTTTCGGGGATCAATTGCATCCGGCTTACGATATAGCCGACAAGTATAATGAGGCACGTGGTGGCGATTTTATAGAAGACGACCGAACCACTAATCATGGGGCCTGCTTTCTGAAAGTCGAAGTCCGATAAAAAGATGGCGAAAGCTTCCCCTGGGGGAAGGCCGCAGAGGTGATTGTAATTTTGTTCCGCCGTTTGTGGATGAAAAACTTTTGTGACAGATACGAATGGCGCTGAAATGCGGCATTCGATCGTGTCCCCGTAATCCGGCCATCCGGGACACTCCGCCCATAGGAAACGCTCCTCATGATGTATTTCCAGCTCGCCTGGCGCTACGCCACCCGGCGTCTAGTCAATTATATCGCCATTCTCGCCCTCGCCCTCGCCTTGGCGGTGCAAATCGTCGCCATGGCGGTTCTCGACGGAATGCTGGCCGATCTGGAGAAACGTCTCAGGAATCTCGGCGAACAGATTACCCTGCGGGTGACGGGACCGCTGCCGAACCGCGAAACGTTCGATGCGGCGGCGGAGGACGTTTCCTTTAATGTGCGGGGGGTCCTGGGGCTTACCCCGCTGGTGCAGAAGGTCGGGTTCCTCGAAATGGGGTCGGGGGCGGAATACGTTTGGGTCCAAGGGGTCGACCTCAAGGCGGACTTGGCCTACAGCTCCCTCCCCAAGCACCTCCTCTCCTATCACCCCGACCTGGAGAACCCCAGTTGGGGCGAATCGGGGAATCGCCCCGGGCTGTTCATGGGCGAGAGCCTGGCCCGGCGCATGGGCGTGTCGACCGGGGACGAGGTCGAGCTATTCTACGCCGACCGGGACGAAGCGGGCGAAATGAAGACCAGGTCGAAGCGTTTCCGGGTTACCTCCCTATACCGATCCGGCGTGTTCGAAAAGGATCGCTACGGCGTATACATCCCGATTCAGGAAGCGGCGGGGTTTTATTACGGCGACCGGGATCTGGTGGAAACGCTGGTGGTTTGGCTGAAGGATCCGGATCAGGCCGACAAGCTGGAGCGTACAACCCGCTCGGCAGCGACCGCGATTCTCCGGGCGCTTACCGGCGAGGACCCGGCCATCAAGTCCGACACCTGGCAGAACCGCTGGTCGGAAATGGCCTTGGGGATGAAGCACGAAAACAATCTGATGGAACTGGTGCTGTTCCTGAACGACGCAGCGAGCGGCTTCTGCGTGTTCGCGATTCTGGTGACTCTCGTAAGCCGGCGCATCCGCGACGTCGGGCTGCTCCGCTGCATTGGCGCGAGCCGGCGCGGGGTGATGACGGTATTCCTATTGGTGGGGCTCATGATTGGCGTCAGCGGCGGGGTGCTGGGGGTATTGGCCGGATCCTACCTGGCCGGCCCGACCGTCTACGAAAAGGCCGACCGGGAGTGGCGCCTGGCCGGCGGCGGGGCGGCGACGACGCCGCTGAAGCCGGGCGAACACCCGGCCGACCGCCGGCCCCGCATCGACCGTTGGTACGAAGCCGTGACCGGCCAGCCGCTGTACCCCCCCCGGATGTTCGGGGTGGCGGACGAGGCGGGTTTGCCGACGGTGATTTTTCCCTGGAAATTGGCCGTCTATTTTCTGGCGGCGGTGGCGGTGTCGGTTTTGGCGGCGGTTTATCCTGCCGCCTGGGCGGCTTGCCGCGAACCGATGTCGGCATTGCGGGAGGGTTGATCCATGTCCGAACTGGCGTTGGTTCTTGAAAATCTAAAGAAGAGTTACGACGACGGCGGTAAGCCGCTGCCGGTCCTCAAGGGCGTCGACTTTTCCGTCAAGCACGGCGAGGTGGTGGCGATTGTCGGGCGCAGCGGCTCGGGGAAAAGCACCATTCTCAATATGGCCGGCCTTCTGGACCGTCCGGATTCCGGCGAGGTTTACATCGACGGCGTGCCGGCCTCGAAATTGTCGGAGCTCAGCCGCACCGGCCTCCGCGGCCGGGAAATCGGCTTCGTGTTCCAAAATTACCACATGCTGACCGACTTCAACATCCTGGAAAACGTGATGCTTGGCGCGGCCTTGGGGCGGGGCGGCTCCTTCGGCCGCCGCAATCGCGCCAAGGCGATGGAATGGCTGGAGCGGGTGGGTCTGGCGGAGCGCTATTTGCACCGTCCCGGCGAATTGTCCGGCGGCGAACAGCAGCGGGCCGCCATCGCCCGGGCGCTTATGCCCAGCCCGGCGCTGCTGCTGTGCGACGAACCCACCGGGAACCTCGATTCGGCGACTTCCGAGGAGGTTTGGGGCTGGCTGTGGAGTTCGGCCCGGGAGGCCGGGATGGCGATGGTGGTGGTGACGCACGAAAACTTCCTGGCCAAAAAAGCCGACCGGGTGCTGCGCCTCCGCGACGGGGTGTTGGAGACGGAGACGCTGTGAACGCGGGGGGGCCCATAAAGCCCACTTCCAGGAAATTAATATTTTTTGAATGCTTCCGGCTTTTCCAGGTAAGTGAAGAGTGGAACTCCAGTGCTGTCATTAGGCATTGATCCCGTAATGCATGCCAAAACGATTTTTGCCGCATGACGATTGACGCTTTCATCGTCACGCGGCAAAACTTCCGTACCCAACTGAAAGGCGATAAACGATGTTTATGTCAACGAGAACGTCGCAAATCCGGGCTGGACTATTCACATTCGTCCTAATCGCCCTGGCCAGCATCCTCGTTTTCCTCCCCGGCTGCACCGAACCCCTCACCTCCTACCAGGTGCAGGGGGTGTCTGTCGCCCATGGACAAAAGATCCTGGTCCTTCCCTTCATGGATACCCGGACCTTCACCGACTCCTCCGATCCGCACAAATATGATCTCGGCTACCATGCCCGGACCATCTTTGTCGACTCCATGCGCCCCCACGCCAACGGGAGAACCATCTACACCCCGAACCTGCCGCTGGTGAAGAAATCCCTCACCAACGCCGAGGTCGCCGAAATCGGCCGGAGAATGGGTGCGGACATCGTGGTCGCCGGGCAAATCTTCAGCTTCACCGACACCCGCGCCGCCTCGATTCCCCCTCGCGCCGGCATGTTCATCCGGGTGATTTCCGCCCAGGACGGCTCCCTCCTCTTCGCCGGCGACCATTACCAGGCCGCCAATGTCCCCGGCGGTGGCGGCGGCAGGGACGGCCAGGCCAAGAAAGTCGCCGACCTCCTGGTCCAGGGCTTCCTCGCCAACAGCCGCCAGCTGATGGCCGACGCCGGCCGCATCGCCTCCACGGGCGCCTTCGCCATGATGTCGCCGGTGCCGATGAAACCGGCCGCCATGAGCCCTTCCAAAACCAAACCGGAAGCGATGAAACACCGCTCCGTCCTGAAAACCGTCGTGGATCTCAGTCACGCCTCCGGCAAAACGCAAAAGAACGCCGGCGGTAAAAACGCCCGCGATACCTTCAAAGATCCGGAACCGCTGCCGGAACCGCCGCCCCTTCCCGATCTGTCCACCTTCGCCGAGCTCCTGAATTCGCCGGATTGGAACAAGCCCGCTCCCGCTCCGGCCGCTCTCCCTGCCCAGCCCGGTATCGGCGGCGATTTCCTCCGCATGCCCTCTATGCCTGACGCCAACCTCCTGGCCATGGCGGGACAAAACAAGGAAAGCGCCCCGGTCGCGCCGAGCGCCGGAAAATCCGCCGACAAGGCGAACGTCGCCGCCGCGGCTGCGAAGGAAACCCTGGCCATTCCCAGCGCCGCCGCCCTGGCCGCCGCCGACGCGGCCGCCCGGAAAGCGGCCGACACGGCGGAAACCGGCCTGTCCCTTTCCGGTCCCTGGGGCGGCGACGACTTCCCGGTGGGAAACGAGCTCCCGAACCTGGACGACCTGTCCTACTTCGAAAAATCCAACGGCGCCGGCAAAGACGCCGCCGAAGAACCGGCCGGCAAATCCGGCGCGGCGGTGAATAATCCTGCGCCTTGGGCCAACGATTCCGCCGCCTGGACCGCCTCGCCGTCCCAAGTCAACGACGACGTCGACTCCTGGGAACCGGATGCCGACGATGCTTTCCCCGGCTTCCCCGCCGCCCAGGGCGATGTTTTCCAGGGGAATTTCTCGGAAATCGCCTCGCCGCCGTCCGCCGCCCTGAACAATTATTTCGACCGCGAACCGAGCGCCGGCGACGAAGGGGACGGCAAGGACGAACCCCCAGTTAAACCGGCTGCGGAACCGGGCAAAACCGTCGCTCCCGCCAAGAACACCGTCGCCACCAACGGCGCCGCGACCCAGCCCAAGTCGGAAGTCGACAAAGCGCTCGAACTCACCAAAGCCATCGACTCGGCCCGGGAAACGGCCAAGGCCACCAGCGCCCAGCCGGAAACGGGCAGCGGCGAAGCGGCGAAAAAAGTGACTTCCGCCGGCGAAATCGCCAAAACCCCGGCTCCGGAACCGGCGCCTGCCGCCGCGAAGAGCGAATCCTTCGCCACCGAACCCGAAGCCAACGCCGGACACAGCGCCGTCGCCGCGGTTCCCGTTCCCGCTCCGGCGTCATTACCCGCGCCGGCTCCCGAATACGCGGCCTACCTGTCGAGCTATGCCCAGGACGACGGCGTGGCCCAATCGACGACCTCCTATACCTACAGCTACTCCTCCGACTATTCTTCGGAACCCGGCTTTACCGACATCTACGCCGTCTCCGAACCGGTCGACACCGCCAGCGCCGCCTGCATCGACGAGCTGCCGGAAATCGAGTTGCAGAAAGTCGACCCCTTCATGATCAACGCCGACGAAGTCTATCCGAAGCCGAACCTGGCCGCGAAAATCAGCGGCGACCAGCTGGCTGGCGACCTCATCGCCTCGGACGGCGGACTCTACGGCGCCGCCATGGTCATGCCCGACCCGCCGGTCATCGTCGGCGGCAAGAAGGACGATCCCATCGACCCCGGCATGGTCTACCTGCCTCTCGCGGTGACCCTTGGGGGCGAGGAATACGCGAGCCTCCCCACCGAACCGTTCGTACTCGATCCGGAAACGCTGGAAGTGGTGTCGGGGAAACTGCCGGTCACCCGCGTCCCGGCTCCGGCGCCGGAGCGCCGCACGCTGGTGACTCCGGCCGCGCCGGTCGCCTCCGCCCCGCATTACAACCCGGTTCCAGAGGCGGTTCTGCCGCATTCGCCGGTTATTGAAGGTCCGGTCGTGGCTGCCGGCCCCCGCCGCCCGCGCGGCCGAGCCGAAGTTCGCGGCGACACGGTGGTGAAAGTGCCGGTAATGCCGGAAGCGACTGTCACCCCCGAGGTCAGCATCCGCGACGGCGCGCCTCTGGACAGCCGCCCGCTGGTCGCGGAGCAGCCGCGCACCCTGAAGTCGGTCGATTTCGAACTCCAGGAGGACCCCTATTCCGAAATGCAGGACGCCGAGGCCAGGATTGCCTTCCCCCGGAAGGGAAACCCCGACGCCGCCCGCATCCTGATTCTTCCTTACTACGATCGGCAAAACCCGAACAACCTGATCGCGAACACCGGCGGCGGCGAAGTCGTCACCACCCTGTACGGCACCCAACTCGCCCTCGACCCGGCGCTCCAGGTCCTCTGGGACGCGAGCGGCCGGGTGGCCCACGACCGCCCCATCGGGAGGGAGGAAGCCCTGGAACTCGCCCGCCTGGCCAAGGCAGACTTCGTCATGCGGGGTGAAGTGGTCGAGTTCCGCCGCGCCCAGTCGGTCCCCAGCCTCTTCTCGGCGGTGATTTCCACCGCGGTCCTGGCGGCGCAGGTGTTCTTCGCCGAAATGTCCGGGGTCGACGTGGCGACGGAAGTGTACCGGGTCTCGGACGGGACCTGCATCGTCTCCCGCCGCGACCGGGCCCAGCAGAAGTACGTCGTCCAGGCGGAGAAAACCGTCCGCCGCATGGCCGGGGTCATGGCCGACGACGTCGCCCGGGCTATCCGTAACCCGAACCTGCAGCCTATGGATCCGCTCATCGACGAGATTTCCCCGGTGACGGTCCTGACCAATCCCAGGTGAGGTCGGCGTAAAGAAAACTGCTATCCTGATAATTGAACCGGCGCGAAAGGTCTGCCTTTCGCGCCGGTTTTTTTGCCCCTACCCCAACTTCCCCAAACTCCGGCACAGATCCCGCTCGAAGCGCCGCGCCTTGTCGAAATCGGGGAAGGTGCTTTCCATCAGTTTGAAGAGGCTGCCGTGGATGTCCCGGCGGCCGTCGGCGCGGGAGCCGATGCCGAGGACCTCGTGCAGCATTTCGTGGAAGAGGATGTACTCGACGAAATAAGGCGGGATGCCGGGGCTGTCCAGCTTGCGGTTGACGATAATCATGTTGCGTTCGGGGTCGTAGCAGGCGAAGCGGACGCTCCGCTTGGACCGGGGCGGGTTGCGGCGGCCCCAGACCACCAGCGCCTTCGATCTGCCGCCCAGATAGGTGTCGTTGAGATTCCGGGTATAGGCGGCGAGATTATGGTTGGCGGACTTTTCCCGCTCGGGGGAAATATCCTGGCGGCGGCGGACGCGGGAAGCTTCCGGCGCATTCCTGAAGGCGGCGTCGACGAATTGCCGGAGAGCCTGGCGGCTCCCTTGCCTTCCGGCGACGATGTCCGCCAATTCCTGCAGCACCGTCTCGTCCGCCCCGAGGAAAATTTTCTGCAACCGCACTTCGACAGCGCCGGAACCGTGCCTCCGGGCCGAAACCATGCGCCGCCGGTTGTCGTTCAGGAACAACAGGACCCGGCGGCCGGTCCGGCGGGATAATTCGTCTTGCAGTTCAACAGAGCTGTAAGCCACGCACGCTCCGAATATAGACAAGTCATGGGGTTCAACTTCAGGCGCCGCGCCCTTCCTTCAACGCCTTAATCCTCTCCTGCGCCTGTTCCCGGAGTAGATACTTCTGCACCTTGCCGCTGGCGGTGAGCGGATACTCGTTCACCAGCCAGACATACTGCGGCACCTTGTAGGGGGCGATTTTCGCCCGGGCGAAGTCCTGGATGTCCTCGGGGGCGACGTCGGCGTTGGGTTGGAGAATGACGAAGGCGGCGACGACTTCGCCGAATTTCGGGTCCGGGGCGCCGACCACCTGGACATCCTTGACCCCGGGCATTTTGTAAAGGAACTCCTCGAGCTCCCTCGGGTAGACGTTTTCGCCGCCGCGGATGATCATGTCCTTCAGCCTGCCGGTGACCCGGTAATAGCCGTCCTGGTCGACGGTGCCGAGGTCGCCGGAATGGCAGTAGCCGTCCGCGTCGATGGCGCGGGCCGTTTCCTCGGGCATTTTGTAATAGCCCTTCATGACGTTGTAGCCCCGGCAGCAGATTTCCCCCTGCTCGCCGACGCCGACTTCGGCGCCGGTCTCGGGGTTGACCAGCTTGACCTCGCAATGCGGCATTTTGGCGCCGATGGTGGAGGTCTTCCTTTCAATCGTGTCGTCCACGGAAGTCATGGTGATGGCCGGGCTGCATTCGGTGAGGCCGTAGGTGATGGTAATTTCCTTCATGTGCATGCGGTCCATGCACTTTTCCATCCATTCTACGGGACAGGGCGAACCGGCCATGATGCCGGTCCGGAGGCTCCTTAGGTCGAACTTGTCGAAGAGGGGATGGGTCATTTCGGCGATGAACATGGTGGGGACGCCGTAGAGGGCGGTGGCTTTTTCCTTTTCGACGGCGGCGAGGGTTTCCAGCGGGTCGAACTGTTCGAGGATGACCGCGGTGGCGCCGTGGGTGAAGGTGGCCATTATCCCCAGGACGATGCCGAAGCAGTGGAACAGCGGCACCGGCAGGCAGACCCGGTCTTCCGCCGTCATTTTCTGGCGTTCGCCTATGTAGAAGCCGTTGTTCATGATGTTCCGGTGGCTGAGCATGACCCCTTTGGGGAAGCCGGTGGTGCCGGAGGTGTACTGCATGTTCACCATGTCGCGGTTGGAGATTTTCCGCATGTTTTCCCGGAGTTTGTCGTCGGGGAGGTGCGACCCCAGGGAGAGGAGTTCGTTCGTGGAATACATGCCGCGGTGTTTTTCCGGGCCCATGTAGATGATGGACTGGAGGACCGGGAATTTGTCGGTGGCGACTTTCCGGGTGAAGGAGGAGGTGTCGCGGATTTCCGGGGCGATTTCGTAGAGGATGTCCAGGTAGGAGTAGTTCCCGCCCTTGTAGCCGTCCACCAGGGCGAGGGCTTTCATGTCGGACTGGCGGACCACGTATTCGAGTTCGTGGCTTTTGTAATAGGTGTTGATGGTGACGGGGACGGCGCCAAGCTTGGCGGCGGCGAAGAAGTAGGTGAGCCAGTCCGGGACGTTCCGGGCCCAGATGCCGAGGTGGTCGCCGCGGTCGATGCCGATGGCGAGGAGGCCCTTGGCCATGTTGTCGACGCGCTCGTTAAATTCCCGGTAGCTGAAGCGGAGGTCGCGGTCGGGGTAGACGATGAAGTCGCGGTCGGGGTCGTTCCTGGCCTGCTGGTCGAGGAAATCGCCCATGGTCATTTCGGTGAAGATATGGTCGTCGGACATGCGTTGGCTTCCTGTTGGGTTTTGGTGGTGAAAACAAAAATTTCAAGTTGAAACGATTTTTGCAAAGTGACGATTGGCGGCTTAATCGTCACTTTGCAAAACTTAAAACCTCCCCGAGCGCGTGCGCAGGTTCGGGTTTTCGGGGTCGATCATATGTTTTTGCAGTTCCTCCGCAATCTCCGGCGGAATGGGGCTGGACTTTTGCGTCCGGTAGTCGAAGTGGACCAGGATGCACTCCCCTTTCACCCCGAGGATTCCGAGCTGGTAGGCTTCCTGATAGACGGTGAAGGAACTGCGGCCGAGTTTCTTGATATAAGTGTGAATCTCGACCTCGTGGCCGTATTTCATTTGTGCCACGAAATCGACCTGGATGCGCGCCAGGATGAGTGGCCAGGTGTCGTAGTCGAGGGTGGGGTGGATAAGCCGGAAAATCGGTTCGCGGGCCAATTCGAACCAGACGGGGAGGACGGTATTATTGATGTGGCGCAAGGGGTCGGCGTCGCCGAATCCGGGGGTGACGCTGGTTTTCCAGGTTTTCTGCATGAGGGTCCAATCATGGGTTTTGGTTCAGGATAACGGGGACATGATGTTTAATTATCCAAACCGCCGGATAATTAAACATCATGTCCCCGTTATTCTCACGTTTTCAATGGGTTGTCCTTATTTCAGCGGCATTCGATCGTGTCCCCGCTAATCCGCCCCAAACGTCTTCGGTAACGTCGAGGCAAGGGAACGGCGGCTCCGAACCCTGTAACGCCGCACCCCTCCCCACCCGTCTGCGGTAACGTCGAGGCAAGGGAACGGCGGCTCCGGGCCTTGTAACGCCGCATACCTCTCCACTCGTCATTCCGGCGCCATAAACATTGAACCGGGGTGAAGCGTAACTCGCCGGAATCCAGGCCGATAAACCGTTGCTCAGCGGTTCCACTTAGTACTACAGTTGCATGTTGAGGCAACACATGACTCCGAACCCTGTCGCGCCGCAACCTGCCCCGCGCGTCATTCCGGCGTCGCAAGCGTATGCTGCACCCCCAACGAGCGGTTTCGCCGGAATCCAGAGGGATTTACGATGACGGGGGTATTACTTCACTATCGTGACGACTTGGTGGTTCTACTGCCGTC
>JAVBQR010000102.1:0-69183 GCA_031548865.1 Planctomycetota bacterium
GGAACATCTGGAAAACCTGGTGCCGTATAGGTAAAACCCTCTGGATTCCGGCGAAACTACCCGTTGGGGGTGCAGCACCCGTTTGCGACGCCGGAATGACGTGTGGAGAGGGGCGCGGCGTTACAGGGTCCGGAGCCGCCGTTCCCTTGCCTCGACGTTACCGACGACCTGTAGCCGGATTACGGGGACACGAAATTTTATTATCCAAACCGCCGGATAATTAAACATCATGTCCCCATAATCCTCACGTTTTCCCTAGGTTGTCCTTATTTCAGCGCCATTTCGAAAATTTTTCCAAAATTTTATTATTGCCCCGCCTGAACGCGGCTATAACCCATAATCAGAAGTAGTGCTCTGCGCAGAGCAAGCGGTTGCGGTACCCGAATGGAAATCCCGGTCATGCTGGGTCCAGAGGGTTTTTCTTAAGGCGTGCCAGTGCGATTTTACGGGTCGCGGAGGAGAAGAAGGCGGGTAGTTAGGCCATCCTAGAGCACGCCGGGGTTTGACTGACCACCTTACCCCAAAAAATCGCCCTTTGGGCCTCGGATATGGATCCGCCGGGATTTCCATTCTTTTCTTTCAGGGAAGAATGGAGGTTCGGTATGGCCAGAAGAATTTTCACCCTCCCGCTCCGCTACCGATATTGCCGATCCCTCCTTGCCACCCGGCAAATTTTTAATTACAGGCGATAATAAACACCCAATTTTATCACCCAGCGATAGTTTGGCCAGGATGATACAATTCAGCATTTATTCACTGTAAATGTAAAAATTGGCCGGTTTACCCAATATTATACATTTTATTGCCAGTTTTACATTTTATTTCGCTTTGTTGGGCATAAACCTGCAGTGAACCAGACAGACCTATTACAGGAGGGTGATGAAATACTTTGCGTTAATGTGAAAGGAGAACCGATGAGAAAACTGGGTTTAAAATGGCGCATCATCCTACCGGTTGGCATCGTTCTGATTATCGGCATAGCCGCCTTAGTGATAATTATCAGCTCCGCATATTCACGGTCCATGACCAAAGCGGCCAATAGCAACATGGAAGCCGCCGCCCACCGTTACGCTAATCGCATCAAGGCGGATCTGGAAATGTCCCTGGGCGGGGTTAAATCCATGGCCGCCATGCTCAGCAATGCCGCCGGCACCCCCCGGGCCGACCGGGAATATTACATCAACCTGATGGGGCAAATCACCAAGGAAAACCCCAGCCTCTTCGGCGTCTGGACCGTATTCGAACCCGACGCTTTCGACGGCAAAGATCGTAATTACGTCAACAACGCCCAATTCAGCGATCAGACCGGGCGCTACATTCCCTACATCTTTATCGACGGGAATGTCCAGAAATGCGAACCGCTGGTCGGTTACGACCAATCCGGCGTAGGCGATTACTATCAGATCCCCAAGGCGATTGGCCACGAAACCCTCATTTCCCCGTACATGTATCCGACCGATGCGGGCGATATTTACGTCGCCACGGTATCGGTGCCGATGTTCAAGGGGTCGACCATGGTGGGAGTTGCCGGCGGCGATTTGCGGATGCAGAAGATTTGCGACTTTTTGGCCTCGGTGCGGCTCTTTGACACCGGCTATTTGGTATTGGTCGACAATAACGGCAATTTCGCCTACCACCGGGACAAAAAATTATGGATGAAGCCGGCGCAGGGATTGCTCCCGGCCGCCGTTTTCGCCGCTTACCAGCGGTCGCAGAAGGAAGGTGTGTCGCCGGTATTGGACGATGTAAATCCCGCCACCGGCGAAGAAATGCTCTTTGCCATGAGTCCGGTCACGGTGGGCGACACCGACGCCAATTGGGTGATTGTTTCGATGGTTCCCAGAGCCGAGGCGCTGGCCGATGTCAACCGGGGAGTGGCGCTGATTATCGTGGTGGGCTTGGGGCTGTTGGTCCTGGCCCTGATGATTCTCTATTGGTTGGTTAACAGCCTGGCCAAGACGCTGTCCGGGATCAGCGGCGGCATTGACGGCGCTTCCGCGCAGGTCAATTCGGCGTCATCGGACATCGCAGGCGCGAGCGACTCCCTGGCGAAAGGGGCCACGGAGCAGGCGACGAGCCTGGAGGAGACCTCCTCGGCATTGGAAGAAATGGCTTCCATGACCAGGCAGAACGCCGACAATGCGACCAAGACGCATGAAACCAACCAGCGTAACAACCGGTTGATCAACGGCGGTGCCGAGGCGGTGCGGAACATGACCGGGGCGATGGCGGAAATCAACGATTCGGCGGAAAAGATCAGCCGCATCATCAAGACGATAGAGGATATCGCCTTCCAGACCAATTTGCTGGCCCTGAACGCGGCGGTCGAGGCGGCGCGGGCGGGGGAATCCGGCAAGGGGTTCGCGGTGGTGGCGGACGAGGTGCGTAATTTGGCGGGCAGGTCGGCACAAGCCGCCCGCGATACCACCGAGTTGATTCAAGGCACGGTGGAACGGGTACGCAACGGTTCGGAAATCGCCGCCGAATTGGATAAGAGCTTCAAGGAGATTCAGGAAGGTTCCGACGAGGTCAGCCGCCTTATCGGCCAGATTACCACTGCCACCGGCGAGCAGGCGTTGGGCGTGGATCAAGTTAACACCGCCGTGGCGCAGATGGACCGGGTGACCCAGCAGAACGCCGCCAATGCGGAGCAGACCGCTTCGATAACCAAGGGTTTAAGCGAGCAGGCGGGGCAGTTGGACGGAATGGTGCAGAATTTGTCGCGGCTTATCAACGGCGAAAGGAAGGGAACGCTGCGGGAATGGGACGCAACGATGGTCCGGCCTGGTGTGGGCGCGGATGGGGTTGTCCAGCGGCAGGGGGCCGGGTTGTATTCCAAGGAGGTGAACGAAGGGTATGTTTAAGCGCCGGTCACGAATGGCTCTGAAATACGGACATCTCGGTGAAAACGTGAGAATAACGGGGACATGATGTTTAATTGCCCGGCGGTTTGGGCAATTAAATTTCGTGTCCCCATAATCCGGAACAGCTCAAAATGCCCTATTCCGCACCGCCTCCCGCAAACGTTCCAGCGCCGTCGCCAATACGCTCCGCGGGCACGCCACATTCATCCGCATAAATCCCTCGCCGCCTTCGCCAAATCCTTTCCCCCGGCTGAGCCCCAAGCCGGCCTTCTGGACGAAAAACTCGGCCAATTCCTTGTCGTCCAACCCCAAAGCCCGGCAGTCCAGCCACAACAGGTAGGTCGCCTCCGGCCGGTTGGGGCGGATCGGCGGGATATGTTGCGCGCAATAATCCCGGGCGAAAGTGATGTTCCCCTCGAGGTAGCGGAGCAGCTGGTCCAGCCATTCCCCGCCGTCACGGAATGCCGCCTCCATCGCGACCACGCTGAAGGTATTATTGTTATACAAATCCATATTGTTCCAGAAACGGTCGAACCGCTCCTTGTCGCCCCTATTCCCAAAAATTACCGCCCCCGCCTGCAAACCGGCCAGATTGAACGTTTTAGTCCCCGACACGCAAGTTATCGCCTGCGCGGCAAACTCTTCCGATATGAGGGCCGCGGGAAGGTGCCGGTTTCCCCACAGGATCAAATCGGAGTGGATTTCATCGGAAATAATCCGGACCCCGTATTTCCCGCACAGTTCCGCCATCCCCTCCAGTTCATCCCGCCGCCACACCCTGCCGACCGGATTGTGCGGACTGCAAAGGATGAACAGCTTCGGCCCCGCTTTCAGGGCTTGTTCGAAGGCGGTGAAATCAATACCGTAAACTCCCCCGGACTCCACCAGGCGGTTGGTCACCAGTGTCCGGTTCCAAGCCGTGATCACGTGCGCGAACTCGGCGTAGACCGGGGTCTGGATAAGGACTTTGTCGCCCGGTTCGCTGAACTGGTAAACCAGCGCCGCCAGGGCCGGCACGACTCCGACGCAAAACGAGGCGAGGGCGGGATCCGCGCGCCAGCCTTTCCGCCGCTCCTGCCAGCCGCACAGGGCTTGGAAATACGAGTCCGGCCGCGCGGTATAACCGAAAATACCCTGCCGCAGCCGTATTTCCAAAGCGTCCGCAATTGGCTTGGCGACGCGGAAATCCATATCCGCGACCCACATGGGGAGGACGTCCTCCCGCCCGAAAACCGCACGGCGCTCGTCATACTTTACGGAATTGTTGCCGTTCCTGTCGATTACTTCGTCGAAATTGTAACGCATGGGTATTGGCCTCGGTCAAATGAATGGCGCGATATTTCCCCAATAAGGTTGCAAAATACCTCGGGATATTATAAGGTTGATCCATCCGACAGCGCCGCTATTGTGGGAACCGCCACCGGGAAATGCCAATTCTATTATTCCCGGCGGCAAATTCCCGCCTTTTTTTTTGGAGGAACCAATTATATGCTCACTAAACACGATGCGCTGGAACTGCTCGGCAAGGAAGTCGTCCCCGCCTACGGTTGCACCGAACCGGTCTGCGTCGCCTTGGCGGCGGCCGATGCCTATAACGCCATCAAGGGCGAGGTCGTCTCCATCAAAATGGAGGTGAACCCGGGCATTTACAAGAACGGCATGTCCGTGGGCATCCCCGGTTACGACAAGGTCGGCCTGAAATACGCCGCCGCCCTCGGCGCGGCCATTGGCGATCCCTCCCGCGGCCTCCAGCTTCTCGCCGTCGCCACCGACGGGGATCGTGAGAAAGCCAGCCATATGGTCGACGACAAAAAAGTCGTCATCTGCATCGCCTCCGAGGAGCACCAGCTCTACTGCCGCGCCGACATCATCACCACCAAAGGCATCGGCATCTCGATAATCCGCAACTCCCACGCCGGGATAATTTTCACCAAGGCGAACAACAATGTCCTTCTGGATAAAAAACCGGAAACGAAAGCCGGCGACGACCTGCACCAGCGCCTCACCAAAATGAAGGTGACGGAACTGAAGGCGCTCGTCGACACCATCGACGACGAGAGCCTCCGCTTCATGTCGGACGGTATCGACCTTCAGGAGAAAATCGCCGAGGTCGGCCTCGGGGGCGGCGTGGGCGTGGGGATTACCGACAAATTGAAAACCGCGCTCGGTTCGAACCTGTGGGGGGACAATTTGCAAAGCCGCATCATGCTCCGTACCGCCGCCTGCGCGGAAAGCCGCATGGCCGGCTGCCCCCACGCGGTCATGTCCTCGGCCGGCTCGGGTAACCACGGCATCATGGCGGTCATTCCCCTGGTGGAACTCGGCAAATACCTGAAAGCGTCGCCGGAGCAGCTCAACAAAGCCCTCGCCTTCTCGCATTTGCTGAATGTCTACATCAAGCAATTCACCGGCAAGCTTTCCGCCCTCTGCGGCTGCGGGGTGTCGGCGGCTTCGGCGGCTTCGGCGGCGATGACCTGGCTCATGGGCGGTACCGACCAGCAAATCGAGGGCGCCATCGTGAACATGGCCGGGAACGTCACCGGGATAATTTGCGACGGCGGCAAAATCGGCTGCGCCCTAAAATTGGCGACCTCCTCCTCGGCTGCGTTGATGAGCGCGATTCTGTCCCTGAACGGGGCGGTCATATCCTCCACCGACGGCATCGCCGCGACCACGGCGGAAGACGCGATTCGCAACATGGGGCGGGTCTCCAGCCCCGGGATGGTGAAAACCGACCAGGTGATCCTCGACATCATGATGGAGAAGGACGTGGTGTGAATGGGTTCGGTTATGGTAAATATGCAACTCCGGACGTCCGGCCGCGGGAAAGCGCGGCCGGACCTTTGTGTTTCCTGGGTTTTCCCGTACAATTGGCCGGTATTGGCGGTAACGGTGAAGGAGACATAGAGTGCCGGATAAGTCGCGGACCCAGTGGATAATCGACAAAATCCTGGCGAGCCCCAAACTCGCCGGGAGGACCCAATTCGACGACAAGATCTACCGTGACGAACCCCTGGTCATGACCGGAACGCAATTCGGCAATACGGCGCCGGCGAAGATTCGCGAAATGCGTAGAATTGCCAATACCTTCGCCTCGCGCGAGAAAATATTCCTTGAACAGGGCCGCTTCATGGCGGATTACCAGGACGATTACGAATATCCCGGCGAATTCCAGCACTACTACCCGACCTACCAGGACATGACCGACGCCCAGTTGCGGGGCTATTTCTCCTGGCGGACGAATGTGAGGCGGGGGAGGGTGGAAAAAACTTCGCTGTCTTTCGCGTTCGTTTATATTTACGAACTTCTGAACCAAATCGGCACGGCCGCGCCGGAAGCGGGCTTCCACGATTTGCTGCAATTTTGGTCCGCCTACCGCCGCCTCGACGACAGAATAAGCTCCTACGTCGAGATGTGGCTGAAGGATTACGTGATCTATAACCGACTGGACAAGTCGCTCCTCAAGGAATTGCCCTGCGCGAACAGCGACAAGGCGGTGGAGATTCTCCTGGATTATATGTCGTACCGAGACGAGGAGGTATTCGCGGCCTTGAACGCGCTTTCCACCTACGATCTCGAAAACTCCCGATTCTATCAACAATACCGCGAGGAAGTAAGGAATGTCGCGCTGCGGGTGTTTTCCGCCCTATCGGACTACTATAACAAGAGTCCCAAAAAGAAAGCTCCCGAGAAAATTTTCGGCCGGGTGACGCAGGCGCATTACCATATGTTCAAAGCGGCGGTATTTTACCACGTTGCCGAACGGGGGGACCGGATTTACGAAATAAACCCGTACTCCAAATATTGTTGCCATGGCGGCGAGTGGTACTGCGAAAGATTCATCTGGTATGGAAACAACAACAAGCAAATCGGGGAGATTTTGCGAAGCGTAGATTTCCTCATGCGGCAGAAGTATGGCTTCAAGTCGACTTTGCAGGACGGGAAAACCAACAAGATTCTAAAAGCGAAAATAATCAGGGAAATCGCCGCATATTTCGAGGAAAAGCGCACCCATGCGCCGGTCAGGGTGGACATTGATATTTCCAAGTTGCGAGGCATAAGGGAGACGGCCCGCACGACTCGGGACAAATTGCTGGTGGAGGAGGAGAGGGAGGCAAGTGCGGCGAAGGAGAAGCTTGAACCGCCGCGGATGGTCGAAGCGGAAACGGAGAATGCCGCCGGTTTGAATGCAGCCGAAATCCTCTTCCTGAAATGCCTGCTGGACAGAACTTCCTATGCCGGACTCCTCAAGGAAAATGGGCTGATGCTGTCGGTATTTGTCGATGGAATAAATGAAAAGCTTATGTCGGTATTGAACGACACCGCGATTATCTATGAAGACGACCGGCCGCTGGTGCTGAAAGATTACGTTGAAGATTTGCATAGGATTTTACCCGCATGAAAGTCCCGAAACGCATCGCCACCGCTATAATCAATTCCCTGAAAGGCGGGGTCGTCCCCCGGGTCGGCCTCCCCCACATCGCCGTCGGCCGGGAAATGGAAATCGGCGCTCTCTTGCACGACGTCGCCATCATCGCCGACGGCGGCGCCTCGTTCCGCTTCATCTCCGGAAAATACGGAAGCGGCAAAAGTTTCCTGCTCCAGATCCTCCGCAATTACGTCATGGACAAGAATTTCGTGGTCGTCGACGCCGATCTTTCCCCCGAACGGCGCCTCCAAGGCACGAAAGGGCAGGGCCTCGCCACCTACAAGGAACTGATCCAAAACATGTCGACGAAGACCCGTCCCGAAGGCGGGGCCTTGACGCTTATCCTGGACCGCTGGATCAGCGGCGTGCAGGCGGAGGTGGCGGCGGAAAGCGGTTTACCGTTCGATTCCGCCGAGTTCGGGAAACTGGTCGAGAAGAAAATCTATGCTGTTATTCACTCCCTCAACGAAATGGTCCACGGCTTCGATTTCGCCAAACTGCTCATTCTCTATTACCGTTCCCACTTGGCGGGAAACGACGAGGACCAGGCGAAAGTGGTGAAGTGGTTCCGCGGCGAATACCCGAACAAGAGCGAGGCGAAAGCGGCCCTGGGGGTGAATATCGTCATCACCGACGACGACTGGTACGAATACATCAAACTCTTCGCCGCGTTTCTCCGCCAGGCTGGCTACAGCGGCCTCCTGGTCCTGATTGACGAACTGGTCAATATCTACAAAATCCCCAATTCTATTACCCGCCAATATAACTATGAGAAAATCCTCACCATGTACAATGACGCCTTGCAGGGGAAGGCCAGGCATCTGGGGATAATCATGTGCGGCACGCCGCAGTGCATCGAGGACAACCGCCGGGGCGTCTACAGCTACGAAGCGCTGAAGTCCCGTCTGGAGGATGGCCGCTTCAGCCGCGAGGGGGTCAAGGATTTACTGGCGCCGGTAATCAAGCTCCAGGCGCTCACCTACGAGGAATTGCTGGTATTGATTGAAAAGCTCGCCGCCATCCACGCCGATCTTTTTGAATACCGGCAGATTGTGACCCAGGACGATTTGCTGAATTTCATAAAAATAGAATTCGGCCGCATCGGCGCGGAACAGCTGATAACGCCCCGCGAAGTAATCCGCGATTTCATCGAAGTTTTGAACCTGGTTTACCAGCATCCGCAGTTGAAGATTGCCGATTTGCTGGCCGGGGAGAGCTTCGCTTTCGCCAAGCCGGAGGCCGGCGGCGAGGAAGTGGTCGACAAGCAGTTCGAAGAATTTGAAATTTAAGGGCCGCCATGGACATCTTTCCCCGCTTCGCCCCCTTTATCCAGGACTTCATCTACCAAAACAACTGGCAAGCCCTCCGCGCCATTCAAGTGGCTGCCGGTGACGCCATCTTCAATTCCGACGCGAACGTCCTTCTCTCCGCCTCGACCGCCTCCGGCAAAACCGAAGCGGCGTTTTTCCCCATCCTGACCTTGTTCACGGAAGATCCGCCCCGTTCGGTCGGGGCCATTTACATCGGCCCCCTGAAAGCGCTCATCAACGATCAGTTCCTGCGCTTGAACGATCTCTGCCGTGAGGCGGCGGTCCCGGTCTGGCACTGGCACGGCGATGTCCAGCAGTCCCACAAGAACAAACTGCTCAAGAATCCGTCCGGAATTCTCCAGATCACCCCCGAATCGCTGGAAGCCCTTCTATTGCACAAGCACGCCTACATCGGCCGCCTCTTCGGGGATTTGCGTTTTATCGTCATCGACGAGGTGCATTCGCTGCTACGCGGCGACCGCGGCGGGCAGACCCTCTGCCTCATTGAACGCCTGTCCAAACTCGCCGGGGTGAATCCCCGCCGCATCGGCCTCTCCGCCACGATTGGCGATCCAGAGAACACGGGAAAATTTCTTGCCGCCGGCACCGGCCGCCCCACCGTTATCCCGAAAATAGAAAACAAGGGCGTCAAATGGCGGCTGTCGATGGAGCATTTCTTCATCCAGGGGGAGCAAGCCGCCGCCGACAAGCAAGTTGCCGACGCCCTGCCGGTCCTGGAACAGAAGACCGACGCCGCGCCCAAGAACGCCGACCCCGGAATCGGTTACATCTTCGAACACAGCAAACACAAGAAGTGCCTGATTTTCGTAAATTCGCGGGAGGAATGCGAGGCGGTGACGACGACTCTCCGGCAATACTGCGAAGCCAACCGTGAAACCGATCGCTTCCTCATTCACCACGGCAACCTGTCGGCGTCCTACCGGGAAACGGCCGAAGCGATTATGAAGGACGACGAACAATTCCAGACTACCGTCACCACCGCCACCCTGGAACTCGGCATCGACATCGGCCGGCTGGAACGGGCTTTCCAGCTTGACGCCCCGTTTACCGTCTCGTCGTTCCTGCAAAGGATGGGCCGCACCGGCCGGCGGGAACAGCCGCCGGAAATGTGGTTTGTCATGCGGGAGGAAGTGCCGGAAGCGCGGGCGATGCTGCCGGCGACTGTTCCCTGGAAGCTTCTCCAGGGGATTGCGCTGGTCCAGCTCTACGCCGAGGAGCGCTGGGTCGAGCCGCCAAAATTGGACCGGCTTCCCTACAGCCTGCTCTACCACCAAACCATGTGCACCTTGGCATCGTGCGGGGAAATGTCCCCGGCCGCGCTGGCGGCGCGGGTGCTGTCCTTAAGCTGTTTTCACACGGTCAGCCAGGAGGATTACCAGCTGCTCCTGAAACATCTATTGGCGAGCGATCACCTGCAACGGACCGAAGAGGGCGGGCTGATCGTCGGCCTGGCCGGAGAGCGGCAGGTTAACAGCTATAAATTCTACGCCGTCTTCAAGGAAAACGAAGAATACACCGTGCGCTGGAAATCGCAGGAATTGGGCACCATCGTCATGCCGCCGCCGGTTGGCGAGAAAATCGCCTTGGCCGGGCATGTCTGGATTGTCGAGGAAATCGACTATAAGCGGCATTTGTTATATTGCGAACAGGTGAAGGGGAAGGTTCCCGCCTATTTCGGCGAGTGCCCGGGCGACATCAATACGAAGATTCTCTTGCGGATGCGGGGAATTCTCCGGGAAGACTGTAACTATCCTTATTTGATGAAAAATGCCGTCGCCCGCCTCGACGCCGCCCGGCACGTTGCCCGCAATTCCGGCCTCACCGAAGAGCCGCTAATTTGCCTCGGCGGCGACATGTGGTGTTTGTTCCCCTGGCTGGGAACCTACGCCTTCCTGGCGCTGGAGCGTTTCCTGAAGCTTAAGTGCGCGCCGCGCCTCCGCCTGGCGGCGCTGGATTCATCGCGGCCGTATTTCCTCCAATTCAAGATGCAGGCGGGTAAGCAAGAATTCTTCCAAATTCTCGGCGAAATGGCCCGCCAGCCCCTGGACCCGCTGGAACTGGTTTACCCTGGGGAAGTGCCGCTGTTCGACAAGTACGACGAATTCCTCCCCGAAGCCTTGGTCCGAAAAGGTTTCGCCCACGGCATTCTCGGCATCGCGGAGATGAAAAGCCGCATCGGCGACTGGACCGGTCCTGCATAGAATTCTATTCGGGATTCTATGCGGAATTCTATGCGAATCGCTGCGGGTAATGGTGAAAAAGAATTACCTATCCCACCGTTCCACCTTCTGCGCCTGCGCCGCGTAGAGGGGGCGAAGGGCTGGATAGAGCGAACGGTAGGTGGCGTAATAATCCTCGTAAATCCGGGCGTTTTTCTCCTCCGGTTCGTAGGTTCGCACCACCCGCACCACGGCGTCGGAGGCCTCCTGCACTTCGGCGTAACCACCCGCCCCGACCGCGGCGAGAATGGCCGCGCCGGTGGCGGGGGATTCCTTGATGTTGGTGACCGCCACCCGGGTCTGGAAAATGTCCGCCTGCATTTGCAGCCACAAGGGGCTCGCCGCCCCGCCGCCGGCCGCCCGCACCTCCCGCGTCGCTATCCCGTGCTCGCGGAAAATCTCCAGCGTGTCGCGGAGACTATACACCACTCCCTCCAGCACCGCCCGGCACAGGTCACCCGCGCCATGGCGCTGCGACAAACCGAAGAATACACCCCGGGCGTGCGGATCCGGGTAGGGGGTGCGTTCCCCGGACAGGTAGGGGAGGAACAGGAGACCCTCGCAGCCGGGTTTCGCCGCGGCGGCGAGGCCATCCATGAATGCGTAAATGCTTGTGCCGCCGGTATCCCAATGCACCAGCTCGTTCCTGAAAAAGGTGTCGCGGAGCCACTGGATGGATCCGCCGGCGGAAAGGGTGCAGCCGTAAACGCACCAGGCGCCGGGCACGCTGTGGCAGAAGGACAGGAGCGCCCGGGGCTGGCGGTCGGTGACGCAATGCTGCGCATAGGCGAAGACCACGCCGGAAGTGCCGATAGTGGAGGATACCACGCCCTGGCGCACCACCCCCATGCCGACCCCGCCGCACATCTGGTCGCCGCCGCCGCCGACCACCGGGACCCCGGCCGGTATGCCCAGGGCTTCGGCCGCTTGCCGGTGGACCCGGCCGATGACGCTGGTCGATTCCGACAGGCTGTCCGGGATGAAACGGCGGGGGAGGTCGAGGGCCTGGAAGAGGTCGTCGTCCCAAGCGCGGCGGGCGGTATTGAAGAGGATCGTGCCGGAGGCGTCGGTGACGTCCAGGTCATAGACCCCGGTCAGCCGGTATTTCAGGTAATCCTTGGGAAAAAGCACCTTGTCGATGCGCTCGTAACGGGCCGGGTCGTTTTCCTTGAGCCAAAGCAATTTCGGCGCCCAAAAGCTCACCAGCGGGTAATTGGCGGTCTGGTCGAGAATGCGTTCCCGCCCCAATTTCCCTTCGATTTCTTCGCGCTGCCGGGTCGCCCGCTGGTCCATCCAGATGATGCAGCGGCTGTCGGCCAAACCTTCCTTGTCCATGAGAACGCTGCCTAGCATCTGGCCGGAGACGCCGATGCCGGCGACTTCTGCTTTCCCTCCCACCGCCGCCAGAACCTGGCGGGTCGCGGCGAGGGTTCCCCGCCACCAATCCTCCGGATTCTGTTCCGCCTGGCCAGGCCGGGGAGTGGTGAACGAGAGGCCGCTTTCGCCCACCGCCAAAACCTTGCCGTCTTCCGACAAAAGCACCGTCTTGACGGCGCTGGTGCCAAGATCGATGCCGAGATAGGCTTTCATACCCACTCCCTGCGGTAGGCCTCGAGATCCACCACCACGCCTCGCGTGCGCGATTCCTCGGCCGCGAAGGCGATGAGGTGGCTTTCGAGCGAACTGTCCATCGCGGTGCGGCCGCCCCGGCCGTCCTTCAGGGCTGCGTCGACGAAATAGGCCATTATCCCATGGTCGCCGCCGCCGTATTTGTAACGCGAGGGTGGAATGGCCAAACTATCGCGCTGGCCGGTCGCCAGGTCGAAAACCTCTATGGCGTTTTGGTCCATGCTGGCGCGAATCTCGCCTTTCGAGCCCATAATCTTCAGCGTGCGGCCGTTGGCGCTGGCGAAGGGCTGGAGGGAAAAGGAGGCGGTGACGCCGTTGGCGAATTCCATAATCACCGTCTGGTTGTCGGCGACGTTGTTGTCGCAGTGATAGACGCAGCGGCCGTAGGGGCCGGTTTTCAGCGCCGCCAACCTGCCTTCGAACGACATGTCGACGCCGATGGTGGAGGTGGGCCAGGCGGTGTTTTCGGTCAGGTAATACTTTGGGGCGTAATAGGGGCAGGCTTCGCTGTGGGGGCAGCCGTCCAGGCAGCGTTGCGGGGCGCCGGGAGGGGCGTTGTCCCGGCGGAAATGGCTGAGACCGCCGAAGGAGGAGACCTTGCGGCACTTCGCCCCGGCGAACCAGCTGATTACGTCCAGATCGTGGCAACAATGCGAGAGGATGATGGGGCAGGCGAGGTCGGTGTTGCGGAAGATCCCCCGGGTGAAGGAATGCACCTGATCGACCAGGGGGATATTCTCCAGGTGTACGATGCTGTTCACCACGCCGATGCGCCCCTCGTCAATCAGGCGCCGGATGGCGGAGAAGAAGGCGGTGTAGCGGAGGACGTAACAAAGCACGAAGACCCGGTCGTAGCCGGCGGCGGCGGCGGCGAGGCGCAGGCATTCCCCCGGCTCAGTGGACATGGGCTTTTCCAGCATGATGTGGTAGCCCCGCTCCATGGCGCGGAGCGCCGGCTGGAAGTGCAGCTTGTCGGAGGTGCAGATGATTAGCGCGTCGGCGAGACGGGGTTCCGCCAACAGGTCGTAAAGATTGGCGTAGCGCCGCTCGGGGGGAACGCCGTAGCTGTCGCCGAAGGCGGCCCGCTTCTTGTCGTCCAATTCCGCGACCGCGACAAACTCGGCCTGCCAGGGATTTTCCTTAACATAAGGGGCGTAGCAGTGGAAGCCCCGGTCTCCGGCGCCAATCAAGGCCAGGCGCAGTTTTTTCATGGTGTAACCCCCTATCCTAAAAACGCACTATCTCGCCCGTGTCGGCGGAATGGTGCAGGGCGTCGATGAGGGAGATGACGTCGTAGCTTTCCTCCGGCGTGATGACCTCCGGCTGCCGCCGGTTCCGGACGCAGTCCAGAAAATAGCGCATCTGGCGCTGGTAGGCGTCGTAGGGGGTGAGGGCGGCCGTGGTCGGGCCGCTGTCCTTACGCCAAATTTTCAGCTCGGTTTTGCTGCCGGAGCGGTCGGCGATGGTGGCGCCGGCGGAGTAGCTGTATTCGACCGTCGCCTTGGTGCCCACGATATTGACCGAGAACGAAAAGGGGTAACCGGTCTGCATGGTGAAGGAGGTCTCCGCCACCGCGTGGATACCGTTCCGGTGGATGATGTTCGCCATGACATTGTTGTAGCAGCCCGTTTCATCCTTGACGGCGTTGGCGTAGCAGGAGGCGAAGGGACCGGCGACATAGCGGAGGTAATCGATGTCGTGCACCATCATGTCGTGCATCGCTCCGCCGCCCAGATTGGGGTCGAAGAGCCAGGCCCCGTACTGGCCGGCGCGGGAGGAAACCCGCCGCAAGCGCATCATGTACACGTCGCCGATTTCACCCCGGTCGAACATTTCCTTGATTTCGACGTAACCGGACCAGAACCGGACGACTTGCGCCGTCATGAAGACGACGCCGGATGCACGCACCGCCTCGAGGAGCGAACGGCAGGCGGCGGCGCTCCGTTCCAGCGGTTTTTCGCAGAGTATCGCCACCTTCTTCGCGGCGCAAAGCTTGGCGTAATGCCCGTGCACAAAGGTGGGGACGCAGATGACGGCGGCGTCGGGTTTGGTCTCCTCCAGCATGGCGGCGGCGTCGCGGTAGGCGGGGCAGCCGTTCTCGCGGGCGATGCGTTCGGCGGCTTCGCTTTTTTCGTCACAGGCGCCGACCAGCCTGGCCCCTTCAAGCGAACGTACCGCGCCGGCATGACTGTCGGCGATGAGGCCGCAACCGATCAAGACGATTTTCATGGCTCAAACCTTTTCTATGGATGCTTCCGGCCAGGCCGAAAACAAGGTAATCCTTTCGGTAATCATCACGCCCCGGCGCGCAGCCGCATGTTTTTCAGGCTGTCGAAGGCGACGGCGAAGGCCAGGACCAGTCCCTTGATCACCATCTGATAGTATTCGCTGACATTCATGATGATTAGACCGTTGGAAAGCACGCCGATAATCAAGGCGCCAACCACGGCGCCGAACAGCCTGCCTTCGCCGCCGGAGACGCTTACCCCGCCCAAAACGGCGGCGGTGAGGACGTCCATTTCAAAGCCCTTGCCGACGGTGGGGCTGCCGGAGTTGATGCGGGACATCATGATCACGGCGGCGACGCCGGTCAGGAAGCCGCACAAGGCGAAGGCCGCGGTCTTCGCCGCCTTGGTCCTGATGCCGGAGAGCCGCCCCACCTCCTCGTTGTTGCCGATGACATAAAACGAACGGCCGAGATAGGTCTTGTTCAGGATGAACCAGCCGAAGACGATGCATATTATCATGAGAATGGTGGGGAAGGGTATGAAGCCGACATAGCCCTGGCCGATGAATTTCACCGACTCGGCCAGACCGTAGATGGGACGGCCCTGGGAGATGATGTAGCCGAGGCCGGTCAAAATCTGCTGCATGGCCAGGGTGGCGATTAGCGGCGGGACGCGGGTATTGGCGATGAAAAGCCCGTTCAGGACCCCGATGCCGGTCGCCAGGGCCACGCCCAGGACACAGGCAAGCATGGGGTCCAGCCCGCCCTTGGTGAACAGGGTGGCGGTGACGACGCCGATGCAGGAAAGCTGCGCCCCGACCGAAAGATCGATGCCGCCGGCGATGAGAACGAAGGACATGCCGATGGTGATGATGGTGAGGACGGTAATTTGCCTGATGATGTTGATGAAATTCGAGAAGGCGAAGAATCTGTCGCTGCCGAGGCCGAAGATGACGATTAGCCCGACCAGGATGGCGACAATGCCGTATTGGGAGAAAAATTTACCGGTCCTCATGATATTCTTGGCTCCTATTGGCCGCTCTGCGGGGCACCCAAAAACAGCTATTTGTTCCCCGATTCCAAATCCAGTATTTCCTTTTTGTCGAACCGTTCCCTCTCCAGTTCGCCGGTAACCTCGCCTTCGGCAAGGATTATCATGCGGTCGGAGAGTCCGATCATCTCGTCCATCTCGGAAGAAATGAGAATCACCCCGTGGCCGCGATCCGCAAGCTCGTTGATGAGGGTGTAGATTTCCTTTTTGGCGCCGACGTCGATGCCGCGGGTGGGCTCGTCGAAGATGAGGAGCTTGGGCTCGCTGGCCAGGCATTTGCCGAGGACGATCTTCTGCCGGTTGCCGCCGCTGAGGGCCGAGACCTTCTGATCGCCCCCCCGCATCTTGATCTTCAGGAGTTCGCGGTAACGCTCGACCGTCTCGTTTTCCCGGCGGTCGCTGATGACCAGAAGCCGCGAAATCCGCTTGAGAATCGCCGCGGTCAGGTTCCATTTGATGGAAAGATTCAGCGTCACCCCCTGCGTGTTCCGGTCCTCCGGGATTAGGGTAATCCCCTGTTGAATGGCTTGGTGGGGCGAGTTGAAACGGCTCGGCCTCCCCTCGAACAATAATTCCCCCGCCTTCAGCCGATCCGCCCCGAAAATGGCCCGCACCAATTCGGTCCGTTTCGAGCCGACCAGGCCGCAAATGCCGAGGATCTCCCCCCGGCGGACGCGGAAGCTGATGTCCTTGAAGCCGTCGCCGCACAGATTTCTCGCCTCGAGGAGCACTTCCTCGCCGCGCCTGCCCTGACGCCGGGGGAATTCGTCCCCGATGTCGGAGTTAATCATGTATTCGATGAGTTCGCGCCGGTTGGTGTCGGCGGTATTGAGGGTGGTGATTTTTTGGCCGTCGCGCAGAACGGTGATGCGGTCGCAAATTTCAAAAACCTCTTCGAGGCGGTGCGAAATGTAGATGATGGAAATCCCCCGCTCCTTGAGGGAACGGATAAGCCGGAAAAGGACCTCCACTTCCTTGGTGCTGAGGGGGGCGGTGGGCTCGTCAAGTATGAGGAGGCGGAGATTGTGGCTTAGCGCCTTGGCAATCTCCACGATCTGGCGGTGGGCGACGGAAAGGTGCTTCACCAGCTCCTTGACCCCGATGTCGAGGCCGAAGAGGTCGAGGATCTTCGTCGCCTCCCTTTCCATGGCCTTGAAGTCCACCAGCCGCCCGCCGCCGATGCGGTTGCCGAGAAAGATGTTCTCGGCAACCGAAAGCGACGGCACCAGGTTGAACTCCTGGTAAATGACCTCGATACCCAGGCCGCTTGACAGCTGCGGGGTCATGGCCGCATGGGCCTGTCCGGCGTAAACGATGGAACCCGCGTCGGGGGTGATGGCCCCGGAGACCGCCTTGATGAGGGTGGACTTCCCCGCGCCGTTGGCGCCGACGAGCGCGTGGACCTCGCCTTCGCGGATGTCGAGCGACACGTCGTCCAGGGCTTTGACGCCGGCATACGATTTGGTTATGTGTTGCAATGACAGGAGGGGATTGGCTTCCATGTGCGCTTTTCTGTAAAAGTCCACTATTTGCCCATGAACTCTTTCACATTGGTGATGTCGATGTTGACCATCGGGAAGTAGGTCGTTTTCTGGACTTCCTTCCCCTGGGTGAGATCATAGGCGGCCTGGACCATTTTTTCGCCGATGGTGTTCAGGTCCAGGTGGATGGTGGAACGGAAAATCGAACCCGCCGCGATGAGGCGCAGCGTTTCCGGCAGGGCGTCGATACCGAACATTCCGAAGTCGTCCGCGAGCTTCCCCGCCGCCTTGACCGATTCGTACACGCCCAGCAGCCCGGCGTCGTCGATTCCCACCACGACCTTCATGTTGGGGTGGGCCTGCATGAAGTTCTCACCCACCACCACGCCTTCATTGGTATACCCGGCCTGGGCCTGGGCTACGATCTCGGCTTGCGGGGCGTATTCCGCCAACCCGGCGACAATGCCTTCGGCACGGTCCAAACAGACCTGGTTCAGGGGATAATTGCACACCCCGACCTCGACCTTTTTGTCGCCGTGGACTTTTTTCATCCACGCGGCGGCATTCCTGGCGATTTGTTTCCCGACCGCGTAATTGTCGAGCCCGAAATAACAGTCGGAAGGATCGACCTTGGTGTCGTAGGCGACGATCTTGATGCCCGCTGCATGCGCTTCCTGCAAGGTGGACACGGCGGACTGGGCGTCGAAGCAGTGCACGATAATGGCGTCGTAACCGCCCTGGATGAAGTTTTCCAGCGAGGCGATTTGCTTGGCCGGATCGGCCTGGCAGTCGGAGAGGGTCAATTCTACCCCCAGATCCTTGCCTTTCTTGTCCATGCGAATCCACATTTCCGACCAGGACGGATTGGAAATATCCTGAATGGAGAAGCCGATTTTGATTTTTTCACCCGACCATCCGGCCGTGGTCACGGCGAATAAAGCCAGCAACAGGGCGAGGATTAGGCTGCTTTTACGCATCTTGAATACTCCTTTTTCAGAACCTGGCGGTTTTCGACGACATTTATGCTGCTACACAAGAATCACAATCGCTCTAAAAGTGACTATGCGGGACACACAGCTTCGGCGCGATCCTGGACTTGGGGGATTTACATAGCATGGGCGGCGATAGCGGATCGCGGGTAACACACAGTGATAAATATATGTCAATAGGATGTGATTGGAGGCTAGAAACCATATAGTTGGGGCGAGGCGGGCCGAGGCCGTCACCCCTAGATCACTATAACCGCTGCCCCCAGTTCTGTCAATGAATTGCGTTGATTTTTAAAGTTTTATTTTGATTTTTTTCCTGCCGCCACCTGCGTATAGATGCGCCACTGATTCCCAAAAGGGTGGAAAATATAGCGGCGACAAAAGCGCGATGCAGACGCTCCGCCGGACCGAAATGGCGATCATGGCGGCGTCATGCCTGTTACCCGCCCCGCCACCTCAAGTACAGACCACCCGCCCCATAGACCCGATACGCGCAGCTTAGGTGCAATAATAATCATAAAAAGTCTAATTAAATCGATATTTTGTGATTTTTAATGGAAAACCGACTTGACATCAGCCGTTTCGGCAGGTATAGTGCATTAACTCCATGACGCCAGATTTGCGGGAAATACTCCGCAATTCAAGCATGATTGACCGGTTGCGGTGACAACCCATCATTGCCGCATCTTGCCGCCAGCAGAATAATTATTGCCTAACTCTATATTTATGACACTAATACGGAAGTGGTTCCCCAAGAAGTGGCATGGTAAAATTACCCCACTCGGCATCCCCATACGCACTGTCCCAAAGCCGCTCTTGCGATCTCCATATTCACAAACACCCCAGAAACCATCAATTTGCGCCATTATCCGCGACCGCATAAGGATTGTCACCCCAATGATGGAAGCCGTAATCCGAACCAAACAGCTTAGTAAAAGCTATTCCGGCATAAAGGTGCTTAACGGCATCGACTTTACCCTGCTCAAGGGCGAGGTTCATGCCGTGGTCGGTGAAAACGGGGCGGGGAAATCCACTTTCATCAAGCTCCTGGCCGGAGCTGCCGCTCCGGACGAAGGTTCGGAAATCGAACTTTTCGGACAGGTTCGCACCCACCTCAATCCCGCCACCACCACCGGTCTCGGCTTGGCCGTGAGTTACCAGGATATCAGCCTGTTCCCCAATCTCTCGGTCATGGAGAACATGTACATGGGGTTGGCGCGCGGCCTCTTCACCGACAAGGCCGGCATGTTCGACCATTCCGAACGCGCCTTCGCCGAATTCGGCCTGCATATCGATCCCAAGGTCAAGCTCGGTTCCCTTTCCGTGGGTCAGCAGCAGCTGGTCGGCATAATCCGCGCCGTGACCCGCAACGCCAAAGTCATCATCATGGACGAGCCCACCGCCTCGCTTTCCTCGGGCGAGGTGGAACTCCTGATGCGTATCATCAGGTCCCTGAAAACGCGTAATATCAGCATTATTTACATCAGCCACAAATTGGCGGAGGTCTTCGAGGTCGCGGATCGCATCACCGTCCTCCGCGACGGCAATCACGTCGCCACCGGGCCGGTCGGGGACTTTACCAGGGACTCGCTGATCGCCCTCATGGTCGGCCGCGAGCTTCTATTCATGCCGATGCAGAGTGAAATCGGCTTTGGCGAAGTTCTCTTCGAGGCGGCGGGGCTGTCGAACGAAAGCGTCCACGACATCGATTTCAAGGTGCGCCGGAACGAGATCCTCGGGATAACCGGTCTCGTTGGGGCGGGGAGAAGCGAACTCGCCCAGAGCATTTTCGGCCTGCGCCGGCTTGAGCATGGGGTGATCCGATTGGGCGGGAAGGAGGTGACGGTCGCCAGTCCCTCCGACGCCATCCGCCAGGGCATATGCTACCTGCCGGAGGATCGGCACGGACAGGGCTTGTTCGCCGGCCAGACCCTGACCTGGAACATCACCGCCACCACCCTGAGGGACATGCTGGGCCGTTTTGGCCTCTTGTCCTCGGCCAAGGAGGCGGCGGCCGCCGTCGAGTCCATCGACAGGCTGGACATTCGGCCGCGGAATCCGTCCCTTCCGGTGGAGGCGATGTCGGGGGGAAATCAGCAGAAGGGGCTGTTGGCCCGTTGGCTGCGCTCCAGCCCGAAGGTCCTTATCGTCGACGAACCGACGGCCGGCGTCGACATCGGAGCCAAGACGGAGATCCACCGCCTGCTCCGGAGTTTGTGCCTCGGCGGGGTCGCGGTGGTGCTGATTTCCTCGGATTTACCGGAAATACTCGCCTTGTCCGATACGGTCATCGTCATGCGTGGCGGACGGGTGGTCAGGAACGTGCCGGTCGGTTCGGTCACGCAGGAGGGCATTTTGTCGGAAAGTCTGCGGCGGTCGGTGCCGGGCAACAGGGGTGTATCCCGGTAGGACTCGCGGGCGATTTCCGCCGGCGCTGGAACAGGGGAAGTCGATTATGAAAGCTGCGTTCGGAGCGTACTCGCGGGAATTGTTACTGCTCGCCTTCATGTTGCTGATAGCCCTGGCCGTGTCGATTGCCTCGCCGATGTTCCTCACCTGGGGGAACCTCACGAATCTGCTCAGGTCCAACGCGGTGAACGGAATCATGGCGATGGGAATGATGCTGGTCATCGTCACCGGCAACATCGATATCTCCATCGGCTCCGGCATTGTCGTCTCCGGCGGGGTGGCGGCGGTCCTGGCCCAAGCCCTGCCCAAGGACGTGGATCCGCTCGCCGGTATTCTCCTCTGTTTTTTGGTATCAGCCGCGACGGGGATTGCCATCGGCCTCCTCAACGGCTTTTTCGTCTCTTATCTTGCCATCCCCTCCATCATCGTCACCCTGAGCACCATGAGCATTCTGCGGGGCCTCATCTGCGTAATCACCAAGGGGCAGTGGATAACCGGTCTGCCGAAATGGTTCATAACCATGTCGAACCTCAATGTCGGCGGCATATATATGAATGTCTTCATTTGGCTTGGAGTGGTATTCCTGACCTGGATCCTGATCGCCCGGACCAATTTCGGCATGAAAATCCTGGCCACCGGCGGCAACCCTTCGGCAGCAGAGCGGGTCGGCATCCGC
The DNA here is from genome assembly GCA_031548865.1 of Planctomycetota bacterium. Taxonomy (GTDB): domain Bacteria; phylum Planctomycetota; class SZUA-567; order SZUA-567; family SZUA-567; genus JAJBSZ01. The sequence continues at coordinate 21,306 of JAVBQR010000102.1, forward strand.
ACCCGCCGCATCGGCTTGTTCGTCTTCGCCTTCATCGGCGCCACGGTAGGTTTGGCGGGAGTGGTGTTTGTATCCCAGACCGGAATGCTCGACCCCATGGTCGGGTCGGGTTACGAGATGACTCTCATCGCGGCGGTGGTGATTGGCGGGGCTTCTCTGTCGGGCGGGCAGGCTTCGGCACTGGGCACGGTTCTCGGCATGCTTCTCCTTTCGCTCATCGACAACGCCCTGGTCATAGCGGGGCTTCCGGTATATTTCCAGAAATTCGTCACCGGCGCCCTGATCCTGGCCGCGGTGGTCACTTCCGCCCTCAGGAGCGGCGGGGCGGGCAAGAACGGCGCCGACCTGCAGCCCGAGACGGTGTAAAGGGGGGGAAACGATGAAAACCGTCAAGGCGCTCCTGCGTAACAACGAGGTGATGCTCTTCCTGACCCTGATCCTGCTGTTTGTGGTCTTCGCCCTCACCACCAAAAATTTCACCAAGCTGTCCAACCTGATGCAGATCCTCCAGAAGTGCGTGGAATTGTGCATCCTCACCATCGGCATGGCCATCTGCATCATCTCCACCGGCGGCGTCGACCTTTCCATCGCCTCCCTGTGCAGCTTCAACACCGTGATCATCGCCCTGACTTATGTGAAACTCGGCTGGCCCATGCCGGCGTCTTTTGCCGCCGCCCTGGCGGCGGCGCTGGTGTGCGGCGTGCTGAACGGCTACCTCATCGGCTACCTGAACCTGGCGCCGATTCTCGTCACCCTTGGCACCCAGGCCCTGTTCACCGGCCTCGGCCTGATGCTGACGAGCGGCATGGCCATATCGGGTTTGCCCCGGTTTTATACCCAGTTGGGAAACTTCAAGCTCGGGGGCGTGTTTCCCGTGCAGGTGTTTTTGCTGATCGCCATCTTCATCGTGATGTACCTGGTGGTCGATCGCAGCCGGCTGGGTCGAAACATGTACCTGATGGGAACCAACCGGACCGCCGCCGATTTCTCCGGCATCCGGAGCCGGCGCATCATCATGATCGCCTTCATCATGTCGTCCTGCATGGCCTTTTTCTGCGCGGTCATCCTCTGCGCCCGGCTCGCCACCGGCCGGCCCGATCTGGCGAACAATTACCTGATGCAAGCCATCGCCGCGGCGGTGTTCGGCGGCGTGTCCATCAGCGGCGGCAAGGGGTCGCTCCTGGGGGTTCTCCTGGGAGTGGCGGTTTTCCAGATGATGTCGAACGGGCTCACCCTGCTCATCCGCTCGAACGCCTCGTTCTACGAGCAGATTATGATTGGCGTTTTGCTGCTGGGGCTGCTGGTAGTGAAGCGGCTGCGGGGCGGCGCGACGCGGTGATGCGGAAGCGGGCAGGCCGAAACAAGCAATCCAAAGGGCGGGCCGTGTGCGGCTTGTCCATATCAATGAGGAGGTGTACTATGTCAAGCTACCAAAAACGGGCCTTGTTTATTTTTGCCGCCGCCCTGGTTCTGTTTCTGTCGGCGGTTCGAGGGTCGGCCGCCGAAGGCGGCAACATCCTCTATGCACCGATAGCGCAAAATCCCTACTTCAACCGCGGTTTCAAATTCATCGAGGAATACGCCGCCCCCCTGGGCTACAGCGCCGAATGGCAGGGACCGGTTAACGTCGACCCCGTTTCCCTGGTCAACATCCTCACCGACTGCCTCTCCAAGGACGTGGACATCCTCATCACCACCACCTCCGACCCCGAATCCCTCGTGCCCATTCTCAAGCAGTACAAGGACAAGGGAACCATGGTCATCACCTGGGACCTGGACGTCTCCGACCCCAGCGCCCGCGACGCCTACGCCGGCCTGATGGACGTGCCGATGATGGGCTACCAGATAATCGACGACATGGTGAAGTATGTCGGCGGCGAGCCGGACTTCGAATTCGCCATCCTGAACGGCCCCTCCACCTCGGTATTCCTGGCGCAGCGGATTGAACGCATGAAGGAGCACGTCGCCAAGAAGTACCCGAAGCTCAAGCTGGTCACCATCGAAACGAGCGAAGGCGACATCCAGCGCGCCCTCACCGCCGCCCAGAACATCCTCACCGCCTATCCCAACCTCAAGGCCATCGTCTGCAACTCGACCGAAAACGCCATACCGATCTGCCAAGCCATCGATCAAGCCGGCAAGGCCGGCCAGGTGAAGTATATCGGCCTCGGCACCCCGAATGCCCTGAAACCATACTTCGAATCCGGCAGCGCCGGCGCCATCTCCATGTGGGACCCGGGCGTTTGGGGCAAGTGGTCGGCGGTCATCGGTATCGCCCTCCACCAGGGGAAAACCTTCAGGGAAGGAAAACTGGCCGACTTCCCCGACTTCCCCAAAGCCGAGAAAATCGCCAACGAAACCTACTACTACAACGAAATGTTCACCTACGACAAGGATAATGTGAATCAATTCGATTGGTAGACCGACCCCGGGGCGTTCCCGGAAGATCCGCGTTAGAGTTCAGGGACAAACAAAAAGGCGGGCCGCTTCGCCCATCCCGCGGTGGACGGAGCGGCGGGGCCGCAAGGGAGCTGTCATGAAAAAGGCCGTCAGCATGTGGGCTTTCCCGGGGGATATGCCTCTCGCCGAGCGCATTCGCCGCGCCGGCGAACTCGGCTTCGAAGGCATCGAACTTTGTTTGGCGGAACACGGCGAATTCAGCCTCGACAGTTCCGACGCCGAGGTCCTGGCCCTGAAGAGGGCGGCGGATGCGGCGGGGGTTCAACTGGGGACGGTCTGCTCCGGCCTGTTTTTCCAGTATTCGCTGACCAGCTCCCGGGAGGACGTGCGGCTCGGAGCCATGCGGGTGGTAAGGAAGGAAGTGGATTTCGCCGCGCTAATCGGGGCCGGGGTCGCCCTGGTCGTGCCGGGTATTGTCGGCTGCGACTTCAAGGCGAGGGAAGTCGTGCCCGACGCTGAGGAGGGGGGCTACTTCGCCGGCGACGAAGTGGTGGACTACGACACCGCCTGGAGCCGTTCCCTCGCCGCCTTGCAGGAACTCGCGCCCTACGCCCGGGCGAAGGGGGTCGTCATAGGGGTGGAAAACATCTGGGGGCGCTTTCTCCTGTCGCCGTTGGAAATGCGCGACTTCATCGACGCCGTCGGTTCCGATTGGGTCCAGGCCTATTTCGACGTCGGCAATTGCCTGCTTTTCGGCTACCCCCAGCATTGGATCAAAATTCTCGGTCGCCGCCTGGCGGCGGTCCACGCCAAGGATTTCCGCCGCGGCACGGCGCGGCTGGAAGGATTCGTCGAGTTGCTGGCCGGCGACGTCGACTGGCCGGCGGTGTACGAGGCCTTGGCGGCGGCCGGCTTCACCGGCTGGGTAACGGCCGAAGCGACGCCGGTCTACCGGCATTATCCCGAATTGACCGCGGTAGCGGCCTCCGCCGCCCTTGACCGCATCCTCCATAAATAACGGAAAGGGCAAGCATGCCTGGCTATCTCATGGGCATCGACAACGGTGGGTCGTTAATCAAGTGCGCCCTGTTCAGCCTGAGCGGACGGGAGGCGGCTTCGGCCACCAGGCGGATTGAACTCGAAACGCCGGCACCCGGACATACCGAACGAGACAACGGGGAGATCTGGCGGGGAAACGTCGAGGCGATACGCGAAGTGCTGGAACGCGCCGGGGTCAAGGGCGATGAAGTGTTGGGAGTGGCGGTCTGCGGCTACGGGAACGGCATCACCTTCCTGGACGACGGCGGCAAGCCGGTCCACCCCGCCGTGGTCTCCACCGACTCCCGCGCCACCGACTACGTCAACCGCTACGCCGCCGACGGAACCCTGAAGGAAGTCTACGCCATCACCCAGCAGGACATTTGGCCGGCCCAGCCGGTGGCGCTGATCCCCTGGTTCCGCGACCACCAGCCCGACGTCCTCCGCCGCGCCTCCCACGTCCAGTTCATCAAGGACTATGTGCGTTATCGGCTGACCGGCGAATTGTGCGGCGAAATCACCGACGCCTCCGGCACCAATCTGTTCGACCTCGCCACCCGCCGTTACGACGAGCGCCTGTTCCGCCTGGCCGGAATCGAGGACTGCCTGCCGATGTTCCCCAAGCGCATCGTCGCTTCGACCGAGATGGCGGGCAGGGTGACGGAACTCGCCGCGAAGGAAACAGGACTCAAGGCCGGCACCGTGGTCGCGGGCGGCCTCTTCGACATCGACGCCTGCGCCGCTTCGTCCGGTATTCTCGGCGACGACGCCCTGTGCCTGGTCTCCGGCACCTGGTCCATCAACGAATACGTGACCAGGGACATGGCGGAAGGCCGGGGCAAGTATTCGACCACGCTTGCCTATTTGCCGGGCTATTACTTAATCGCCGAATCGAGCCCTACCTCGGCCAGCAAGTTCGAATGGTATCTCGACAAGCTCCACGGCGCGTCGCTGCCGGGTTTGTCCCGGAAGGAGCAATACCGCCGCTGCGACGAACTCGTCGATTCCATCCGCCCCGATCAGAGCGACCTCATCTTCGTGCCGTATCTCTACGGATCCAATTCCTATCCGAGCGACCGCGGCGCCTTTTTCAACCTTTCCGGATTTTACGGGAGGGAACACCTGTTGCGTGCCGTCTTCGAGGGGATTATCTTCTCTTCGTGCCTTCATGTCGAACGCCTCGGCCGGGGCCGCGAACCATTCCAAACGGCGCGATTGTCCGGCGGGGTGGCGAAGTCGGCGGTATGGGCGCAGATGCTCGCGGACGCCCTGGGCATCCGCATCGAAATCGTCGAGGGATCGGAACTCGGAGCCCTGGGCGCGGCGATGTGCGCCGGCATCTGTTGCGGCGAATTCCAGGACTTCGCCGCGGCCGGGCGGGCCATGGTCAGGCTGAGCCGGAGCCACACCCCGCGAAAGGAATTTTTTGGAATATACCGCGAAAAGTTCGAACGCTTCAAGCGGGCCATCGCCGCCCTGGACAGCTTCCACCAGTCGGCGCGGTGAATTCATCGCCGCGGGCGGTGCGGCGGCGTAGCGGTTCAGACCGTCTCCACCGTGATGCCCATCTCGCGCAGCCGATGCAGGACGGAGGGATTGATTTCCTCGCCGGTGATGATGTGATCGATGTTGGCGAGATCGCAGATCTTGATGAAGCTGTGACTTTCGAACTTGGAATGATCGCAGAGCAGAATCACTTCCTTGCTCGATTCGATGATGAGCTTCTTGATGGCGATGTCGTCGGTGGTGAAGCTCATCAGGCCCTGTTGCAAATCCACCGAATCGACGGCGATGAAGGCTTTTTTGGCGCTGATTTGCCGGAGCATGTTTTCGGCGAAAAAGCCGAAAAATGAATAGTAGGTCTTTCTGAGGGTGCCGCCGATCATCATCAGGTCTATGGAGGTGTTTTTGGCCACCTCCATGGCGACCAGCAGATCGTAGGTGATGACGGTGATTTTTTTCCGATCGTCGAGCAGTTTGGCGAACTCCAGCACGGTGGTGCCGGAATCGAGGATGATGAAGTCGTTTTCATTCACATACTTCAGGGCCTTGGCGGCGATGCGTTTCTTCTCGTCGACGTAAAGGTTGCTTTTGATCCGTAAGGGCGGCTCGGTGGTGGCGCCCATGGAAATGGACATGACCCCGCCGTGGGTTTTCCGGATCAGGCCGTTCTCGGCCAATTGCTTGATGTCCCGGCGTATGGTGGCTTTCGAGGCGCCGACCAGTTCGATCAGTTCGTCGACGGTGACGATTTCCTTCTGGTTGGTCACCTCCACAATCTTCGCCATTCTCTCCGGTGCCAGCATGTCGTGTTCCTTTGTTCCAGAAAAGCCGAACGGATTCGGTTCGCCACCCCACGCGCCGGGTGAATCGCCCTGACGCGGAAAGGCCTGGACGAATGCCGTGAATGATAATGGCGCCGGGGAATAACGCAACCTGAAAGGGCGGGGCGGGACGCTGGGCGCAGGTTGCGCGCGCGGGACCGTCTCCCGCGGCTTTACTGCGCCCGGTCGGCCGCTTGGGGCTGGGCCAATAGGTTTTTGGACCATGCCTCATAGGGTCTTACGGAAATCCTTCACCACGTCCATGAAGGCTTTCACGCGCTGTTCGTCGACCGCATTTTCAAAGATTCCGTCCACCTTGAAGGTGGTGGCGCATACCGCGCCGTCGGCGGCGGCGAGTTGGCGGGTGATGTTGTTTATGTTGCAGCCGGTGTTCACCAGGATGGGCGTGCGCTTGGTGGCTTGCTTGACCTTGATCAGGACCTGGGTGTCGGTTTCGGCGCCGGCGGTGAGCCCGGAAACGCAGAGGGCGTCGGGGTGGTGGTTGAACTCGGTGGATCTGGCGATGGCGGCGATGTCGCGTTCGGCCAGATAGACGGCGGCCTCGGGGACGATGTTATAGAGGAGGCGCACGTTTTTGGCGCCAAGCCTGGCGCGGTGGCGGGCCGTTTCGCCGGCGTTGGTGTTCCATAGCCCGAAGTCGCTGGCGTAGACGCCGGAGATGATTTCCCGGAGGAACTGGCCGTCGACGGCTACGGCCAGGTCGAGCGAGGCGATGGGGTCCCAGAGGCAGTTCACCCCGTACGGTATGCGGATGTCCTTTTTCAATTCGCCGATGATGCGGCCCATGGCGGCGACGGTGACGGGCTCGACGCGGGTCAGATAGGGCAGGCTGAATTCGTTCGAGAACATGATGCCGTCGACCCCGCCGGCCTGGAGAGCCAGGAGATCGTGTTTGGCGGCGGCGAGCACTTTTTTCATGCCGCCGGCCGAGTCGTAATTGGGATCCCCGGGCAGGGCCTGGAAGTGGCACATGGCGATAACGGGCTTCTCCACCCCGAATAAATCCTGCATCCAATTCATGGTAACGCTCCTTTTCCTGTCAGCTGAAAACGGACTGGCCGGCCTCCAACCGCGGAGGCTTACTAGGCAGTATACCAGACGCGGAGGAATATGCAATTCAATCAATCATAAAATTTCAATAACGTTCAAATATTTTCGTTCACCGGGGCTAATATCCCGGGTATTGTCAATCTCCATATTGAGTTGCAAATAGTTACTATGCGTCAAAATATGTCATAAAGAGGATTCATTTGCTAAAATATTATTGCGTATCGCTCAAAACAAGATATAATAAAATCATAAAGTATCTATTTTTCACCCTGCGGTGATTCCCTCCCAAACCCGCACTCGTAAAATAAGGAATCCTCGCGTGATCCGCATCAACCCCTCCATCGCCTCCGCCAGCCCGCTCGCATTACTCGATTCCATGCAAAGGCTGGGGAAGGTCCAGCGCCTGCATTTCGATATCGAGGACGGCAATTTCGTGCCAAACATCACCTTCGGCCTGAAAACCGTCCGGGAATTGCTTCGCCACGCCGCCGCACCCGCCGACGCTCACCTCTTGGTCACCAACCCCGACGACTACCTTGACGACCTGGCGGCCTGCAACATCTCGGCCGTGGCGGTGCATTACGAGGCGCTCCGCTATCCGCTGGTTCCCTTGACGGCGATTCGCCGCCACCGCATGCGGGCCGGGCTGGCCTTGAACTTCAACACTCCCGCCGAGGCCCTGGCCCCCTTCGCCGCCGCCGTCGACTATGTGATTGTCATGACGGCGGAGCCGGATGGCGGCGACCAGCGGTTTTATCCGCCCATGCTTGACAAAATCCGGCGCTTGCGGGGCATTCTCCCGCCCGAGGCGGAGGTCTGGGCTGACGGAGGAATCGGCGCGGCGGAACTGGCCCGGGTGGCGGCGGCCGGGGCCGACACGGCGGTGGTCGGCAGGGCGATATGGGCGGCCGACGACCCCGCCGCCGCCTACGGAATCCTCTCGGCAGCCGGCGCCGGCCATGGGGGGGTATGCGATGCCTAATCCGGACCGCCCATTCGGCATCTACGAGAAAGCCCTTATGCCGGGACCGTGGGAGCGGATGTTCGCCGACGCGGCCCGGGCGGGTTACGAATATTTCGAACTCAGCCTCGACGAATCGGACGCCCGCCTGGAGCGCCTGCGTTGGACCCGGCAGGAAGCGGCCCAGGTGGCCAAAACCGCCCGGGACCACGGGGTGCGAATTTTCTCCGCCTGCTTCAGCGGGCACCGCCGCTTCCCCCTGGGCAGTTCCGATCCGGCGGTGGAGGAGCGCGCCCTGGCCATGTTCCGGGCCGGCATCGAGCTCTGCGTCAACCTCGGGGTCGGCGTGCTGCAAATCGCCGGCTACGACGTCTTCTATGAACCCCACTCCACCGCCACCGCCCGGCGTTATGTCGACAATCTGGCCAAGGGGGTGAAGTGGGCGGAACGGGCCGGCGTCATGCTCGCCATCGAACCGGTGGAGAAATTCCTTACCTCCGTCCAGGCGACCATGGAGGTGGTGCGGCAAATCGATTCGCCCTGGCTCCAGGTTTATCCGGATGTATCGAACCTCAGGTCCCTGGGCATGGATCCGGTGGCGGAATTGGCGTGCGGCCGGGGACGGACGGTTGCCGTGCATGTGCGCGATTCCTTGCCGGACTTCTTCTACGGTGTGCCGCTTGGCGAGGGCGTCCTCGATTTCGAGGCGGTGTTCGCCCAACTCGACCGGATGGAATATGCGGGGCCGCTGGTGGTGGAGATGTGGAATCAGGGCGATCCGGATTATCTCGGGACGATCACCCGGGCCAGGGAGTTCATGCTGGCGAAAATCGCCGCGTCCCGCCAAGCGGCGGCCGCCCTCTCTGAAAGTTCCGTCGGTACCATGTGAATGACCTGCGTCAGCGAAAGGAATGGCGATGATGTTTGCGGAAAACAAGCAGGGCGTGCTTGAATGCGCCTTGGAGCTGAAGCGCTGCGGTTTGGTGTCCCTGTCGGGCGGCAATGTCAGCGTGCGCTTGCCGGACGGCACTTTTTTGGTAACGCCCTCGGGGATGATCTACGAGGAGATGACCGCCGATGACGTGGTGCGGATCGACGCCGGGGGCAGGCGGCTGGAGGGCAATCGTAAGCCGTCATCCGACAGCCCGGCCCTATTGTACATGTTCGAACACCTGGCTGGCATCAACGCCATCGTCCACACCCATCAACCCTACGCCACCGCCGCCGGGTTCATAACCGAGGTCATACCCGAGTTCCTGGTGACCCTCATCGACGCCAACCGCGCCCCGGTGTCGGTGGCGCCGTTCACGCCTTCTTCCGATATCGGCATGGGGAAGCTGGCGGTGAAGTATGCGGGCGAAAGCCTGGCCGTCATTCTCAAGCATCACGGGGTCATGGCTTACGGCCGGACCCTCAAGGAAGCCCTGTACTCGGCCGTTTACCTCGAGGAAGCGGCGAAAACTTTCGTCTTGGCCAAGGCCATGGGCGCCATTATCCCCGAGCTGTCCGGGGCGGAGGTCAAAAAAGAAAAAGCCGGCTGGCTGAATTATGGCCAATAAGTTGGGGAAGCGGGCGCCGGTGGGCGGCTTCCCCGGGAAAACGGCCGCGCTTCAACCCGCTGCGCCGCCTTTTTTCAAACCCAGCAGCCGTTTCATGACCAGATTGTCCTTGCCGAAATATTGGTAGAGGGTCTGGTATTCGTCGTACAATCTGTCGTAGATGGGTTGCAGCGCCGGATCGGGCCAATAGGTTTTCACCACCTCCGCCCCCATGCCTCGCGCGGCTTGGTAAAGGTCGGCGTAGCCGCTCCGTTCCGGACCTGCCGCCGCCGCTCCGTGGATGGCGCTCCCGACGCAACTGCCGTTGTCCGAGGCGGAGATTTGCACCGGCAGGCCGCACACATCGGCGAGGGTCTGCATCAGGAAGGGGTTTTTGACCGCCACCCCGCCGGTGGCATAGAGTTTGTGCACCGCCACCCCGCAGCGATTGAACTGCTCGACAATGCAACGCTTGCCGAAGGCGAGGGCTTCCACCAGGGCGCGGTATACTTCTTCCGGACGGGTACCCATTCGCAGACCCAGAATCATCCCCGCCAGATCCGCGTCCAACAGGATGGAGCGGTTGCCGCTCCACCAGTCCAAGGCCAGTAAACCGGTCTCCCCGGGGCGCATCGCCCCGGCTAGCCGGTTCATATAGTCAAAGATGGACAGCCCCTCCGCCCGAGCCCGCGCCTCGTATTCGCCGGGAACCCAGTTTTGCGAAAACCAGCGGAACAAATCCCCCATGGTGGCCTGTCCCGCCTCGTACCCGAACAGGCCGGGCAGTATGCTGTCGTAGCTGACGCCGTACACGCCCGGTACGGCCTGCTCCTCACGGCTTACCAGCATGTCGCAGCTGGAGGTGCCCATCACCGTGAGCATGACATTCTCCTCCACCAGCCCGGCCCCCACGAAAGCCGCCTGGCAATCGCCCAATCCCGCCGCCACCGGCGTGCCTTCCGCCAAACCCAGGCGAGCCGCCATCCCGGCGCCGATGACCCCGACCGAAACGCCCACGCTCACCAGGTCGTCGGTGAATTTGTCCCGCACCACCTCGGCGAAGCCCGCGTCCACGGCGGCGAAAAATTCCCGGTCGGGGTATCCTCTTTGCGGGTGCCATAGCGCGGCGCAACCGGCGATGCTGCGGCTACGGCGCCGGGTTCCGGTCAGGTAGAGGGGAATCCAGTCGGCCAACTCGATAAAGGCGGCGGCGGCGTGGTAGACTTCGGGAGCGTGGCGGTAGGTCTCCAGCACCTTGGGGAACATCGACTCGGCATACACTTCACCGCCGCAATTCCTTAGAAACGCCTCGCCGCGCCGCCGGGCAACATCGGATAGCCGTTCCGCCTCGGGTTGGGCGCCGTGGTGACGCCACAATTTGGCATAAGCGTGGGGGTTGCTGGCGAAGCCGGGCTGAAGGCAGAGGGGCTCCCCCGATGCGGACAGGGGCATCATGGTGCATTGGGTAAAATCCACCCCGACGCCAATCACGTCCTTGCGGTCCACCTCCGCCAGCAAGGCGGGGATGATATGATCCAGGGCGTCGATATAATCCAGCGGATGCTGCAGGGCGAAATTACTGGCCAGGGGCGTGCCGTCCGGCAGGCGCTCCGTCATCACTCCGTGGGGGTAGCAGAAGGTCGCGGACGCGACCACCCTGCCCCGCAGGTCCAGGAGCAATCCTCGCGCCTCCTCGGTGCCGAAGTCCAGTCCCAGGGCATAGCTGGTATTTTCGTTTTTCGTCATCGCAGTCCCTTTGCAATTATTCGCCCCCGCTCTTCGCCTCGCGCCGGATTTCCCTGAGGTTGATGTAATAATTGACAATCAGCACGCCGATCATCACCGCGCCCCAGAGAATGTCGCGATAGAAATTGGAGATGTTCTCGAACATGTTCAGGGCGCTACTAATCAACTGCAGCACGAGAATGGCCATGACCACCCCTCCCACCGTGCCGCGGCCGCCGGCCGGGCTCACCCCTCCCAACACCGCCAGAAGGATGCTTTGCATGGTGTAGCTGATGCCGTAGTCGGCCTTGGCCGAATTCGAGCGGGCCATCATGATCAATCCCGCCACCGCGCCCAGCAAGCCGCTGAGCATGTAGGTCGTGACCAGTAGCCTGACTTTCTTCAGACCGGCGAAGACCGCCGCCTTGGGATTCGCGCCCAGCAGGTAAAGCTCGGACCCGAAGCGGGTCTTCGACAAGATGACCGCAATCACCGCCGCAGAGAGGATGAACACCAGCAGCACCACCGGAACCGCCTGGAACAGGTTCCGGTTGCCGTAGCGGGAATATAGCGCCGGCAGGCCGCTGACCGGGCGGCCGTCGGTGGCGACAATCGCCAGCCCCATGAACAGCTGTCCCGTGCCCAGGGTGGCCAGAATGGGGGGAAGGCCGACCTTGGCGATGAGGAGGCCGTTAAAGGCTCCCGAGAGCGCCCCGACGGCGAGCGAGACAGCCATGGCGGCGACGACGACGGTCAGGACTTGTCCCAACGGCGAGCCCTTGGGGGCATAGGTGATCATGGCCTTCGCGGCGATGACCGCGGAAAGGTTGGCGATGTTGACGATGGACAGGTCGATGCCGCCGGTGATCATGGTCAGCCCGACGCCGATGGCCATGAGTCCGAATTCCGGGAACTGCTTGGCCATGGACTGGAAGTTCGACCACCTGAGGAAGGCCTCCGGCCGCATGATGGAGAAAGCCAGGAAGAGTATGACAAACAAGCCAAGCAGGCGGGTGAAATTCCTGTCCCGCCGGAAAAAACCCGGCTTGCGGGTGAGGGAGGATTCAGGCATGGCCGGTTCTCCCCGCCTTCGGCGCAAGGGTTTTCTGATGCCGGAGCGCCTGGTAGGCGGACATGCCGGTGCCGATGAGGATGATTAGGCCGGTGAACACCTTCTGCCAGTAGGTCGGGATGCCGAGAAGGATCAGGCTGGTCGACATCACCGTGATCAGGGTTATGCCAAGCATGACCCCCAGGAGCGTGCCTTTGCCGCCGGTGAGGCTGGCTCCCCCCAGCACGCAGGCCGCGATGCAGGTCATTTCCATTCCATTCAGGGTGGTGGGGTTGCAGTTAAGCATCATGCAGGCCCGGATCACCCCCATGAATCCGGCCAGCGCCCCGACGAAACAGTAGATGAACATCTGGATGCGGGGCAGGTTGAAGCCGGCGCGTTCGGCCGACACCGCATCCCCGCCGATGGCGTAGATGCCCCGGCCCAACATGGTGCGCCGGAGCAGGAACCAGGCCATGGCAAGGAGGAGCACGAAGAACAGCGCCGTCACCGGCATGGTGGAACTGATGCCCAACGTTTCGTTGCTGGCGGTGAAGAGGCCGGCCTTACCCAAGTCGTACATGGGCGCGGGGACGGGATATTTCTTCGCCTCCAAAGCTCCGAACAGCACGCCGGTGTAGATGCTGGCCGTGCCGAGGGTGACCAGGAAGGCGTTGAATCTGTATTTGGCGATGAGGAGGCCGTTGACGCCGCCCATGGCCAGTCCGAGCAAGGTGCCCACCAGCAGGTGCGCCGCCACTCCGCCCTGGTACCATTCCATGTGCTTCGACACCACGAACATGGACACCGAAGCGATGGCGGGGAAGGAGACGTCGATGCCGCCGGAAATCAGGACCAGCATTTCGCCGATGCAGAAGGCGGCGGGGACGACGAGGGAACGCGCCAGATCCACCAGGTTGTTGCCGGTCAGGAATTGGCCGCTCCGCAGTTCGATAATCGTGCAGAGCAGGACCAGCGCCAGGCAGACGTAAAACTCGGTCCGTCGCAGCAGTCGGTTCAATTTCATTATCACTCCCCGGAAATGTGTCGTCGCATTTTCAGGCATGCATCGCCAGGTCCGCCAGGCTGGCGCGGCTGGTTTGGTTGACGTCGACTTCGTCGGCGACCCGGCCTTCGCGCATGATCAGGACGCGATTGCAGGTGGCCATGACCTCCGGCAAATCGTCCGACACCAGGAGCACCGCCAGGCCCTGCCTGGCGAGGCCGCGGATTATCTGGTGGATGTCGTATTTCGCGCCGATGTCGACACCGACCGTCGGCCCGTTGAGGATGAGGACTTTCAGCTCGTTCGCCAGCCAGCGGGCGAGAACCACTTTCTGCTGGTTGCCGCCGGACAGGGTCTGCACCGGGCGGCGGGAATTATTGGTGACGATGCTGAGCGAATGAATCCAGCGTTCGACCTCCGCGGCGACTTCCCTCTCGCGGATGAAGCCCAGGCGGGAGGAAAGGTGGCTCCAGCGCGACACCGCGATATTGTCGTGGATGGCCTGGCTCATGAACAGGCCTTCGGTAAGCCGGTCACCCGGCACGCAGGCGACGCCGTGGTGGATGGCGTCTACGACCGAGGCGATGCGCACCGGCTTGCCTTCGAGGAAAATGTCCCCGGAGTCGGCGGGGCGGTAACCCATCAGCGCTTCCGCCAATTCGCCGCGTCCCGAACCAAGCAGACCGGTGACGCCGAGGATCTCCCCCTTGCCGAGGGTGAAGGACACGTTGGCGAAGCCGTTTTTCAAAGTTAGGTTGCGCGTCTCCAGCGCCGGAGCGCCAACCGCTGCCTCGGCGGCGAACGCTTCCTCGTGGAACTCGCGCCCGGTCATGTAATGGGTGAACTTGCGGTCGTCGAGATCGGCGGTGTCGCCGGTAACGACGTTTTCGCCGTTCCTGAGGATGGTGAAGCGTTCCGATATGTCGAACATTTCGTCAAGTTTGTGGGAGACGAAGAGGATGGCGATGCCCTGGGCCTGCAGGCGCTTGATGATGGCGAAAAGTTTGTCAACCTCCCGCCGGGTCAGGGCGGTGGTGGGTTCGTCCATGATGATTAGCTTCGCGTCGGACAGGAGCGCCCGGCTAATGGCGATGAGTTGCTTGTCGGCGACGGAGAGGTTTTCCACCGTTTCGTCCAGGTCGAGTTCAAGGCCGGTTTTCGCGGCGGCCTCCAGGGCGGTGCGGCGGACGCTCCGCCAATCCACCAATTTTCTGCCCTCCATCAATTCCTGGTTGATGGCGAGGTTCTCCATGACCGTGAGGTTGGGGAAGACGGAGAGGTCCTGGTAAATTACCTGGACGCCGGCGGCGATGGCCTGGGCCGGCTGGACATGCTCGTGGACGGCTCCGTTGAAGACGATCCTGCCGGCGTCCGGTTCGTAGAAGCCGGAAAGGATTTTTATCAGGGTGGACTTGCCGCAGCCGTTCTCGCCGGCCAGGCAATGGATTTCCCCCTTGCGGATGGAAAGGGAGACCCCCTTCAAGGCACGCACGCCCCCGAACGACTTTTTGACCTTCAACGCTTCCAGGATGTATTCGGACATGAGGTGATTCCGTGGAGAAATGGCTGGGGCGGGGGGGCGATTTTCGCGAAGCGGCGATTGCCACTAGCCGCCGCTTCGCGAAACTTCGGTCAGAAATTGTATTGATCCACATCGGCGGCGGTTATCTTGATCCAGCCGTTCCCCAGAAGGACCTTGTCGCTGCCGGGCTGGAACTGGATGTTACGGAAACCATCGACGCCGAGATCGGTGCCGTTCCCGATTTTTTCCCCGTTCAGGACCTTGACCGCCAGCGCGCACATGGCTTCGCCGGCCTTGGCGGAATCCCAGAGGGTGATGGCGTGAAGGGTGCCGTCCTTCAGGGAACGGCTGCTTTCGTTGGGCATGCCGGTGCCGGCGACGAAGACCTTGCCCTTGAGCCCCAGCTCGTCGATGGCGCGGGATACGCCCAGGGGATCGTTGGAGGAGGTGCCAACGACGCCCTTGAGATCGGGGTACTTCTTGAACAGCTCCTTGGCCTTTTCGTAAGCCCGTTCCGGATTGTCCTCCGACTCGACGCGTGGTTCCGCCGCGAGCAGGATCAGGCCGGGATATTTCGCCGTGGCGTGCTTCACGGCGCTGTCGGCCCATTCGTTGTGGCTGGCGTTGGTGACGTGGGCGACCATGGTGGTGTAGACGCCTTTGCCGCCCATGGCCTCGGCGAGGTTGTCCATGATGAAGGCGCCGTAATCGTCGTTGTTGAAGGCTTCGAGGTCGTAGTCGCAGTTCTCGGTGGAGGCGCCTTCGTGGCAGATAATCACGATGTCGCGACTCGCGGCGTCGGCGAGGATGGGCTCCAGGGCGGCGGGGTCGACCGGCACCACGCACAGGGCGTCGATGTCCTGGGAGAGGAGGTCTTCTATGACTTGAATCTGCTGCGAGGCGTCGGTTTTGGCGGGGCCTTTCTGAAATGCGTTGTGCCCCGTTTCCCGGGCGAACTTCTTGACGCCCTTTTCCATGTGCACGAACCAGGCGTCGGTGCTGTCCTTGGGCACCACCGCGATTTTGTACTTTTTCTCCCCGGCGAAGAGGAGCGCCGTCGAGGCGATGCAGAACATGACGGTCAGGGCGATAAGTGGCAGTTTTCTGGTCATAGCCGTTTCCTCCATGGTGGTTGGGATGATCAATATTAATTGATGACAAAAATGCGGCGGGAAGGGGTCTGAAAAGCGGCCCCTGGCGCACTCCGAACAAAATTGCATCATACCCGGAACGAAATTTCTACGAAACCGAAATCTCCAATACCGGTCCCCGCCAGGCAATAATTTTATCTCCTGCCGGAACCAATATGAAAGCTTTTCCCTGCCCTTGACTGTGTCAGGTACATCGGGTATGGTGCAGATACTCAGTGAGGAATGCCAACATTTCCCGATTTTGCGCCATATCTATTCGCCCCTGTTATCCCCGCCTCGATCCGCAGGAGTGACGGTTATTCCGGGAGCGACGCGTAATTGTGATAACCGCCTTAACCCAGGGGGCGCAGAGTTTACAGAAGACACGGAGAACTACAAAACCAAATTTTATATCGCTTCCTTGCCGGTATTGGCGTTAGTTGGTTGTTGCGGTTCTCTTTGCCCTCTGTGAACTTTGCGTCCTCTGTGTTAAAAGCATTTTCACCATTCCTCTTCGGTCGAAATCGCCACTTTGACCGCCATGCGACCCATCCCAAGCATCCACCGGACTCGGTTAATAGGTCATAACTGGACTTTTGCAAAATCACCATTCAAACCGCCGAATGGCGATTTTGTAAAATCAAAAACCCTTGAATCTCGGGCAAAAACGATTTTTGCAAAGTGGCGATTGGCGGTTAAATCGCCACTTTGCAAAAGTTCAGTTCATAAAAGGCATTCGCAAGATGTCCCCGAAATGCGATCCGGGCCATACGACGCACCGGTTGCCGGCAACTGGAGGTCATTCTTTCCCACAGGAGAAAATCATGAAACGGGCCTTGTCGATTCTGGTCATTTTCGTATTGACGCTGACCGCGAGCGCCGGCGAGAGGCTGCCGGCCGGGCTGTTGGCGCATGTTTCGGCTAAATCGCTGGCGGCCGCAGTCAGCAACCTCGACGCCCTGGCCGCCGCCTGCGTCAAGGATACCCCCGCCGCCCAGCAATACCGCCCGGGAATGCTCCCCCTGATGCTGGTGGCATTTTCCCCCATCCCGCAAAAGGCCTGGGATGCGAACGCCGAGCTCCACGCGGTGGCGGTGATGGCCCAGGGTCCCCAGCCGGTCCTGATTCTGCAGACCGCCGGCATGGCGGCGTTCACGAAAGCCATGCTTGAGGGCGGGGTCAAATTGGCGGGCGATGGGCAGCGGATGTCGGGGCCGATTCCCGCCTTGGGCGGTAACTGGCATTTCGCCGACGCCGGCGGCGGCCGGGTGGCGTGTTCGCCAAACGAGGCGGCGCGGGATTTGGTGGTCGGGGCGCTGGCGGCCGGCTGGTCGCCCAAGCACGGGGGCGGCGCCGATATCACGCTTAACCTGGATTTCAAGAACACCCTGGCCGCCTTCAGGATGTTCTACGACGCTTATTTGGGACAGGCCAAGTTGGCGTTGGCGGCACAGGGCGGCGGGGCGGGCTCGGGCAAGCCGCTGGCCGCCGTCGCGGCGAAAGTGGCGGCAAGGGTGCTCGCCGCCTTGGAAAGCGACGTGCCGGCTTTGAACAATCTGGGAATCGACATCCTGTTCGGCGGCGAACGGCTGAAGCTGGCGTTTTACCTCTCGTCCGACCCGGGTAGCGGCCTCGACAACCTGCGCGCCATCTACACCGGCGGGGAAGCGCCGCAATACGCTCTCGCCAATGCCTTCCCGCAGGAGACGGCCTTCCTGGACGCCACCGCGGATTTGTCGAAATTGCCCGAGGGCTGGTTGAAATTTTCCGAGGATACGCTGCGGGATTTGGGCGAGGCGGTCATGCCCGGCAGGGGCGGGGAATTGGCGGCGCTGCCGCGGCAATTCCTTAACCTCGGCATCAAGGACTACGCCGCCGGCTCCTACCTTTCCGGCGACCGGCCGGTCATGGCCTTCTATTTCGAGCATGCCGCCGCCAGGAATATCCAGGAGTTCCTACCCGGGGCGATCAAGCTTGGCCAGGATTTCATGAACAATTTGGTCAAGATGAACGAGGCCGGCAAAATGGGCGTTATGGCCATAGCCTACCAGGCCCAGGCCGGCAAGTTGGGCGAGGTGCCGTACCAGCGCATCAATTTCCAGTTCAAGCCGGAAGGGGGAGGGAACGCGGTCAGCTACGACATTCTCTTCGCCTTGGGCGGGAGGACCGCCGCCGGGGTGTATGGCCAGGTGAACGAGCGCGACCTGCACTACGCCATCAGCAACTACCAGCGGCCGGTCGGCGCTTTCGTCAATTCCGAGCCCGCCCGGAAATCCTTGGCCGACCTCGACAACCGCCGCATCAAGTTCATGGAGTTGCGGCCGCTGGAAACGCTGGCCAACCTTTACATCGGCCAGGCCACCCTGACGGGAAGCGATCCGAAAACCGCGCGGGCGGCCGTGGCCGGACTCAAGGCCAGCCCCGCCTGTGTGGCCATGGCCTCGGGGGCGACCGACCGGGACATGACCCTCGAATGCGTGGTTCCCGCCGAAGTGGTGGGGGATTTCCTCCGCAATTCCGAGGCGCTAAGCCAATTGGGCACAAGCCTTGCCTCCCCGGGCGTCGTCTCCTCCCCCGAGATGGAAAGCGGCGAGACTTGGGAGAACGAGGAGGAACCCGCCCAGCCGGAAGCAGCCGCGGACGATGCGGCTGAGCCGGTCGAACCCATCCAGTTGGCGAAATCCTCCTTCGGTCCCGACGACGAGGTCGAGGTCACGGTGCAGGGCGTCAGCGGGCAGATGGAGCGGGAGGCGGCCTTTGTCGCCATTTTCAAGGCTGGCGCCGGGCATAGCGAACGGGAACGCCTCGGATTTTTCCAGTTGGTCGAGGGCGAGAACGTCGCCACCTTCTATCACCTGACCCTCGACCCGGGCGACTACGAGATGCGGGTGTACCGGAAGGGGAAGGGCTTTTCCGGCGAGGACCTGTTCGCGGCGGTCCCGTTTGTCCAAACCGACCTCCCGCCCACGCTGGCGCTCGCCAAGGGCGAATACCGGCCGGGGAGCCAGATTGGCGTGACGGTCCGGGGGGCGAACCGGCGCCTGCGGGCCGGCAAGGCCTTCGTCGGCCTGTACGCGGCCGGCGCGCCCCAGGACAAATTCATCCAGCGCTTCTCCCCATCCCGGCCGAACAGCACGATGCTCTTCAACGTTCCGCAAAAGAACGGTAGCTACGAAATACGTTTCCACCAGAAGGGCCAGGGAATTTCCGACGCGACGGTGCTGGCCGCCGCCGCGTTCACCGTGGCGGGGAACGCGCAATAAAGGGTGAAGCGTTACCTCGCGGTATTCCAAACAACGGGGACATGATGTTTAATTGCCCGGCGGTTTGGGCAAATAAACTTCGTGTCCCCGCTATTTTGCCCGGCCTGCGAATTCCGCTACTCCTGCGGCATATTCCCTGCGATGTGCTCCTGCGCGGCGGCGTCCAGCCCGGAAGCCGCCTCGGGGCCGGGGATGGTCTTATCGGGATAGGCGCGCGGCGACGCGTCCTCCGCCGGAGTGTCGGCGGTGGGCATTTGATTGGCGAATGAATCGGCGATTGGCTTGTACCCGCCCTTGGTGCCTGTAGCGGGAGTCACGGAAGAATAATCGTGCTGACGCCGAGAGTTGACAGCAGATTCCATTGGTACGCCTCCTTGCATTGATCGCGGATAATTAATATTGAAAAACCATGCACCCCTTCAGGTATTTCCTGTCGAAAATCCGCCGCGCCCACGCACGCCGCCCAGCATTACCACGATTAACCGATAATTGCCTCGGAGTCGGTTTTCCTGGGCGAGGGATAGCGGGGATGGATGAGCAGCTCGGCCTGGTTGTCGTGACTGACGAAACCGCCGTCGGCCAGGCTGACCGCCTCGTCCGCGAAGTCGTTTATGAAGCTGATGCTATGGTCGATGATGAGGATGGTGGTGTCGGGCCATTCCTCGCGGATCAGCGCCAAGGCTTCCAGCACTTCGGCGATGCCGTCGATTCCGAGGCCGGTGGTCGGCTCGTCGAGGAGGAGCGCCTTGGGCTTTTGCATCAGCCCGCGGGCCAGGGCGAGGCGGCGTTTTTGTCCGCTCGACAGGCCGCCGTTTCTGGGGATGACGTAATCCAGTTCGCCGTCGGGGGAGACGCGCCGGAGCGTTTCCCAAATCCCGGTGCGGCGGCAGATTTCACTTATCTCCCGGTCGCTCGCGTCCGGCTTGACCAGCTGGAAATTACGCCGCACGCTGTCCTCGATGAACAGCGGCGACTGCGAGACGGTGACCACCGCGGCGCGGAGACTCCCGAGCGTGACCGTTCGCAAGTCGTGGCCGTCCACCCTGACGGAGCCGGACCAGGGGTCGAATATGCGGCTGATTAGGTGAAAGACGGTGGTCTTGCCGGACCCCGAGGACCCGAGGATGGCGGTGGTTTTACCGGCGGCGAATTGGTGGCTCGCGCCGGCGAGAAGCGGCAGGCGCCCGGGGTGGTGTCCGAAGACCACCCGGTCGAACACGATACTCGGCGCGTTACCGCAGCGTAGCGGCAGGGCGTCCGGGGCATCCTCCACTTCGGGTTTGGCCTCGAGGAGATCCAGGACCGGGTGAATCGAAATCCAGGCGGTTTGCACCGCTATGTAAAATGATATCAGCGACTGAATCGGCTCGAAGACCCGGGGAATCAAGGTGATGAAAACCACCAGGCTGGAGCCCAGGTAAAGCAGGTCGGCGGAATTGCCGCCCAGCCCGGAAACGACCGCCAGCAGCACAAACAGGATTTGTGCCCCCAGCGCCGCCGCCGACTGGACGTTGAAATTGATCAGGTTCATGAACTGGGCGTGCAGCCATTGCCGGTAATAGTCGGCCAGGCTTTTTTTGTAGGAGCGGGAACGCTCCGCCGTGGCGTTGATGAGTTGCGTCTCCAGCGGGTTCCCGAGGGTGTTCAGGAGATCGTTCTTGAGGGCGAACTCCCGCTCCCGCAGCCGGGCGTAAGCCCGGCGCAGGGCTTTCGAGAGTAGGTATCCGACCACCGGCAGGAGGAGCAGGAGCAGGTACAACAGCGCCCGGTTGGCGGGTTGGATATGGGTGCGGCCGAGCGAGTCGACGATGAAATAAAAACTGGTGGCGAGGCCGGTCCCTTCGACAATCGGTTTGGTGAAGAGGTCCTTCACCATGGTGACGGTGTAGTTGGAATAATTGGTCATGATGGTGATGCACTCGCCGGTCGGGTGCTTTTTGTGGAAATCCGGTCCCAAAGCCAGGACCCGATCGTGCAGGGTCGACTGGAGGGTGCCTTCCAGGATAGGGGTGAGGCAGGTGTCGGTTATGCTGACCGCCAGGCGGCAGAGGATGGTGGCGGCGCCGGTGGCGGCGAAGATGGCGGCGGCGATGACGATGCTGTCCCGCTGACCGTTAGTCCCGGCGAAGAGGAACGCGAGCGGCCCCTTGACCTCGGCGTTGTTCAGGACGGTGGTTAGGGTCTCCATGGCTTTCATGGACAGGGGAAACAATTGCGCGACGATGAAGTTGAGGAACAGGCACAGGGGAAAGCGCCACGTCCCCCAGGCGAGAATCCGCCAGCCCCATTTCAGGAACCGCCCGTACTGGACGGTGGGCGGCCGCGCCGCATCTGCGGCATCGGCTGCGACCCCGGCGATATTGACGGCGACCTCGTTGGGCATGCGTCGACAGCCTTCCCTGGATAGAAACAAGCAAACTTGACTTCATCTTGGCTTGCATCATCCAAGGAGGTCATATTATGGCCGCCGACCGAATCGGCAACCGCACCTGCTTGTTACTATCCCGCCGACCCGGTCGGATCATTCGCGGATTTGCTGATTCGCGGGGCGGGATTGAGATAGGAAGTGGGGAGTGGGGAGTGGGGAAAGTTGGATTATTGTTTGGAACTGAACGTTTTCATAGTGGCGCTTTAAACGCCAATCGCCACTATGAAAAAATCGTTTTAGCCCGAATTTCAAGGGTCTTTGATTTTACAAAATCGCCATTCGGCGGTTTGAATGGTGATTTTGCAAAAGTCCGGTTTGGAACCAGTTCCATATGGCGGGATAGATACTAGGCGGCCGCGACGCAAATGCGTCACGGCCGTTGGGCGATGCGGAGCAAACCCGCTTGGACTTTTTAGGAACGCGCCTTCCGCCGCTGGTCGATGAGCACCGCCGCCACGATGAGGGCGCCGATGACGATCTCGAGGAGGAACGGATCGACCCCCAGCAGATTGCCGCCGTTCCGGAGCATCGCCATGATGAAGGCGCCGAGAACCGTGCCGAGAATGGTGCCTTCCGCGCCGGACAAACTGGCGCCGCCGATCACCGCCGCCGCGATGGCGTCGAGTTCATAACCCTGCCCGCCGGTGGGAATGCCGCTCCCCAGGCGCGAGGAATAGAGCAAGCCGGCGATGCCGCAGAAGGCGGCGCACAGGACATAGGTCCCGTAGTAAACCCATTTCAAATCCACCCCGGACAGGCGGGTCGCTTCGACGTTCGAACCTACCGAATAGACCTTCCGCCCGAATACGGTCATTTTGACGATAAAGGCGGCGAGGACGATAATCGCCAGCCAAACCACGAACAGCATCGGCAGCCCCAGTAAATCCGCCTGGGCAAAGTCGCGGAAGCTTTTCGGAAGGCCGCTGATGTTTCTCGCCCCGGAAATGAGCATGATGACCCCGCGGAGCATGGTCATGGTGCCAAGCGTGGCGATGAACGGCGGCACCCGGCCGTTGAAGACCAGTATCCCGTTCACCAGCCCGACCGCCGCCGAGGCGAGGAAGGACAGGAGGCAGGCCGGCAAAACATCCATGCCTCCGGACATCAGGAGGGACGCCATCACCCCGCTAAATCCGACCACCGCCCCCACCGAAAGGTCGATGCCGGCGGAGATGATGACGAAGGTCATGCCGATGGCGACTATGCCGTTGATGGAGGTTTGCCGGATCAGGTTGTAGATGTTGTTGCCGGTGAAGAATTTGTTCGTGACCAGGGTCAACGCCACGAACAGCACCGCCGTGGTGATAAGGAGCGTGCTTTCCGCGAACCGCCGGCTCTTGCCGATCTGCATGCGCTTGCTGGAGAGGGTGTCGTTCATGCCCCGCATGCTCTTGAATGCCATGGGTGTTCTCCTCGCTTCCTTTCGGGAAGGGTTAGGGGATGGATGGTTCGATGGTGGCGGCCCGAAGAATCGTTTCGTCGTTGTAGCCTTCGCCCGCCGCGAATTCTCCGGACAGGCGGCCGTTACGCATGATGAGAAGCCGGTCCGACAGGCCCATGGCCTCGGGAAGATAGGATGAAATCACTATGATGGCGTGGCCTTCCGCCAGGAGGCCTTCGAAGAGGCGGTAGATTTCCTGCTTCGCACCCACGTCCACGCCGACCGTTGGCTCGTCGAAAATGAAAATGTCCGACCCTTCGGCCAGCCACTTAGACACCACCACTTTCTGCTGGTTGCCGCCGGAGAGGTTCCGTACGAGTTGCCGGACGGTGGGGGTCTTGATGCCGATTTTTTCCCGGTAGTTTTCGGCAACGCCGGTTTCCTTGTGGAGATTGATTACCCCGCAGCGGGAAACCCGATGGTAGGCCACCAGGTTGGTGTTGAGGACAATCGACAGCCCCAGTGACAACCCCTGCGTCTTGCGGTCCTCCGGCAGGAAACCGATGCCCCGGCGGATGGCGTCACGCGGGGCGGCGAGCCGCGTCTTTTCGCCATGCACGAAAACTTCGCCGGAGTCCGGCGGTTCGGCCCCGAACACCGCCCGCATCACTTCGGTCCGGCCCGAACCGACCAGGCCGAAAAACCCCAGCACTTCGCCGCGGTGCAGCGCAAAGGAGATATCGGTGAATTTCCCCTTGGCGGTGAGGCCGCGCGCCTCCAGGACCGTTTCCCCCGGCGGGAAATGCTTGCGTTTGTACATGTCGACGACCGAGCGCCCCACCATCAGGGAAATCAGCTCGTCCTCGTTGGTGTCGGCGGTCGGCATGGTCTTCATCCATTTGCCGTCCTTCATCACCGTCACCCGGTCGCAGATGGCGAAGATTTCCTCCAGGCGGTGGGAAATATAGATGATGCCGACGCCGTCCTCCTTCAGCTTGCGGATGATGGCGAACAGTTCTTCCGTCTCGTCGTTCGCCAGGAGGGCGGTGGGTTCGTCGAAGATGATGACCTTGGCTTTCTGGTAAACGGTCTTGGCGATGGTGACCATTTCCTGCTGGGCGACGGTGAGGTCCTTGACGATGGCGCGGGCGTCGACGTGAATGTCGTAGCGGTCCAGGGTCGCCTGGGCTTCCTCCCGCATGCGCCGCCAATTCACCGTTCCCATGGCGCCGCGGGGCGGATTCCCCAGGAAAAAATTCTCCGCCACCGAGAGGTGGAGCGCCATGTTGATGTCCTGGTACACCGCCCCGATGCCGAGGCGTTTGGCTTCCATGGGCGAGCGGATTTCGCAGGGCCGGCCTTCGAAGGCGATGCTGCCCCGGTCCCGGGCATGCACGCCGGTGAGGATTTTGATGAGCGTGGATTTGCCGGCGCCGTTCTCGCCGACGATGGCGTGTACTTCGCCGGGGTAAAGGGAAAATTGCGCGTCGTCGAGGGCCAGCACCCCCGGGAACGATTTGCAGATCCCCTGGAGTTCCAGGAGCGTTTCCGCCGTGGCAGTCATGTCGGATTCCTTGCAAAAAGCCCGGCGCTGGCGTCAGTAGCCGTCGCGCCGGGCCGGGCAGCCTTGACCCGCCCGTGAACGGGCGGGGCGCGGATTTATTTGGCGCGGGTCATGGGGTCAAGGAGACCCTTGATGTCGGCGTTGTTCATGTTTTCCTTGGTGACGACGGTGACGCCGGTGTCGACGTAGGCGGGGAGCTTTTCGCCGGCGAGGCGCTTCAGGGCGAAGTCGACGCCCTTGTAGCCCATGCCGTAGGGATCCTGGAGGATGAGCGCCTTCAGGGTGCCGTCGCGGATGGCTTCGATTTCCTCGGGGTCGGAGTCGAAGGCGATGCCGATGAGCTTGTCGGCCAGGTTCAATTCGGAAATCGCCCGGGCGACGCCGTCGCCGGTGTGGTTGTTGTCGGCGAAGAAGCCCAGGAGATCCGGGTTGGCGGTGTAGAGATCGTTGGCGGTGTTCAGGGCCTTGACGATGTCGTTGTCGACGTAACGCGGGCCGATGAGCTCGATTCCGGGGGCGAGTTTTTTAATGCCGCCGATGAAGCCGTCGTCGCGGTCGGCCAGGACCTGCACGCCGGCCATGGCGCCGACGATGGCGACTTTCCCTTTCAGGGGGGTGCCTTTCGCCTTGAGGAGCTCGACGAATTTCTCGGCCGCCATGCCGCCGGCCTTCAGGTTGTTGGTGGCCAGGTGGGAGTCAATCTTGTCGGTTTTCACCTTGTTGTCGATGGTGACCACCACGATGCCCTTTTCCTTGGCGTCCTCGAGGGCCGGGACGGTGGCGTCGGAACTGGTGGAGGCGATGACGATGGCGGCGGGCTTGGTGGAGATGACGTCTTCGAGGATGGTGACCTGCTTATCGATGTCGGCTTCGGATTTGGGGCCGTAGGTGGTGATGTTCACTTTGTCCGGGTGTTCCTTGGCGTAGTTCTTGGCGCCGACCAGGACGTATTGCCAGAAGTCGGAATCGGTGGCCTTGATGATGACCGCCACTTCGGCGGGTTTGGTGGCGGCGTTGGCCTGGGACAGGCAGAAGCCGAAGCCGACGGCCAGGGCGGCTAAAAACAGTTTACGCATATTATTCCTCCAAAAAAATTGGGAAACACCTACAGCCGCGCCGCGCGCGGCGGGAAAAAGTGAAATTGGTTCGTTGACAAAAATCGCTCTGTTATTTTCATTTTACCACCAGATCCCGGCGCGAGCGGTCGGAATTCATGTAAATGGCGGCGAGGACCAGCATGCCGAAGACAATCTGCTGCCAGAAGCCGTCCACCGCGATGACGTTCATGCCGTTCTGGATGACGGTGATGAGGCCGACCCCGAGGATGGTCATCGGCACGTAACCGCGGCCGCCGGTGAGGGCGACGCCGCCGAGGGCGGCGGAGGCGATGGCGATGAGGTTGTACTGTTCGCCGACGGTGGGGATGCCGCTCTTGAGTTTCACCGCGAAGAAGATGCCTGCCAGCGCCGCCCCCAGACCCGACATGGTGAAGGCGAGGATCTTGGCGGCGTTGATGTTCAGGCCGATAAGCCGGGCGGCGCGTTCGTTCGAGCCTAGGGCCATCATGGTCTTGCCGGTTTCGGTGCGGCTTTGCACCAGGTGGTAAAGGATCATGAACAGGAAGGCGATGATGAACATGATGGGAAGCGGCCCGAAGCGGATTTTCACCCAGTTCACGTAATGCCAGTTCTTGGGGTACAGGGTCAGGGGCATGCCGCCCGAGAGGAGGTAGGCGGCGCTTTGCCAGATGCTCTGCGTCGAGAGGGTGGCGATGAAGGAGGGCACCTTCAATTTGGCGTGGAGCAGCCCGTTCAGGAAACCGGCGCACAGGCCGAAGACGATCACGACGGCGTAGGCCGAGGCGCCGACCCGGCCGAACAGCAGGGTCAACATCACGGCGGAACAGGAGGCGATGGACCCCATCGACAGATCGATGGAACCGAGGAGCAGGACCAATGCCACTCCGCAGCTCATGACCAGGAGGGGGGAGATGTCGGTGAGGATATTGTTGATGTTGTAGGCGCTCAGGAAATTCGCGTTATAGCTGCTGAACAGCAGGATCAGGATGACGATGGAAGCGAAGCTGATGTAACGGCTGATGTTCTGTCCCAAAAGGAACTGGCGTTTCCGCCGCTGCTCCAGCGCCCCCGACAGCGAATTGTTGTCCATAGACCGTTCCTCACGCCTGGAGTTTTGCAAAATCACCATTCAAACCGCCGAATGGCGATTTTGTAAAATCAAAAACCCCGGAAATTCGGGCAAAAACGATTTTTGCAAAGTGGCGATTGGCGGTTACATCGTCGCTTTGCAAAACTTCAGTCACACCATGTATTTGACGATGTCCAGCTGTTCCGGCTTCGCGCCGGCCGGCGCCGCGAATTCTTTCGTGATCTGCCCGTCCTTCATGACCATGACCCGGCTGGCGAGGCCGATGCATTCGTCCAGGGTGTCACCCAGGAGAATCATGGCCTTGCCGGTGGCGGTGATATCGCGGATAATACTGTAAATCTCTTCCTTCGCGCCGACGTCGACACCGCGGGTGGGATGGTTCAGGACCAGGATTTCCGCGTCCGAGGAGAGGATGCGGGCGAAGACCACCTTCTGGGCGTTGCCGCCGCTGAGGTAGCCGACCTCCTGGTTGATGCCGGGGGTCTTGATGGACAATTCCTTGACGCAGCGTTTGGCGTTCTCCCTTTCCAGGGCGCGGGAGATGCAGCCGTGCTTCTTGAAACGCCGGTAGTTGGACATGCTGACGTTTTCGTAAATCGGCGCTTCGGAGATGATGCCCTCTTCGCGGCGTTCCTTGGGAATGGAGAGGATGCCGGCTCGGAGCGCCGCGCGGGGATTGGCGAAACGGACCGCCTGCCCGCGTACCCGCAGTTCCCCGGCGGTCGGGCTTTCGTCGCCGCAGATGACGCCGCAGAGGTTTTCCTTGCCGGAACCGATCGATCCGCAAATCCCCAAGACTTCCCCCCGCCGCAAGGTCAAGTCGACGCCGCCGAAATAGCCCCGCAGCCCCAGCCCTTTTGCCTCGAGGAGAATTTCCCCGCCGGCCGCCGTCTGGCGCGCTTCCTTGTAATACTCGTTCGAGGCGGTCTTCCCCACCATCTTTTCGTAGAGGATGGTTTCGTTCGCCTCGCTCTTGTCGAGAAGGGCGGCGTTGCGGCCGTCCTTGAAAACATAGATGCGATCCGCAATCTCCAGAACTTCGTCCAGGCGGTGCGAAATGAAGATGACCGCGTCGCCGACCGCCGTCATCTTGCGGATGTTGACGAAAAGCCCCGCCACTTCCCCCTCGTTCAGGACCGAGGTCGGCTCGTCCAGGAGGATGATGTTCCCCTGCGCGCCGGAACGGCTGACGATGCTGAAAACCTTGGCGATTTCCACCATTTGCCGGGTGGCGAAATCCAGGGTGCGGATTTTCTTCTCCGGGCGGATGTGGCTGATCCCGAGTTCGGCCAGGACGGCCCGGGCGTCCTCGTACATGCGGCGCTTGTCCACCAGCCGGTAACGCTTGTACCTGGCCTCCTGCCCGAAAAAAATGTTCTGGCCGACGGTCAAATTCTGGATTAGGGACTGCTCCTGGAACACCATCCCCACCCCGGCGGCGTTCGCCTCCAGCGGCGTCGCCGGTTTGTAGGGGCGCCCGCGCCGGGTCATGCTGCCGGAGGTGGGTTGTTCGATACCCATGATGATTTTCAGGAGGGTCGACTTGCCGGCGCCGTTCTCGCCGACCAGCCCGACCACCTCGCCCGGCCGCACCTCTAGGGCGACCTCGTTCAAGGCCAGGGTGCCGGGGTATTCCTTGACCACCCTGTCCACCGCTAGCAGCGTTTCGCCGGCTTCCATCGCATCGGCTCCTTACGGTTTCACCACCGTGATGATCTCGGGAAATCGAACGGCGGTTGGTTCGATTTCCCGAAAACCGACTATTTGGTGATCACATCCTTGCCGCGCGCCACCGACAGCGCCACGGCGGTGATGATGATCACTCCCTGCACCGCCGCCTGGATGTAGGTGCTCACCCCCAGCAAAATCAGGCCGTTATTGATGACGGTGACAATCATCGCCCCGACGAGCGAATGCACCACGCCGCCCCTGCCGCCGGTCAGGGGCGTCCCTCCCACCACCACGGCGGTGATGGCCGGGAACACCGTGTCCTTGCCGATTACCACTTCGCCCCGGCCGATGCGGATGGCCCCGAGGACGCCGGCGATGCCGATGCAGAAGCCGCTCCAGGCAAAGACCATGATTTTGGTCCAGACGATGTTGATCCCGGTGTTTTTGGCGATGCGCTCGTTGTCGCCGACGGCGAAGACGTAACTGCCGAAGGCGGTGCGTTCCTGAATGATGTAGGAGGCGGCGAAGACCGCGAGGGCGATCCAGGTGAGGTAGGGAATGCCAATAAAACGGCCGCGGGCCAGGGTGACGAAGAATTCGTACTTGGCCATGGCCGGCTGGCCCTTGTAACTCAATACCGCGAACCCGGCCATGATGCTGGACACGGCATAGGTGACGATGAAGGAGGGCATTTTCCCCTTCACATGGATGATGCCGGAAATCACCCCGACCACCAGGCCGCAGAGGACCGCCAGCACCATGCCGATCACCCCCAGGTCGAGGGAGGTCTTGGTGTTCAGGACCATCAGGATGACGATGGAGCCGACAAAACCGCCCAGGCCTTCGCCGGACAAATCGGTGCCGCCCATCAAAATCACGAAAGTCAACCCCATCGACATCACCAGCGGTATCGACAGTTGGCTGAGGATGGACTGCATGTTATAGACGCTGAAAAAGCCCTCCGCGACCAGCGAGAGGACCGTCACCAGGAACAGCAGGATGCACACCGGGGCCAGCGCCACCAGGCGTTCCTGCTGGTTGCGGCGGTTCATCTCGGCGGCGAATTCGGCCGCGATGGGGGAGGAGTAGCTGTGCTTGTCCATAAGGCCGCCTCAAAAGGCGGGCGGTGCGGGAAGGCACCGCCCGCGTCTCTCTCTCACACTCTCACCGCTTGTGAATTACCAATCGGTCACTGCGGATTTTCGGTAAAAATCAGGAGTTTGCCGCAAACGACGACCCATGCAAAATTCCTGGCGAAAATGGTGCCCGGGAAACTTTAAAGGAAATCGAACCGCGGTTGGTTCGATTTTCTTTAATTGCTAACTTCCATGGGGCGGGCGATGGGGAAGTCGAGGTTATTGTAATCGTAAACCGGAACGTTTTCGATAAATTCCTTGCGATATTTGCCGATTGTGTCCGAGTTCACCAGGAAGCCGTTGGTGTAGAACATGCGTTCGCCGGGCTTCATGGTCTTGGTGGAAATCTTCCCGGTGTAGGCCGCGTAGGCGTAGGCGACGCCGTAGCCGCCCTGCATCCAGCCGTTGTTGGCGATGGTGCAGACCAGTTCGCCGCTGCCGACCGCGTTGATGGCGTCCGAGACCCCGTCCACGCCGGTGACTTTAACTTTTTTGTCGAGGCCGCGGGCTTTCAGGGCCTGGACAATCCCCAGGGCCATGCCGTCCGACGCGCACCACACGCCGTCGATGTCCGAGTAACGCGACAGCCAGGTTTCGGTGATGGCCAGGGCCTTCTTGGTGTCCCAGTCGCCGGCCTGCGAATCGAGGACCTCGATGCCGGGGTTTTCGGCGAGAGCCTTCTTGAGGCCTTCCATGCGGGTGGTGTTGGCGGTGTTGGCCAGCATGCCCTGCATGACCAGGATCTTCCCTTTGCCCGGGTTCTTGAAGGCTTTGAAAAGTTCGTTGGCGATGTCGTAGCCCTGCTTCACGCCGTCGCAGGACTGGTGCATGACCCAGTAGTTGAAGAGGAAGGGGGTGATGCCTTCGGGAGTGTTCCAGGCGCTGGTCCAATAGATGCCGGCGTCTTCGCAGATTTCGGCGATGGCGGTGATGTTCGGGGCGTTGTTCGGGTCGACGAAGAGGATGGCGTTCTTGCCCTTCGAGGCGGCGAGGGCCTTGATGTCGTTGATTTGCTTGTCGTCGTTGGCTTCGCAGGGCAGGACCTGGATTTCCGCCGTACCGGGCGGGAGGGTCTTGAGGAACGCTTCGGCGCCGGCGACGTACTGCGTGTGGTATTCGCTGGACATGGAACGGATGCTTACCGCGATGGTTACTTTTTCACCGGCGCTTGCCACCTGCAGGCAGGTAGCGAACGTGAGCGCCAACACCAGGCCCAATACCTTTTTCATGCTCTTCTCCTCGGGAAAAGGGGGCGGGAAAAAATAAGCGTTGCGCCGGCATTCCCGCGTCGGCCGGCGGCGGCTGCGTTTTGGTATGGCTAACCCTACAGGTCTTCGAACGGGGCAATCACGGCGGCGATTTCCCGGTCCAGCTCCGGGGTGATTTTCCATTCCAGCGCCAGGAGGTTTTTCCGGATTTCGTCGGTCGACAGGGCGCTCCCGATCACGCTGGTGACGGCGGGGTTCTTGACCAGCCAGTTGACGGCGAGTTCGTTCAGCGGATGGCCGTAACGTTCCGCGATGGCCTGCAAGGCGAGCATGGCCTGGTAATACTTGCGGTAGCGCTCGCCGTTCAGCTTGGGGTTGAAGCGCCGGATGTCGTGGCTGCTGAAATTGTTGTCTTTCTTGAAGTGTCCGGAAAGGAGTCCCTGCATGAGCGGGCTGTAGGGGAAGAAGGCCTGGCCCAGCTCCAGGACCTGGGGCAGCGTTTCCCGCTCGGTCCGGTAGACCAGGTTCAGGGCGTGGTAGCCGCGGGGGTTGCGTTCGAGCATATTGTAGAGGCCCTGCTGCGACGCGACCGGCAGGACCGCCTCGATCCGCTCGACGTCGGCGGTGGAGAAATTGGTCACCCCGAAATAGCGGATTTTCCCGGCGGCGCGGATGGCGGTGATGGCTTCCAGCGTTTCCGAAAGCGGAGTGCCGGGATCCGGCCAGTGCAATTGGTAGAGGTCGATATAGTCGACGCCCAGGCGTTTCAGGCTCTGGTCGATTTCCCGGAGGATGCTGTCCTTCTTCAGGCAGTTGTATTCCCGCCCGCTGGCGTCCCACAGAAGGCCGCATTTGCTGGCGATTTTGAAGGTGGAGCGGTCCCGGCCTTTTATCGCCCGGCCGACCACCTCCTCGGCGTGGCCCTTGCCGTACACCGGCGCGACGTCCAGGACATTGACCCCGGCGTCCAAGGCGGAGTTGATGATGGCGATGGATTTCTGGTCTTCCGAGGAATCCCAGTATTCCCCGCCGGAAAAGGCCCAACAGCCCAGGCCGATGACGGAAAGCGGTTCCGGGAGGCGTTTTGTCTGTTTAAATTTCATGGGTGGTTCTCCCTGGTAGACGGGATATATGGAAACGGTTCCATATTTCGAGGTGTAAATACCCCCCGGGGATATGGGTTCGGCAAAAAAAGTTAAGAAAATAACTTATTCCGTTGGCAGGTCCGTCATGGTTTCCGAGCCTAAAAGCACCAGCTTGGAGGGGAAAACCACGTCGCCGCGCGCCACATGCTGCCGTTCTATTTTTGCCAGTAGCAGGCGCATGGCCTCGACGCCCATGCCTCTGACGTCCCGGTCCAGGTAGCTGAAAGGAAAGTTCAAATCGGTAAGATAGTCGAGCCGATCGAAGCTGATGCAGCCGATATCCCCGGGGATTTTGAGTTTGAGCTCGAAGGCTGCTTTGAGAAAGCCGATGGCGTTCAGGTTGTTGGCGATGAAAAAGGCGCTCGGCCGATCTCCGCCGGACAAAAGCTTGAGGCTGTTCTTGTAAGCGATTTCGGTGTTGAACATGCCCTTGACCACATAACGCTTTTCGAAGGGCAGGCCATGCAGGTTCAAGGCTTCCTGGAAGCCGCGGAAACGCTCACGGCCGATGGTGAGGTTGGGGTCGCCGGCGACGATGCCGATTTTCCGGTGCCCGGCCTGGATCAGGGCCAGGGTGGCGTCGCGGGCGGCGCCGAAATTGTCGCTGAAAACCCCGTCCAGATGCAAGTTGTCGATAGGCCGGTCCAACAACACCAGGGGGACGCCCAGACGTTCGATGGCGGTCTTGATGGCGGCCAGGTTGGGGGGCGAACTGTAAGCCACCGCCGGGGTGTAAATCACCCCTTTCACCCGTTGCTGGCTCATGATGTGCAGGATCTTCAGATCCCTTTCCATCATGTTGCCGGAGTTGCAGAGGATGAGCCGGAGATCGCTGGTGTCGGCAACATTGCTGATGCCGTCCAGCACTTCGGCAAAAAAGGAATTGCCCGCCTCGGGAATCACCACGCCCACGGTATCCGATTCCTGGCGCGATAGATTTCTGGCGGCGGCGGAGGGGGTGAAGGTGTTTTTGGCGATAATGGCTTCGACCCGCTCCCGCGTTTTCGCGCTTACGTAGCCGGACTCGTTCAGGACGCGGGAAACAGTGGCTTTGCCCACTCCGGCGAGTTTAGCAATATCGCCAATCGTCAGATGTTTCACACGGGGTCCTTAAGGATTGTGGAACCGCTTCCTTGTCATTGATAGCACGCCCCGTCGTTTTGTCAAGCATATTTGTTCCGCGAATTTCATTCTTTTCACTGATTTCGTTTAGCGTACCCGAAGTTCCGAAATACTCACTCCTCCCACTCCAGCAAAAACTTCGGCCGGTGCAGCAGGAAATCGCTCGAGGCAAGGATATACCTGGTCCCCCCGATCACCACGTCCGCGCCGGGATGCTCCTTCTCCACCAGCGCGTGAACGTGGCCGAACACGCACAGGTCGAGTTTGAACGAGCCCAGGAGGTCCGTCAGATCCGTCGGCCGGCCGTCGCCGGAAAGGGGCGGGTAATGCAGAAGGCAGACCCGCAGGCTGCCGTCGTCCCGCAAACCCCCGAGGCTCAGCCGCAACCGGCCGAGTTCGCGTTCGCGGATTTTCGCGGCGTCCTCCCCCCGGTGCACGCTCTGCCCGGTTGCGCGCTTGTCCTCGGCCACTTCCGGATTGTCGTGATTCGACACGTGCTCCCAGCGGATGCCCGGGAAATCCCAGAGCCGGGTCCCGCCCAGCGACAGGCCGGGGAAATTCACCTGGTTGTTTTGCAGAAAGAATAGGCCGGGCAGCCCCAGGGCGCGCATTTTGCCGAGACTTTCCCACCAATAGTCGTGGTTCCCGCGCAGGAGGACCTTCCGCCCGGGCAAGGCGGCCAGCCATTCCAAATCCGGCCGCGCCTCGCCGAGGCGCATGGCCCAGGAAATGTCCCCCGGCATCAGGACGAGGTCGTTCTCGCCGACTTCCTGACGCCAATTCGTTTCCAGCTTGGCGGCGTGGTCCTCCCAGCGGGAGCCGAAGACGCCCATGGGTTTTTCGGAGGCGAAGGAAAGGTGGGGATCGGAAAGGGCGAAGAGTTTGGGCATGGGGGTCCAGTGTGAAATACCGATTTTTGGCGCTCCAAGCTTACCGATCCGCTTTGGAGATCGCCCGGTCCTTGTTCGAAAGGATGTTGGTCACGCGCACGCAGAAATAATCGTTCAACACCAGCACCTCGCCCTCGGCCACCAGCCGGTTGTTGATGTAAATGTCCACCGGGGCGCCGGCGTCCTTGTCCAGCTGGACAATCGAACCTTCCCTGAGGCGCAGGATGTCCTCGACCGACAGCATGGTCCGTCCCAGCTCGATTTTCACCTCGAGCTCGACGTCGTAAAGCATGTTGATGCTGGCCGGATCCGCCGGCGGACCCTCCGCCGCCAAAGCCGCCAAAGCCACCGGCTGCGCGGGCCCCAGCCGCGCCTCCATGTCCGCCCCGAGGGTTCCCCCCAGTAGGGCGTCGATATCATCCTGGCTCATTTCGTCGGCCATGGCCGCTCCCGTGTTGTCAAGGCGTCACTGCATGTTCCAGCTGGGCAGAAGCACGTTGGTCACCCGCCGCCGCGAGATGTTGGCGGGAATTTTCATGGCGGCGAAATCGTAGCGCTCCAGCTCGTTGTTGATGAAACGCATGATCTCGGCCTTGACCAGTTCCGGCCCGCGATCCCCCAGGAGATTGGTGTAGGACTGTCCGGTCAGGAAGGTGTTCAGGTGATCGCGGATTTTGTTCTCGAGCTGGCTCACCACGGTGCGGAACATTTCAATCTGCGCCGGCGTGGGCCGCGCCGCCCCGGCCCGCTTTTCCTCGGGGAGGTAATGCAGCTCCAGGGTCATGTTGAAATTGATCGGCCGCATGTCGCCCCCGGGGCCGGGGACGGTGGCGGAGAAATTCTGGATTTCCACCTTGCTCTGGAGTATCGCCGGGTCCTCCAGGAATACCTTCGCCTGCTCCGCCTGATCCGGCGCCGAGCCGGGTTCGCGGATGACCATCATGAAGATCCAGAACGCCGCCTGCACCAGGGTGATGCAGATGACGATAATCCAGCCCTTGAGGCCGCCCAAAAAGCCGCCCGGGGCCTTTTTCGCTTCCTCTTTGGATTCATCGGGTTTTTCGTCGGCCATGGGCGTCAAGTTCCTTTTTGTCTGTGCCGTCTTCGCTTGCCGGAGCATTCCCCGGCGTCAATTTCTCTGCCTGACGAACATCGGCAGGAGGACCTCGGTGACCCGGCGCTTGGAAATGCCGTGGCGAAGCTTGCTGCCGAATTCCAAACTTTCCAGGGAATCGTTGATATAATTCATGACGCTCAGCTTGATCGTCTTATAGACCTCGACCGTGCCGTATTCCTCCGGGGGGATCTTTTGGAGAAGAATATTTACCTGGCTCCGGATACGGTCGTCCATCGAGCGAATCGTATCGATGAAAAGCTGCATTTCCGCCGGCGTCGGGCGCGGTGAGCCTTCGATGCGCTCCTCCGGAAGCTGGCCCAGAATGAGCACCAGGTCCAGCCCCACCGTCATCCGCTTGCCGCCCCGGCCGGGAATGACCTGGTAGATTTGCCCGACCTTCACCTCGTAGCCGAGCATGTCGGTGGCGAGTTCGGTGATGTTCTGGGTATAGGTGACCGCCATCGGCTTCGCTTCCGAGCGCAGCGCTATCATGATAAGCGCGAACAGCCCCTGCGCAAGCGCCAAACCGATAATCATCGCCCAACCGCGCCGGGCGTTGAGCCAGCCGCGCAAGCCCTTTTTTTGCCCGCTCTCGCCGTTCCCGTCGGCGCCTTCGGCCGGTTCGAACCCTTCCAGTGCCGTTCCCGCGCCGTCCTCGCCTTCGCCGTCCTCGTAATACAGTTCGTCGTCGTCGGCCATGCGGCTTATCCTCCGCCCGAGACCAAGGCTTCGGTCATGATGATTTCCACCCGGCGGTTGAGGGCGGCGTTGCCGGGGTCCCGCGGCTCGTTGTCGGCGGAGCTGATGAGGCGAAAGCGCTTTTCCTCGATGCCGCAGTCGTCAACCAGGTAACGCATGACCGAAAACGCCCTGGCGTAGCCGAGCGCCCATAGGTCCTGCGTTTCGTTTGTCGCCTGGGCGGTGTGGCCCTTGACTTCGATGCGGTTGCGGAAGCCTTTCAAGTCCGGCGCCACGTCGTTCTGGAGAATGCGCTTCCCCTTCGCCGACAGTTCCGCCGAACCCGGGCGGAACAGGTCCTCCCCGCCGATGATGATTTTCTGCCGATCGTCCTCGACCATGGTCTGGATTTCGGAGCGTTTTCCCGGCGGGCCGCGGCGGAGGACGTTGGCCTCCTCCTGGCTGGTCCGTTCCGGGGTCATGGTCGGGCGCATGGGGCTGGCTTGCTGGGGGAGGACGCCGACCTGGCGCATGAAGGCCTGCATGGTGGCTTGGATACGGGGTTTTTTCGGTTCGGACATGGTGAACAGGAGCACGAAAAAGGTCAACATGAGGGTCATCATGTCGGAGAAGGAGGTGAGGGCGGAAAATTCCGCGACCGAAGGGCCGCCGCCGCCGGAGGCTTTTTTCTTTCTGGCCATCTGCCATCCTGTTAACTGAAGTTTTGCATTTCAAGCCGATAGCGGTATAAAACCGAAATTGGCTATTGAAAACCGTTACCGTCATTCCGCCGATTTCCCGAAGCCGCGCTGGTTCGGCGGCAGGAAAATCTTCAATTTCTGCTCGACGATACGCGGATTGTCGCCGGCTTGAATCGACATGACCCCCTTGAGCATAATCGTCTTGATGGCCATTTCCTCGCCGTTCTTGACCGCCAGCTTGTCGCAGATCGGGCCGACCATCAACGAGGCGATAAGGGAACCGTAGAAAGTGGTGATCAACGCAACCGCCATGCCGGCGGTGAGCGCGTTCGGATCTTCGACCCCGCCCTTCAACATCTGTATGAGCCCGATGACCGTGCCCAGGGCGCCCCAGGTCGGACCGCCGCCGCGGAAGAGGTCCCAGGCGGATTTGGCGTCGCCGTGGCGGGCTTCGATGTTGTCCATCTCCGTTTCCATGATGTCCTGGATCAGCTCCGGATCCGTTCCGTCCACCGCCAGCTGCAGGCCTTGGCGGAGAAAGGGGTCGGGGATCTGCTCCAGGACGTTTTCCAGCGCGAGAATGCCGTCCCGGCGGGCGACTTCCGAATATTCCACCAGTTTCTTGATGAGGTCGATGGGGTTGTCCTTGTTCACCTTGAAAATCAGCGGGCCGGACTTCGGCATGGTTTTCAGGGTGTCCAGGGCCAGCGAAATCAGCATGTTCGCGAAACAGCCGCCGAAGACGATGCCGATGGAGGGAACGTCGATGAAGGGGCCGAAATTCCACTGCATACCGACGCCGACCACCGCGAAGGTACCGATGATGAAGCCGGCAATGGTACCTAAATCCATGCGTTACCCCCGAGTCATTTTTTGGTAGTGTTAAACGAATCCGGCAAAAACCTGCTGAGGCGGCAATACTCCAGAGACAATTCAACCACCCGATCCGCACTTTCCGACACCAATACCTTCTCGCCATCCCGTAAGGTGATGATGGTGTCGGGCACTTCCTCGACAAATTTGATGAGGTCGGCGTTCAGGACAAAGGGGTGGCCATTGCGCCGGGTCAATTTGATCATGCAGATGCTCCAGGTATTATACCAAATCC
Source organism: Planctomycetota bacterium (assembly GCA_031548865.1). Lineage (GTDB taxonomy): Bacteria > Planctomycetota > SZUA-567 > SZUA-567 > SZUA-567 > JAJBSZ01. Next base: position 58,653 of record JAVBQR010000102.1, read on the forward strand.
ATACCGGGGGTCACGTACTGTTTATCGGTCGCGTGATGGCGAAACTTTCGCGAAATAACCCCGCCGTTCGGGTGGCGGTTGGAAATTTGCCTTGCATTCAGGGCCGGAAACGGAGAAACCTTAAGGTTTTAACAGGTTTAATACCTTCACCAGCCCGTGTCCTTGGGGAACCCATGAAGTTCCACCCGTTTTCTCTCCTTATTAGATGTACTATCCTGGTCGCCGCCCTGCTCCTCACCCTGCACGGCTGCGCCGACATGCCTATCGTCGAACCCCCGCCCGGTGAAGACAAACCCATCGGCGAAGCGATGGTGGTTCTGGGGCCGTACCTGACTTCACAGGACGGCATGCAGCCGTTTCTCCGTTTCGTGTCGTCCCGGCGCACCGTCGCCGGCGTCCAGTCCCTCGCCAGCACTAAAAAGTACATCAACCGCCAGGGCTCCTTCAGCCTCTTCCACGCCTTGGCCATACCGGAACTCGAACAGCATACCAAACTCTACGAACTCTGGCTCGGCGACCAGGACGCCGGAACCTATGGCATCCGCGGCCTTCCCCGCTCCGGCACCGCCACCTCCATCGGTTTTGCCGGAGGAAGCGTCCTGAACGGCCGCCTGAACGGTGTCGGCAACCAGCTCCGCCGCCTCGTTCCCAGCGCCATCGTCTTCACTTCCCCGCCCTTCCCCGGCGGCATGCCCGACGCGCCGGTGGACTGGGAAAGCCAGTTCTTCGCGCCCTTGGGCGACAAAGTCGCTCTCGGTCCCATGTGGTTCGTGCCCGGTGCGGGACTCCCGAAAGATCTCTTCCCCGAAAACGCCAAGGAAGGCGGTTACTGGAAACGGGATCTCGGCGCCCTCCGCCTCATCGGCATCGACGCCCGCTCCTTTTCCTTCGAATCGTCCCGAAATGCGGTAATGGACCGCCTGCGGGCCGACCTGGACCCCCAGCACATCAACCGGGCCTGGACCGTCGTCGTTCTCTCCCGCTCCGCCTTCGACGCCCACATCGGGGACGGGCGCATTCTCGGGGCGCTTGGGGGAATCCTCGAACAGGGCGGAGTCGACCTGGTCATCGGCCACGGCGACTACTACATGCGCACCCACCCCTTCATGGCGAACGGACGCGGACAAACCCGTTACATCACTATCGCCGACAGTCCCGTGAACGCCCCCGACGCCATGTCGTCCCGCGATTACGTCGCCGCCATTTCCGGCACTCCCCACATCGCCCGGCTCTGGGTCGACGACGGCGGCCTCGAATGGCAGGTCCTCGACCTCGCCGGCAAACCCATCGACGTCCTCACCCTCACCGTCGACCGCCCCCACCTCGACGCGCCGATGTCCACCGAACTCGCCCTGCAGGACGCGTCCGCGAACCTTTCCCTGCAGCGGGAAATTCTCAAAATCACCCGACAGGCCGCCCAGGCCGACAATAAACCCGGCCAGGACCTGAAGCTGTCACTCAATTTCGCCAACCCGACCAACCAAATTTTCTCCGGCGTGATGCGCTGGTCCCTCCCCGGCGGCGCCGATGACTGGCGCATCGAGCCCATGGAAATGCCCTTCACCCTGCAGCCGGGGCAGGGCGCGGCGGCCAGGTTCCTGGTCCGGCCGGGTAACCCGGCCGCGCCGCCCCTGCTCACCGCCTTTGCGCAGGATATCGGCTCCTCCACCGAGCCCCTCATCGTCACCAAGCGCAAATACTACGACGTGCAGAAATCCCCCGAGTCCATCCGCCTCGACGCGCGTTTCCGCGACAAAAGCTACTGGCGGACCCTTCCGGTCCTGACCGGTTTCGAAACCGCCGTCGGACAGCCCGCCGTCAGCCCGACCGAAGGCCGGGTCACCGCCGACAAGGACGGTCTGGTCATCGCCTTGTCCATGGCGGCGAAAAACGCCTCGCAAGTCAACCCGCCGGCGGCAAACCCCGATTCCGACCGTGATACCCGGGTTTTGGAGGACGAGTCCATCGAGGTCTACCTCGACCCGAACCGCGACGGCCGCGAGTTCTACCGCTTCGCCATCAATCCCCGGAATGTCATCCTGGACAGTTCCAGCCGGGGCGGCCTGTCCTACAACCCCTCCTGGCGCCACGTCACCCGCTTCGGGCGGGTCGGCGACATCGAGACCTGGGACGTGGAAATGCGCATTCCCTGGGAGTCTTTGGGCCAGGCGAACATGCCGGCTCCAGGCACCGAATGGGGCATGCAGGTGGTGCGGCGCGACTACGCGGGACTCCGGCAAGACACGGGCCGCCGGCGGGGCAGGAACTGGGTCCCCCCGGATCCGCAGGTCAGCGAATGGGTGCGGACCGGTGGCGACAACACCCGCCCCGGTCTGTACGGCGTCTTGCGTTTTGGGGATCTTTCCGAAGCTCCGGAAGCGGCCGACACCGGCCGCCGGGCTCCCGCCCCCGGCGTGCTGATCCGCGGCCGCCAGGATGCCCCGCTGCCGGGACGCCTGCCGATGGGCGGACCGGGCGGCTTTATCCCGCCGCCGTCCGGCCCGGTTGTGGAGCCGCCGCCGCCGGACATGATTCCGTGAGTAAACTCCACGCTAGCGCCGGGGTGGCAAGTTGTACACCGAAGTGGTGTCGCGATGCTGGCGGTGGGTGTTCGGGGTATAGGTTTGCGGGATGATATCGCAGCCGTAATGGCGCAGGCAATCGGTCATGAGGGCGCAGGTCGGGCAGGTCATGGGGAGTTCCTCGTTTGAGACGCAAAGGATGCGCTCGGGAGCGAAACGGTGGTGCAGGGGGCGTTTTCTTTGTAGATTGTCGATGGCATGGAGGACGGAGGTTTTTACGTGGGGGTAGCAGAGGAGGATGAGGTAGGTGTTTGCCTCCTGGTTGGGTATGGTGGCGTCGAGTTCGAGGATTATTTCCGCCATGGCTTCGCACCAGTGATCGGGGCTGCTTTGCCGGAAGTCTCGGGCGTCGGAGGAGAGCGGGGGTGAGGTTTGGGTGGCGAGTTGATCCTCCAGGAGGTGGTCGAGGTCGGTCCAGGCGTTGGTCAGCTCGTCGATGGCGTGGAAGATGAGCCGTTTATCGACGTTGTCGATCATGCGGGACATGTAGCCGAGTCGGGACATGAGGTTGAAGAAAAGCTTCCTGGCGCGGACCTTGTCCTCCTGCCAATTTCCGATGAAGAAGCGGATGCGGGCGTCGCGGTAGGCTTCGGCGGTGACCCTGAGGTCGCGGGAGAGGCGTTTCAGGAGAACGATGAGATCGGGGACGAGATTGTGGAGTTTTCCGGAGAGATTGATAAGGGTCATTTCGGAGTAGAGTTTGGTCATCATTTCGACGATGAGGCAGGAAGGCATGTAAAGAATGTTGTTTTCGGCGAGTAGGCGGTCGTAGCTGCTTTTGATATAGCTGCGGGTTATGTTGCTCATGTTGGTCCGGCTCCTGGAAAGTGAACGGTTTCGGCTTCGCGCCGGCGCCATTCGATACGGGGCAGCTCTAAAAAGAGCATTTTTAGAGCTGCCCTACGGAGTATACTCGCCGGTTAGGGGATGGGTGAACATTTTCGCCTATCCCGTAAGCGATGAATATCGAGCGATTGCCTATATATTAACTTTCTTACGTTATGTAGCGGTCGCTGACAGCGATAATTTTAACTGTCCCATCGCTTGTTTTCTGACCTCGCCAGTAGTCGTTTATTACTTAGCAGACATAACAGGGAAAAGGGTTTGCGGCTGTGAAGGGCTATTCCGTAATTGAATTTTGCGGCGGGGTTTAGATTGAGGTGTGGCAAATGCGATGCGGAGCGGAAGGCGGCATTGTTCCGGGGACGCTTAGTTATCCGCCGACATGTTGTGTATACTGGAGCCTCAAAAATAAACGGAGCCCGGTCGCCCGGGCTCCGCATTTTTTTAGCTTGTCCGAAGGTTCAAACCGCGCATCCCCTTATTTCAAACGGAGAATCATGTAACGGGACACGTCGCCGTAGCGCAGGAAGACGACAATCTTGTCCTTACCCGCGCTTTCCTTCAGGATCCGCCGGAAAGCGGCCACATCCTTGACCGGCTGGTTGTTCATTTCGATAATCACCGTACCGGGGCGGATGCCGACGTTTTTCGCTTCGCCGGCCTGGTCCACTTCCGTCACCACCACGCCTTGGGTCACCGAATCGGCGATGCTATACTTCTGGCGCAGGGTCTGGTCGAGGTTGCGGACCGACAGGCCCAGGCTCGAGGACACTTCGTCCTTGTCGTTCAATTCGCCGTTCTCGCCGCCCTTTTCAGCGCCGTTTCCGAGCCGCCGGGCGTTGGTGTAGAGGTCTTCCGGCTGGGGTTCGATGTTGATGTGCAGCGCCACGCGGTCCCCGTCCCGAAGCACCGTGACCGGAATGTCGCGGCCGGGGGTGGTGTCGGCGACCAGGTAGCGCAGGTGTTCGTTGTCCTTGATCGGCGTGTTGTCGAAGGAGATGATGAGGTCGCCCCGCTTCATGCCGCCCTTCGCCGCCGGGCCGGTGGGGTCGACTTCGGTGACCAGGACGCCGGTGCCGTCGTGGCCGAGCTGGATGCTGAGGTCCTTGTCTTCCGGGTTCATGACGATGCCGAGCCAGCCGCGGGTTACGGAACCCTTTTCAATCAGCTGGCGGACGATGGTCTTGGCCTGATTAATCGGAATGGCGAAGCCGATGCCGATTGAGCCGCCGCGAGAACCTGGTGATACGGAAATCATGGTGTTAAGGCCGACGACTTCGCCGTCGAGGTTGACCAGCGGTCCGCCGGAGTTGCCCGGATTGATGCTGGCGTCGGTCTGGATAAAGCGTTCGTAGGCGAGTTCGCCGAGGTTGCGGCCTTTCGCCGAGACGACGCCGGCGGTGACGCTCGACTTGAAGCCCAGCGGGGAACCGATGGCGATGACGATGTTCCCGGGCTTGAGGGCGTCGGAGTCGCCGAGATCGGCAACCGGCATGTAACTGGGCTTTTCGGTCAGCTTGATGACCGCGAGGTCGGAGTTGGGGTCGCGGCCGACGACTTCGGCGTTGTAGGTCTTGCCTTTTTCGTGCGCGAATTCGACCTTGATCTTGTCGGCGTCGGAGACGACGTGGTTATTGGTCAGGATGTGGCCTTCGTGATCGATGACCACGCCCGAGCCGATGCCGGAGGTGCGGCTGGTTTCGTCAGGCATTTTCGGCGGGGTTTTGCGTTCCGGCATGCCAGGCATGCCGGGGCGGCCGCGCAGGCCGGGAATGTCGAAGAATTTTTCGAAAAATTCCATCGGATCTTCCATGCCGCCGATCCCGCCGATGGCGGGGGTTTTCACCACTTTTTCCGTTTCAATGCCGACTACCGCCGGGCCGACGTGTTCGACGACTTCGGCATAGGCGTTGGAGAGTGATTTGGCGACGCGGATATCGGCGGAGTCGAGGGCAAGGGCTTTGGTGGCGAAGAAGCCGGTCAAGACCGCAATCACGGTTAACGCCACCAGTAAGCGAACCGAGCGGACTACTTCTCCGGTTACCACCGAAGATTGGCAACGCTTTCCCTGCCTTGCCGGATTAAATTGAAGCATTTTCTTTTCTCCTGTTAAACAACAAATTATACGGTTCGAACCGTAACCTGTTTATCTCACATTGCTTGATGAAAAATTAGCGTTGGCTTCCCTCTGCCCTTGATTATGGCGTTTACGGAAAAATATGTCTTGGTAACCTAAATACTCCTTCGTAAATAGTCCGGAATATCCTAAACCCACAACGCTAGATTTGCGGAGCGCTTCCCGCAAAAGTGGCGTTGTGGGATTGAAGGCGATTCGGGTTCGGCTTTGCCGGTTTTTTAACAGAGGTTATTATAACTCTTTTTCCGTTATTGGCAATCCCCACCGGAAATCCTTTTTTTTCTTGATGCAATTTTGTTCTCTAACGACGATAATATAGTGAGTCCCATGCGAAGATATTACCAACTTTTTTCCTCTATGTCGCTTCGGCGGTGGGGAGGTGCGGAGTTGTGTCGGCGCCGTGTTTCCCAGATAATTTTTACGCCGAACCGCCAGCGACTCGTATATTTATTATGTGTGTAGGACCCGGCGGCGCCATCCGTTGACGATAAGGAAAAACTTTCCTGCAGTACATTTTGCCGCTTGGCTAGGTACAGGGTTGAAAACTAAGTTTGGAATTCTTGCAGCAGGTTTTTTTTCTGGTATACTATTATAATAGGCCATAAGCGCCAATTTCATACGGAGGATAGTTTCGTGCGCAAAATATCCCTCATTGCCGCACTCTTTGGACTGGCGGTTCTGTTGGGTTGCGGAGGACGCAATTATTATTACGACGACCGCGCGGTTTCCTACGCGCCGCCGCCCGCTCCCCGCACCAACCTCTACCCCCTCACCTCGCCCCCGCCGGGGACCTCCCAGCCGGTGCAGGGCTATGCCCCCACCCGCATCTCCGCCACCCAGGACACTTACGGCGGCACCCAGGGCGTCTCCGGAGGCTATGCCGCCGGCGGCGCCGGCAGTTACCGCACCGTTCCTGCCAATTACGACTCCGGCTCCTATAACCGGGGGAGTTACTATAACGGCGGCAGCGTCGGCAGCGCTTATGGCGGGCGTACCGGGAGTTATGGCGCGGGTACCTACGGTTCCGGTACGTATGGCGGCGCCACTTACGGCGATCCCTTTGCCGGCGTCAGCGGTACCGCTTTCCGTAATTCCAGCGGCGCCGTATGCCGGGTCGAGGACGTGACCCGTTATTCGAACCCGAACGTGCCGATAGCGGATCCGCCTTATGTCGAAAATCGCATTAACATCGACAATTCCGGCGCCAACGCCGGCTATTATGCCTCCGGCATCTCCGGCGGTTACGCCACCGGCTCCTACACCGGCGGCTATGCCACCGGCGGTTATCTCGGCGGAGCAACCACCACGCCGACCACCAGCTACGCCCCGGCGACCACCTACGCCACCGCGCCCAGCACTTACGCGCCGTCGAGTTACGGTACTTCGACCTACACCACCGGCAATTATGCTTCCGGTCCGATGTTGTCGAGCGTTGCCACTTACGGCGGCGGCACTTCCGGCGTGACCACTACCACCTACGGTTCCAGCTATGACAGCGGTTATATCGACACCAGCGTTTATGGCGGCACCAGCGTCGTCGGCGGGGAGACCATGCAGACCGGCACCACTTACGGCCAGGTGGAAGGCACCGCCGATTTGGCCCGGCCGATCGGCGCCATCGGCGCTACTTACGCCGGCGGGGCGTATCCGACTGTGAACAATGTCGTTCCGGCCCAAGCCGGCGGCAAATTGGGCCCTCCGCCCGCCGCCCTGCCGACGGTTCCCGATTCCATTTCCCGTCCGGCCATTGCCGGCCGCGGGGTGGCGACCGGCCCCCAGAACCAGGGTTTGCCGGTCGGGATAGCCGGTCCGATGGATCCGAAAGCGATCCGGCTGGTTCCGGCGACGGATATTCCCCCGGGGTTCCATCCGGGCGATGCGGCGCCTTCGCAGTGGTTTGAGGTGGTGCGTCCGGGCAATGCGGCGATCCGGATTGGGCGGATTTCGGCGACCTGCACTTGTGTCGGGGTGCGGATTCCCAAGCGCACTTACGATGCCGGGGAACGGGTGTTATTAGAGGCGCGCACCGTGACGAAACCGCCGCGTAACGACTTGACTTACGGGATTTATGTAAATATCGTCGAGCCGGTGCAGACGGTGGTGGATGCGGATGTGACGATTCACTACTAGCTGAACTTTTGCAAAGTGGCGATTTAACCGCCAATCGCCACTTTGCAAAAATCGTTTTTGCCTGAATTTCAAGGGTTTTTGATTTTACAAAATCGCCATACGGCGGTTTGAATGGTGATTATGCAAAAGTCCAGCTACTAATATAATAACGCCGGACTCGCGGAAACGGCACTGTAAATCTAGCATGTTGAGATCACGAAGCTCCTTTGCCTATGGGCCGAAGGGGCTTTTTTGTGGGCGGTGTTTTAGTCTATTGCAGTCCTGCTTCTCGTGTCCCCGAACTTTTGGCTTGCCCCCGCTCCCTACGAATTACCGCCCCCGGTAATCAACCGCTCCATAATCGACACATTTTTCGAACCAATCAAGGAACGCACCACCTCCGCCTCGCTACTTGCTTCCACCACCTTGTTTACCATGTCCTGGGTCCGCAAGGCGCCGGTCAGACTGGCCAGGAAATGCAAATGCGGTCCCGAGGTATTTTTGGGACTCGCCACCAAAATCATCAGCTTCACCGGCGTGCCGTCCAAACAGGAAAAATCCATCCCGCCCCGGCAAATCCCCACCGCCGCCATCACGTGCGTCACCGCGTCCGAACGGCCATGCGGCATGCTCACCCCAAATTCCAATTCGGTCGGCGCCGCGGCTTCCCGCTCGGCGATGGAGGACAACACCTCCTCCTCGCACTTGATCGGCAAACCGCCGCCGTCGAGTTTGCGCACCAACTCGTGAATCGCGTCCTTTTTGTTCCTGGACACCATCTGCATAATCACGCAATCCGACCGCAAAATCTCCTGTTTTTCCTTCATCGGCAAGGCCCTGACGCTGGTCACCGACCTGAGGGTGCGGCGGAATTCCTTCGGCTTGGCCATTTCCTTGATCCGGTCCAAATCCTGGTGCAAGTCGACGAGCGCTTCGTAAACCACGGTATGGATAAGCGTCACGTCCCGGCGGTTCGAGGAAAACACCACCGTATTGTTGTCGCCGCGCCACATGGAAAAGGCCAGGTCGTCCTTGCGGATGGAATAGAGCCGCGTCGAAGCGTCGACCATGGAAATGAAAAACCCTTCGGAACGGAAGGCGGCCAGGATGCTCTGCGTCGCGGCGTCGGCGACCGTTTCGGAAGGGAAGGGGAAGTTCGATTCGCGGAAATCGTCGGAAGGCCGCTCCACCGTCACCCCCTTGCCGGGGATCGACAAGGCCAGGGTGAGAATCGGCGGGGCTAGCAGGGTGGTGAAGAGGGTCATGATGATGGCGGCGCCGAACATGTCGGGGTCGAGGATGTTGGTGGACATGCCGATGCCGGCGATAATCAGGGCCACTTCGCCGCGCGGCACCATCCCCGCGCCGATCCGGAAGGCGCCCAGGGAGTTGAAGTTGAGGAACAGGGCCGGCACGGCGCAGCCGATGATTTTCGCGATCGTCGCCAGAACCCCGAAAATCAGGCCGAAGGTGATTACTTCCGGCTTGGTGAGGCGCTCCAGGTCGACGATCATGCCCATGACCGCAAAGAAAATCGGTACGAAAAAGTCGTGCAGGTTGTGCAGGCGCTCCTGGACGATGAAGGTGATGTCGGTTTTTGATAGGGAGAGGCCCATGACGTAGGCGCCGATAATCATGGCCAGGCCGGCGGTTTCGAAGATGCCGGCGGCGATAAAGGCCAGGCCGAGGGCGAGGGTGGTGAAAGTGGTCGGATTTTTAAAGGATTTCAGGAAACGCCCGATTTGCGGCGACAAGGCCAGACCGAGGGCGGAGAAGGCGATGCAGACAAAAACGGTTGAGAAGGCGACCCGGATGAGGCTGACCCACGGGAGTCCGGACAAGGTGCCGGTGCCGGCGTTCAGGATGTCGATAAGGCTGATGATGATGGCGAGACTTATGATGCCCAGGACGTCGTCGATGATGGCCGAGGCGAGAATGGTGACCCCTTCGGGGGAGTCCATCTGTTTGCGTTCGGAGAGGATGCGGGCGGTGATGCCGACGGAGGTGGCGGTACAGAGGGCGCCGAGGAACAGGTTGGCGGGGCTGAGGAAATTATGCCCGGGGTTCAAGCCGAAATAGGTGCCGGCGAAATCGCCGGCGGCGAAGGAGACCACCACGCCGCCCAGGCCGATGACGGTTCCGGCCAGGGAGTACTTCAGGAATTGGCGGAAGTCCGTTTCCAGCCCGACCATGAAGAGGAGGATTAGGCTGGCGACGGTGGCAAAGCCGTAGAGGTCGGTGGAGATGGGGAAACCGCCGGGAACGGGCTTGGGGAATATGCCGTGGGGAAGCTTGAGGATGTTAAGGGGAATGCCGCCCAGGAGATAGGGGCCGATGGCGATGCCGGCGAGGAGTTCCCCCAGTACGCTGGGGAGCTTCAAACGGCGCATGATGCCGCCGCCGATGCGCACGGCGAAGATGATGACGGCGAGCTGGAAGACCAGGATCACCATTTGATGGACCATGGCGCTGCCGCCGGAGGTAACGGTCGGCGAAGCCGTTTCGACGGCGTGGTCCAGAGCATTGGCGACGCTTTCAGCCGCACGGGCGGAAGAGAAAAGTTCCATAGGCTAAGGTACCTCATCGAAGCGTGGCTTGGTGGACGGGAGCGCGGGGACAGGCGAAGGCATACAGGATCACCGGGGACTTTCCAAGCAAAGGCCCAAGATTCCGCAGCATAAACTTGCGTCAGATTATAGTCGGGTAGCGGGAAATGGCAAGGGCGGAGGCGGGGAAAATGCGCCGGGGGGTCATGCCGAGGTTCAGTTTCGGGGACAGTATAGAATGGCGCGGAAATAAGGACAACTATCGATAAACGCGAGGATTACGGGGACATGATGTTTAATTGGCCGGCGGTTTG
>JAVBQR010000129.1:0-4510 GCA_031548865.1 Planctomycetota bacterium
CCCAGGCGGCACCAGAAATTGAACCAGGCATGACCCGCGACCGGCTGTTGTATTTGCACCGGGTTGCCGGCGCTCCGGAGCCTGTCAATCGGCATGGTGGCCGGCGGCTTTATTTGCCGGACGACATTACCCGTATCAAAATATGGTTGGAATCGCGCAATCAGAAAACCGCGAAAAATGAATTGGTCGGGGCGTAACCCGGCCACGAAAAAACCACCCGCTCGAACGGGTGGCTTACCTCGAAAGGACACTCGAAATGTCATCTATGAATGTATCGATCCGCCCCTCCAAAGTCAAGCGTCATTCTCGCCGTCCTAAAAAATCCAACAAAGACGAAATCCCTAGCCTGTTACGCTACGCAAAAGCTGCGTTGCCGGCACCAGAAGCGTTTCGCTTCCTGGTGGCCGAGGGTTATCGCCTATCAACGTCGGAACGTAACTGGTTATACGAGGAGGCCTACGCATGAACATTGTTGAACATTTCGAAATTGAAAATCCTATGTTCAGAATTGACGTCACCCATGATGAAGACACAGGTAGCACGACCTATGAGATAAGCCATTCATTCGAGGATAAAAAATACCTGTGCAAATTACTTCGGGACTTCATCGCCAGGAATGAGGGGGCCGCCACGTGAGCAAATCCCTATTCCCAGAAATCACCGTCCCACGGTCTACAAAGGAACAATACCGCCGGCGTGTCCAAGCCGTGTTTCTTCGGCTGGCGCTTCGCGGTGGGGAGGTCACCCCTGACGATGTTCACCGAATTACGGTCTGTCCAGAAAACGTCAATCCGAAAAATTTAGGCATTGCCATTTTTGGATTAGCCAAGGCCGGAATCATCGCTCCCGTCCGCTACGCGACTTCTACCCGTGCATGCAGACACAACGGACTTTACAGGACATGGCGCATCGCCGACGCGAAAATGGGGAGAGCATACCTGACCGCGTTGGAGAAATCCGGAGACGGCAATGCGAGCCTGTAGGCTCAACCGTAATCGGATAGACTCCGGGATGCAAGTTTATGAAAAAAGCTAGGGCAAAAGTGTGTCATATTCGCGTCAATGCATACAGTCTCCATGACACATTTGGACACCAGAAAATATATCAAAAAAACCACTTTAAATAGGCGGAAAATAATGGCAAATAGATTACGCCAGAAGAAAAAAAGCGCCGCGTCGAGGTGGAAGCCGGAGAGGTTGAGCAATGTTGGCGATGGTGGGGGTGATTCACCCCCGCCTGAGCCAGAGCGGTCGCGGCGTGTGCGGCATGTTGGTGAAATACTACGGGAAATGGGATTTGGTGGAAGCAAGGGGCATGACAATGGGCGGATGGATAAAGCTGTACCGGAAGTTCCTCGATTCGCCGGTTTGGAAGAATCCGAACCTGGCGCGGTTCTGGACGTGGTGCTTGCTCAAAGCGACCCATGACGGCTACACGACCACCATCGGCTATTCCCGAGTGGAGCTTAAACCGGGGCAGTTCATTTTCACCCGCCCTCTCTGCTCTATAGAGACCAGTCTCAGCGATAAGGTAGTGCGTTTATGCCTCGATTCATTGCGAAACGGGGAAGACCCCGAAATAGGGCTGACAAAGGGCCACAACTTCTCCGTTATAACTCTTTTAAAATGGCGGGATTATCAGAACAACGAAGGGGAACAGGGCCGACAAAAGTCCGGCAAAGGGCCGACAAAGGGCCGGCTTATTAATAATGAAGGCAAGAATGGAAAGAAACAGAGAGGGGAAAGCGATGTTGTTGAAGTCACCTGGAACGGTGAAAAGCTGACCGTGCCGGAGGTGATTATGCAGAAGTTCCGGGAGAAGTACCCCACCATCGACATCCCCGGTGAAATCATTGCCGCCGAACTCTGGTTGTTGAAGCATCCCAAAAATGCGGCGGAGTACAAACGCTTTGACCTGTTCCTCATGAACTGGTTTGGAAATGCCAAGCCTACCATTCCCGCAACCTCCCCGGACTACTACGAAGTGAGCGAAGCCGACGCCGCTGAACAAATGGAGATTGAACGCCGAATCGCCAAGGAGCAGGCGAACCAGGGACCGCCCAAAACCCCTTTGGAGATTATCAAGGAGCGAATGCGAAAGGAGGCCGTCAATGCCTGACCCTCTCGTGACCCTCCGCGAACAATTCGACCTTGAGGCTGACGGTAGCGAAAAAGCCATGCCCCTACCGTGGAACCGTTTGAATACAGCCTTGGGTGGCGGGCTTCGAAGCGGAACTCTTTCGCTCCTGGTCGGCGAACCCGGTTCCGCGAAATCCTTCCTCGCCCTTGAAATCTGCCTTCGCGCTTTTCTTGCGGGCTGGACCTGGGCATATTGGCCGCTCGAACGTGACGACGCCTATGCGGCGCGGCGTCTCCTGGCAGTGCTGGTGAACAGGTGGAGCATTCTCGACCCTGAATCATCCCGTACCAGCGCCGGCATGATGGACGACAACGAAGTCTTTCCCGTAATGGCCAAGATGACACCGAGCATCGAACCGAATCCCCGGCAGTTGCGGCGGGACGAAGCCGGTCAGTATTACGTCCCGGCCTGTCGTTACTCGATGGTGCTGGAACGTCTGCGGCAGTTGTGCCAAGAGAGGGCGTTGGTGATTCTGGATCCCCTCAGCATGTTGTCGTTTGACGACCAGGGCCGCGACGAATGGATGGGGCAGGCGCAGTTTTCCAAAGACGCGGCGGCGATTGTGGCGGGAACCAGGGCGCGGCTGCTGCTGGTTCACCACACCAGGAAATCATCCTCCGGCGGCAAACCCCGGCAACCAGGCCTTGACGAAGTTGCGGGCGCGGCGGCGTTGTCACGGTTCGCCGACAATGTGATTTTCCTCGAACATCACCCCGACGGCGTGGAGTCGGAAATCACCACCCCGGACGGAATCAAGATGGCGAAGACGCACCGGCGGACCTTGTTCGTCGCGAAGGCGCGGGACGGCAAGGGAACCGGCTGGAAAGTGGCGTGCGACCTTGGCGAAGACGGCCCGGCGCTGAAGGAGTGGGGATTTATTCAACGAAAGGGCAGTCAATGAACCCGACCGAAAAAGCGTTGTTCGAGCTGCGGGCAGATTTGGCGCGGAACTCCGAACCTTTGGACCAGGACAAGTTGGGCGGGCTTATCGAGGGGATAAAAGCTGAATCAGACGGTGAGCTCCGGGCAGTGTGTGTTCTCCTGAACCTGAACCTTGAGACGATGGAGGAAAAGGCGGCGCGGCTGGAATTCGACGAAGGCATTCCCCGTGTCCGGGCGAACCGGCTGGCTGTTACCTTAGCCCTTCAGGAGCGCGACCCGGATATAAGCGACCGGGCGGTGAAGTGGCTCCTGGAGACGGCGCCAGTTATTTTGGAAGTTGAGGCGGGGAACGGATGGGACCGGACGAGAAGTCTTTCCGAATGGGCTGATTTCACCCGGCGCTGTTTTGAAGCTGGCACCGTCGGCATGGTGGAAAAATTAGCGGAGGCGATTTGATGAATGACGACGATGGCGATGGGCATGTTTTCCCCGAAATCGCGGTCGCGGCGCGGCGGTGTGACTTGGACACCGAGGCCTTGGCTGAATCCGCGCTGGCGTCCTACGAGGCGGGCTTTCCCAGGCGGCAGGCGGTGGCGATGAACATCATCGAGGCGTTACGCCGGCGCGGCGCCTATCACGGCCGTTTGAAACAGGCGATTGACGACGGAACCATTTTCCAGTTTTGCGAGGACGACGCCGATGGCGGAAATCACGGTCGATGCGGACGAGTGGGCGCGGGAAGTGTTGCGGCGGATTCGGCTGTATCGCCGTTACGACGTGGGCGGGGCGTTCTCGATGCTGGATGACGATTTGCTTGATGCGTTCGACCTCCTGGCGGTGGCGCCGCGACTGGCAGAAAAATGCCGTCCGGCGAGTGACGATTGCGAGGATGGATTTTGAGTCGGCAACTTGATTCGGAGATAGGCCAAGAAGGCGGTTTCCTTGCCCGTGGCGGCGTCCGGATTGCGAAAATGGGGAAATGGTCATCCGGCTGAATTTGTTCCGCAAATCGCCTTAAAAACGGCAACATCCACGGAATCGAGAATTATTTTTCCGACAGGATGGACTTCCACGACACTAGATGGACTCCAAACGACTAATAGCGACACGAATTGATAAAGGGTGTGCCTATGAACAAAGTGAATGAACATGCTACAGGCGATACGGTTGCCGTGGCTGGGCCGAGGAATTGCCAGAACTGCCGGAACCGCCCCCGGTCCTGGAACCGAATCGAAATGGTTGGCGCCGGCATTCGGCACGAGGGATTTTGTCGGCGACGAAATATCATGATTGTGCCGGAGGAGCGGTCGGGCTGCGGGCAGTGGGCGGCGTGTCCGACGGCGAAGGTGAAGGAGGGAGTGAAATGAGTAGCGGAACGATGGCCGTGGTCCTCATTGACGCCAACGAAGTGGCGCGGATGTGTTCGATGCATCGAGCGAGTTGGTATAAAGCGGTAGCCAGCGGCAAGGCTCCGGCAAGTGTTCGCATC
>JAVBQR010000096.1:0-9637 GCA_031548865.1 Planctomycetota bacterium
CGGGCCCAGGCGCGGCACTTTGCGGAGTCCCGACCGGCTGGCGAAGGGGCCGTTTTCATCGCGGAATTTGACGATATTCTTGGCCAGGGACGGACCCAGGCCGGAAACGTAGGAGAGGAGGGACGCCGAGGCCGTGTTCACCTCCACCCCGACCGCGTTAACGCAGTGCATCACCATGTCGTCCAGGGCCTGCTTCAGTTCCTTCTGATCGACGTCGTGCTGGTACTGGCCGACGCCGATGGACTTGGGGTCAATCTTCACCAATTCGGCGAGGGGATCCATCAAGCGCCTGCCGATGGACACCGCGCCGCGGACCGTCACGTCCTTGTCCGGGAATTCGTCCCGGGCCGTTTCGGACGCGGAATACACGGACGCCCCCGACTCGTTCACCACTTCGATAATCACTGTCGGCGGCAGGTTGAGGGCGCGGACAAAGGCTTCCGTCTCGCGGCTGGCGGTGCCGTTCCCGATGGCGATAGCTTCGACAAAATACTTTTCGCACAAGGCCCGGATCGTCGACTCGGCTTCCGCCTTCTGTTTCGCGCCGGTGGTGGGGAAAATGACCGTGTCGTGGAGAAGCTTTCCCTGGCTGTCCAGGACCACCGTCTTGCAGCCGGTCCGGAAACCGGGGTCGAGGCCGAGGGTTATTTTTCCGCCCATCGCCGGAGCCAGCAGGAGTTCCCGCAGATTCTGGGTAAAGACCCGGATGGCCTCGATGTCGGCGAGGCGCTTCGCCTCCGCCCGGGTTTCGTTTTCCAGGGACGGCGCCGCCAATCGGTCGTATCCGTCGACCAGGGCCGACTCGACCTGTTCCGCCGCCGCGCCTTTCCCTTTCAGCCAGCGCCGGCGGATTAACCCCAGGGCGCCGTCCCGCTCCGGCAGGACGGTCAGGCTGAGGACGCCTTCCTCCTCACCCCTGAACATGGCCAGGACCCGGTGGCTGGGGGCGTTCCTGACCGGCTCCGACCATTTGAACCAATCGCGGAATTTCGCGCCTTCCTCTTCCTTCCCCTCCGCGACTTTCGAGACGATGACCCCGCGGTTCCAGAATAGGGTGCGGAGATCCTGCCGGGTCGCGGCGTCCTCCGACATGTTTTCGGCGATGATGTCCCGGGCTCCCGCCAGCGCCGTCTCGGCGTCCGGGACGCCTTTTTCCGGGTCGAGGAAGGTAACGGCTTCGGCAAGCGGGTCTGTCTTCGGGTCCTGCCGGAGGAGGATTTCCGCCAGCGGCTCGAGACCGCGTTCGCGGGCAATCATGCCGCGGGTGCGGCGCTTCGGTTTGTAGGGGAGGTAAACATCCTCCAGGGTCGCCAGGGTGTCGGCTTTCTCCACCGCTTCCCGCAATTCCGGGGTGAGAAGGTTCCGTTCTTCCAGCGATTTCAGGATGGCGCCGCGGCGGTCGCGGAGTTTATCCAGCGCTTCGCGGCGGTCGCGGATGGCGGCGATGATTGTTTCGTCCAGGCCGCCGGTGGCTTCTTTCCGGTAGCGGGCGATGAAGGGGATGGTGGCGTCGGCGTCGAGCAGCTCCAGGACGGCCCGGACCTTGTCGGGGCCGAGGTTCAGTTCGCGGGCGATGGCGGCCGCGTTTTCGCCGCTATAATCCGGTTTTGCTTCGGCCGTGGCCTTTTCCGCTTTAGCCATGCTGGTTTTCCTTGTGAGTAAAATAATTGAAGCGCTGGAAACCGCTAACCGCATTTATACTGGTCACGAAACGAAATGGTGAAAATTCTTTTTCACCACAGAGACACAGAGGACACAGAGGTTCACAGAGTCCTTGAGAAATAGGATTACAAAGAAATACTCATTAAAAACTGAACTTTTGCAAAGTGGCGATTTAACCGCAAATCGCCACCTTGCAAAAATCATTTTTGCCCGAATTTCAAGGGTTTTTGATTTTACAAAATCGCCATTCGGCGGTTTGAATGGTGATTTTGCAAAAGTCCAGTTAAAAAATATTTAAACCACCCCCGACATTTCTTTTCAGTTACTCTGTGAACCTCTGTGCTCTCTGTGCCTCTGTGGTAAAAATGGTTTTCACCCTTTCGCTTCGAAGTTGGTATATTTCGTTATTGTGGTAGCGGTTCTCTGTGTCCTCTGTGGTTAAATCAACTACAGCCTGCCGCTGTTCCTGCGTCTGCCCCAATCCACAATCATCCCGTAGAAATCCTTGAAAACCCCGTCCGAAACCGCGCTGCCGGCGCCGGCGTCCGGATAGAACTGCACGGAAAAGGCCGGGACTTCGCGGAGCCGCAGTCCTTCCACCGTCGAATCGTTCAGGCTGAGGTGGGTGACGGTCGCGACCCGGTCCGGAAGCGACTCCGCCCGCACCGCGTAATTGTGATTCTGCGAGGTGACCAGGCTGCGGCCGCCGGCCAGGTCCTTTACCGGGTGGCCTTCGCCGTGATGGCCGAAGGGCAGTTTGTAGGTCTCGCCCCCCACGGACAGCGCGAGGATTTCGTGGCCGAGGCCAACGCCGAGGATCGGGGTTTTTCCCGATAGGGCGCGGACATTCGCCACCGCGTAGGGGAGGGCGTTGGCGTCGCCGGGACCGTTCGACAGGAACACGCCGTCCGGCTTCATGGCCAAGACCTCGGCGGCCGGGGTTTGGGCCGGGACAACCGTTACCGCCATGCCGTTCCGGCGTAGGCTCCGCAGCAGGTCGGTTCTGACCCCGAAGTCGTAGAGGGCGACCAGGTAGTCGGCCGGCGGCAGGATTTCGTCGCGGTGCGGGAAAATGGCGGCGAGGCTGTTCCCGGCGTCCCAGGGGTGGATTCGTTCGCAGGTCACTTCCGCCGCGTAATCCCGCCCGGTCCAGCCGCGCCAGCCCTGCGCCGCCTTCACCGCGTCGTGCACCGGCATGGCGCCGTCGGCGGAGAGATACGCTTTCATGGAACCATGGTCGCGGATGATGGAAACGAGCTCCCGGGTGTCGATGCCGGCCAGGGCGGGAACGCCGTGGCGGACGAGGGCTTCCCGGAGGCTTTCCGTGGCGCGCCAGTTCGACGGCTCGTTGAGGTTCAGGGCGAGGAGCCCGGCGGCGTGCAGGCGCCCCCCTTGCATGTCCTCCGGATTCATGCCTGCGTTGCCGAGTTCCGGATTGGTGAAGCAGACGATTTGCCCGGCGGAAGCGGGATCGGAAAGTACTTCCTCGTAGGCGAAGGCGGCGGTGTTGAAGATTACTTCGCCCAGGACGTCTTTTTCGGCGCCGACCGAATAACCGGACAGGACGGTGCCGTTTTCCAGGGCCAGGTAGGCTTTATGTTCGCGGGCGGCTTTCCAGGGGTAGTCGTTGGCGGATTTCATGGGTGGCCTTTCGGATAAATTTTAACCACATAGGATACAGGTCAGGACAGGAGGCGCGCCGGAAGCTGTTTCGGCAGGGTCACTTTCTTGCCGTGCCGGCTGTATTCCTGGAGGCTGCAAATCTCCAGGCGGTTGTGCCGCCGCATCATTTCCAAACCTTCAATCGAGGCGCGGAGTCCGTCAATCGTGGTGGTGATGGGAATCCCCCGCATAATCGCCGCCGAACGCATCCGGCCCTCGTCCGCCACCGGCTCGGCGCCCATTTCAATCGTGTTGATGATCCACGCCACATCCTTTTCGTCCATCAGATCGAGAACGTTCGGCCGGCCCTGGGTGATTTTGAATATCGCCTGCGCGGGAATGCCGGCGTCGCGGAACCCGGTGGAAGTCCCCCGGGTCGCGTAAATCCCGAAGCCGAGTTCGATCAGGCGCCGCGCCAGCGGCAGCGCCGCCTTCTTGTCGGCGTCCCGGACCGAGATGAAAACGTGGCCGCTTTGGGGGATGCGGTTGCCGGCGGCCAACTGGCTTTTCAAAAATGCCGATCCGTTCAGCCGATCCATTCCCATCACTTCGCCGGTGGACTTCATTTCCGGGGACAGCTGAATTGCCGCCTGCGGGAAGCGGTTGAAGGGGAAGACCGCCTCCTTGATCGAGAAATGCCGGGGCGTCGGCTCATCCGTGAAGTTCATGTCCTCGAGGCGGTAGCCGACCATGCACAGGCTGGCCACTTTGGCGAGGGGAATCCCGGTCGCCTTCGACGCGAAGGGGACGGTGCGGCTGGCGCGGGGGTTCACCTCCAGGACAAACACCTCGCCCCCGGATACCGCGAACTGGACGTTCATGAGGCCGCGGACCTCGAGCGCCCTGGCCATCGCCACCGTCTGCTCCCGGATGATCTTCTTGACTTCCTCCGACAAGGTCGGCGGCGGCAGGGCGCAGGCCGAATCCCCGGAGTGGATGCCGGCGATTTCGATGTGTTCCATCATTCCCCCCAGGACCACCCGTTCGCCGTCCGACACGCAGTCGACGTCCACTTCCGTGGCCTGTTCGAGGTAATGATCGATGAGGACCGGACGCTCCTCGGAAATTTCGGCGAGATTACGCATGTAGGCGGCGAGTTCGTCGGGGTCGTGGATAATGGCCATGTTCCTGCCGCCCAGGACGAAGGAGGGCCGGGCGAGGATGGGGTAACCTATGTCGTCGGCGATGGACAGGGCGGTGTCGACCTCCGCCGCCATGCCGTGCGGCGGCTGCTTGATGCCGAGCCGGTCGATGAGGTCGCCGAATTGTTTCCGGTCCTCGGCCGCGTCGATGGATTCGGGGGAGGTGCCGACGATGGTCACGCCCGCCTCCGCCAGCCCCGAGGCCAGATTCAGGGGCGTTTGCCCGCCCAGCTGGACGATGGCGCCGTCGGGTTTTTCCCTATGGTGCACTTCCAGGACGTCCTCGAGGGTCAGGGGTTCGAAATAGAGGGTGTCGGAGGTGTCGAAGTCGGTGGAGACCGTTTCCGGATTCGAGTTGACGATAATCGTCCGGTAGCCGGCGTCCCTGAGGGCGTAGGAGGCGTGGCAGCAGCAGTAGTCGAATTCGATGCCCTGGCCGATACGGTTCGGGCCGCCGCCGATAATCAGCATGGCCGGTTTTTTGGGGGAGGCGAGGGTGTTCACGGCCCGGGTGGATTGGCTGGAAACATAGGTCGAGTAATAATAGGGGGTGGGCGAGAGGAACTCCCCGGCGCAGGTGTCGACCAGATGAAACGCCGGCCGCAGGTCGAGGCTGTGGCGAAGGTCGCGGACGGTTATTTCCGGAGCCTTCAAGAGGTGGCCGAGCTGGCGGTCGGAGAAGCCGAACGCTTTTGCCTGCCGGAACAGAGCGGGGTTCCGGGACAGGGTCATGAGATCCTTGACCTCTTCCTTCAGGTATTTTCCAAATTGCGCCAGTTCCTCGATTTCCCGCAGGAACCAGGGGTCGATGCCGGTCAGCCCGTTGATTTTTTCCTTGGACATGCCGAGTTCCAGCGCCGCATGCACTGCGTAAATACGGTGATCGGAGGGAACCGCGAGGGCGCGTTCCAGGGCTTCCGGGGTGAAGGCGGCGTAGTCCTTCCCCTTGCCGTCGGCGCCGAGGCCGCCCCGGCCCGTTTCCAGGCCGCGGTGGGCTTTCTGGAGCGCCTCCTTGAAGGTCCGGCCGATGGCCATCGTCTCGCCGACCGATTTCATCTGCGTACCGAGAACGTTCGGCGTCCCCGGGAATTTTTCGAAGCTGAAGCGGGGCGCCTTGACGACCACGTAGTCGATGGCCGGCTCGAAGCAGGCGCTGCCGGTTTTGGTGACGTCGTTCTTGAGTTCGTCGAGGGTGTAGCCGACCGCCAGTTTCGCCGCCACTCGGGCGATGGGGAAACCGGTTGCCTTCGAGGCCAGGGCCGACGAGCGCGACACGCGCGGGTTCATCTCGATGACCACCACCCGGCCGTTTTCCGGATTGACCGCGAACTGCACGTTGGAACCGCCGGCGTCGACGCCGATTTCCTCCATGATGCGCACCGAGGCGTCGCGGATGTTGGCGTATTCCCGGTTGGTAAGGGTCATGGCGGGGGCGACGGTTATGGAGTCGCCGGTATGGACGCCCATCGGGTCGAGGTTTTCAATCGAGCAGACGATGATGGCGTTGCCTTTACGGTCGCGGATGATTTCAATCTCGATTTCCTTCCAGCCGAGAAGCGATTCCTCGATGAGGATTTCCGAAGTCGGGCTGGCGGCTAGGCCGAGCTGGGCGAGGCGGTCGAACTCCTCCTGGTTGTTGGCGATGCCGCCGCCGGCGCCGCCGAGGGTGAAGCCGGGGCGGATGACGACCGGCCAGGAAGCGAGGCGGGAACGGACGCGCTGTGCTTCCTCCATAGTGGTGGCGCTGCCGGAGCGGGCGCAGGCGAGGCCGATGTTTTCCATGGCTTTTTTGAAGAGGCCACGATCCTCCGACTTTTGAATCGACTCGGGGCGGACGCCGATTATTTCCACGCCGTAGTCGGAAAGGATGTGGCTGCGGTGGAGCTCGACGGCGATGTTCAGGCCGGTTTGTCCGCCCATGTTGGGGAGGATGGCGTCGGGGCGTTCGCGGCGGATGACTTCGGCGACAATTTCCGGGGTGAGGGGTTCGATGTAGGTGCGGTCGGCCATTTCAGGGTCGGTCATGATGGTGGCGGGGTTCGAGTTGACGAGGACCAGTTCGTAGCCCTCTTCCTTGAGCGCCTTCAGGGCCTGGGCGCCGGAGTAGTCGAATTCGCAAGCCTGGCCGATGACGATGGGACCGGAACCGATGAGCATGATTTTCTTGAGGTCGTCGCGTTTGGGCATGGGATGTCGTCCTTTTTCGCCTTTCCAGAATGACGGAGACGCTATTTACGCGTCTCCGTCATCGGGGTGTTTCGTAAATTTGCGAATAAATTTTAGCAATTCCCTTCCCACTCTCAAGGGAATTCTTCCCATTATTCCTCCCCCGCTTCCAGTTCTTCGGTGTCTGCCTCGCCGATGCCTTCCTCGTCCGTTTCCAGGGGGTAGGTCCCGTCGAAGCAGGCCAGGCAATAATCCCGCTTGCGGCGGAAGGGGGAGAGGAGGCCGGCGATACTCAGGTAACCCAGGCTGTCCGCGTCCATGTAGCGGCGGATTTCCTCCACTGACATCGAACTGGCGATGAGTTCGTCCTTGGTGGGGAAGTCGATGCCGTAATAACAGGGGTGTTCCACGGGCGGGCAGGCGATGCGCAGATGCACCTCCTTCGCGCCGGCAGCGCGGAGGGCCAGGACCCGGCGCCGCATGGTGTTTCCCCTGACGATGGAGTCGTCCACGACCACCACCCGTTTCCCCCGCACCGTTTCCGGTAGGGCCGCCAGCTTCTTGTCGACCTGTTGCGCGCGGTCTTCGGAACCGGGCATGATGAAGGTGCGGCCGATGTAGTGGTTCCGGATAAAGCCGACTTCGAAGGGAAGGCCGCTTTCCCGGGCGTAACCGAGTGCGGCGGAGGAGCCGGAATCGGGCACCGCGACGACGATGTCGGCGTCGACCGGGTGTTCGCGGGCGAGACTGCGGCCGTAGCGGACCCGGACGTCGTGGACCTGGTGGCCGAAGACAGTGGAGTCGGGGCGGGCGAAGTAGACGATTTCAAAGACGCAGTGCGAGAGGCCGGCGCCATCGCGGTTGAGGCGGGTGCTGGCGAAGCCTTCGGGGCTGACCGAGACCAGTTCCCCGGGTTCGACTTCCCTTTCGAAAACGGCGCCGACCTGCCCGAGGGCGCAGGTTTCCGAGGCGAACACCCAGCCCTCCCCGAGGCGGCCGATGACCAGGGGTTTGAAGCCGTGGGGGTCCCGGACGGC
The DNA here is from genome assembly GCA_031548865.1 of Planctomycetota bacterium. Lineage (GTDB taxonomy): Bacteria > Planctomycetota > SZUA-567 > SZUA-567 > SZUA-567 > JAJBSZ01. The sequence continues at coordinate 7,670 of JAVBQR010000096.1, forward strand.
GTAGATGTGGTCGGAGGACATGATGAGGAAGGAATAGGCGCCCTTCAGCGTTTCGCAGGCTTTGGCCACCCGGCGGGCATCGTTTCGGTACTGGGGGTTGGCCAGGAGGTGCAGGAGCATTTCCGAGTCGGTGCCGGTTTGGAAGATGGCGCCTTGTTCCTGGTAAATTTTCCTGAGCTCCCGGGCATTCACGATGTTACCGTTGTGGGCCACCGCCCAGCGACCGTCCACGCAATCGCCGATGAGGGGCTGGACGTTTTGCACCCGGCCGCCTTTGCCGGTTGTGGAATAGCGGACGTGGCCGATCCCCATGTTACCTTTCAGGAGCTGGACCTTGTCGGGCGGGACGGCGTGTTCGAGGAGGCCGAGGTTTTTCGAGCAGCGGATTTTTCCCTCGTTCGAGGTGGCGATGCCGGCTCCTTCCTGGCCGCGGTGCTGTTGGGCGAAAAGGCCGTCGTATATGACTTGCGAGGCGTTCTGGACATTATAGGCGCCGAAGACGCCGCAGGCTTCCTTGGGATGGTCGGTGGGCATGGGTAAGGGGGCTCCTAGATTATTTCGTATAGTGATAGCGGCATGACATTAAGTTGCAAACGGTGTCGAGGGCTTCGGAGAATTTGCTTCGCGCGGTTTTTTCTGAAATGGCTTCCATTACGACCACCTTGCCTTTCCACCACCTGGATTGATTTTGCGTAATACACCCTATTCTGCCGAATTTCCCTTGCCGTGAAAACAGGTTTTTCCCTCGCCCGGGCAAAATCCGTTTGCCGCATAGGTCGAGCTGAAGAACATTTTCCCGTAGCAGGGGAAGGGCCATTTGGCATCGGGGGTAATCGCCTCCAGCTTGTCGACAAGCGCCCGGAGGACGGCCAGCGCCTGGACCACTTCGCCGGGTTCATTCCCCGCCAAAGCCTTGTCCATCGCCGTCGTCGCGCCGTAGAGGCGGTCGATAAGGCTTGCCGCGTAATCGTAGGCTTTCTCGCGGGGCGACGCGTCCCGCACCGTCTCCCGCGAACGTTCGAGCGATGCGAAAAGTTCCTCCTCGACTTCCAGCGCCGCCGGCAGGACGAAGGTCCGGACCAGGTCGCCGGCCAAACCGCCTTCCATGGCCACGGTGGCTTCCCAGGCGTGCCGGTAGACTTCATAGCGGGAATGCGCCTCGCGCTCGCTCAAAACCCCGTATTTGGCAAACAGCCGCAGCGATTCCGGCCAGAGGATCGCCTTGAGCGCTTCCGGCGTCGTGCGGAGGTTAGGTAGACCCCGCCGGGCCGCCTCCTGCTGCCATTCCTCGCCATAACCGTCGCCGGAGAAAACCACCCGCCGGTGCGTTTTCACTTCGTTCCGGAGTACCGCCTTAATAGCGTTGTGGAACTGGGGCGAATGGCCGTTCTCGTCCTTTTGCGGCGGATCGTCCAGGAGGCGCCTATCCATGTCGGTGCACATTTCGTCCAGGGCGGCGGCCATGACCACGTTCAGGATGGTGTTGGGGCCGGCGCAGGACTGGGAGGAGCCGACGGCGCGGAATTCGAACTTGTTACCGGTGAAGGCGAAGGGGGAGGTGCGGTTGCGGTCCGAGACGTCCCGGGGAATTTTCGGGAGGGAGTCGACGCCGATTTCGATCAGGTCGCAGCCGTCCGACTTCCCGCGAATCGAGAGACCGGTTTCGATTTGATTGATGATTTCGTCCAACTGTTCCCCGAGGTAGACGGACATGATGGCCGGCGGCGCCTCGGCGGCGCCGAGGCGGTGGTCGTTCCCGGCCGTGGCGACGGCGGAGCGGATTAGCCCGGCGTGGGTGTCGACTGCTTTCAGGACTGCCGTGAGCATGAAGAGGAATTTGGCGTTGTCGTGCGGGGTTTGCCCGGGCGAGAACCAGTTCTTGCCGTCGGTGCCGGTGATGGACCAGTTGTTGTGCTTCCCCGAACCGTTGACGCCGGCGAAGGGTTTTTCATGCAGGAGGCAGGCGAA
>JAVBQR010000078.1:0-45154 GCA_031548865.1 Planctomycetota bacterium
GCCACAACCATTCTTTTCAGTTTCTCTGTGAACCTCTGTGCCCTCTGTGCCTCTGTGGTGAATTAAGGATTTTCACCATTTCGCTTCGCGACAAGTATAAAACCTCTTTTTAGCGCCAACTTCCCAAGGAACCACTCCTCATGGCCAAACCCCGCGCCCTCGTCCTCCGCACCGCCGGCACCAACTGCGACCTCGAGACCAAATTCGCCTTCGACCTCGCCGGCGCCATTACCGAACTCGCCCACATAAACTGGCTTGCCGCCTCCGACTCTCCCCTCGCCAATGTGCAAATCCTCGCCCTGCCGGGCGGTTTCACCTACGGCGACGACATCGCGGCAGGAAAAATCCTCGCCACCCAACTCATGAACTCCATGCGTAAACACCTCCAGGATTTCATCTTCTCCGGGGGCATCATCATCGGCATCTGTAACGGTTTCCAGGCTCTCGTTAAAACCGGACTCCTCCCCGACGCCCGCATCCTCCCCGCCGCCGACCGCTCCCTCACCCTCACCCACAACGACTCGGGGAAGTTCGAGGCACGCTGGATCCGCCTCCGCTCGCCCCATAACACCGTGTCTATCTTCGCCGCCGGCGACGAAGCCCTGGAAATGCCCGTCGCCCACGGAGAAGGCAAACTCGTCGCCCGCGACCCCCAGGTCATCAAGGAACTCATCGAAAACGGCCAGGTGGTCTACCGCTACGCATCTCCTTCAGGCGGGGCTCCGGTATACCCCGACGACCCCAACGGCAGCGTGGACAATATCGCCGGCATCTGTGACAAAACCGGCCGCGTCCTCGGTCTCATGCCCCATCCGGAACGCTATATCGTCGGCTATCAGCACCCGCGCTGGACCCGGGAAAAACGGGAAAATCGCGAAGGCGACGGCATGCGTCTGTTCCGTCGCGCGGTCGAATACTTCAGGAAGGGGTAGGGCGGACATGCTTGACGACGACAAAATGCTCCTCCCCTTCGAGGCGCCACTGCACGAACTAAAAAGAAGAATCGACGAAATGGCGGCGAACGCCAAGGATTCGCCGGAACTGAAAGTGCTCCTCGAACCCATGCAGGAGCAGTACGGACAAATCGAACGCCAGCTTTACGAAAACCTGAAAGCATGGCAAATCGTCCTGGTCGCCCGCCATCCCGGCCGGCCCCAGACCCGCGACTACACCTCGCTCATTTTCGATTCCTTCGAGGAACTCCACGGCGACCGCATGTTCGGGGACGACTTGGCGATTGTCTCCGGACTCGGGGTGATTGGGCCCCACCGGGTTATGCTTATCGGCCAACACCGCGGCCGCGACGTGAAGGAACGGCACCTCTCGAATGCCGGCTGCGTGCATCCGGAAGGTTACCGGAAGGCGCTCAGGAAAATGAAGCTGGCGGAAAAATTCGGCATTCCCGTGGTCACTTTCATCGACACCAAAGGGGCATACCCCGGGATTGGCGCCGAAGAACGCGGCGTCGCCATCGCCATTGCCGAAAACATGATGGAAATGTCCCGCCTCCGGGTGCCGGTCCTGTGCATTGTCATCGGCGAAGGCGGGTCCGGCGGGGCGCTCGGTTTGGGCGTCGGCGACCGGATACTGATGTTGCGTTATTCCTACTACTCCGTGATCAGCCCCGAAGGCTGCGCCTCGATTCTCTGGCGGGACGGCAACATGAAGGAAAAGGCGGCGGAGGAGCTCTGCCTCACTTCGAAGGATTTGCACGAGTTCAAGCTGATTGACGAAATCGTCCCCGAGCCGATGGGCGGTGCCCACCGCGACCTGAAGGCGATGGGGGAAATGCTCCGCGCCGCGATAATCCGTAATCTCGACGAGTTGGGCGGAGTGCCAGTCGAGACGCTTTTAGCGGAACGTTACGATAAATTTCGCCGCTACGGGCGTTACCTCGAAGGGGTGAATCCGGCGGAGCTTTTGCCGAAGAAGGATGAGAAAAAGAAAAGCCGGCGGAACGCGGTGGTTCGGGCTATCGAGAGCGAAATGGGGCTTGACGACGAATCGGTTGCGGAGGCGTTGGAGGAAGATGACGACAGTGAAGTTGAAGAGGATGTACGTGAACTCGAGCCCGAGTCAGTGAATAATGACGTTAAGTTGGAAAATGGAGATAAGGGCGCTGAAAACGACCAATAATTCCTAAAATAACGTATAATAATAGGCATAATTAGGGGACAATACTCGATAACACGTATAATCCACAAACATCTCGTTATTAACTCCTATGCCAGACAATCAATTCTGGGCAAAAAGGAGGATGTTTATGAGTTTTGCCTCCAAATTATTGTTCGCTTTTTTTCTCATGATGGCGATTGGCGCCGGGGTTGGGGTTATCGGGTGGTTGGCGGTTGAAATGTTGAACAAGAAATTAACGGAGACGATAGACTATGAATTGGTCGTCGCCAATGACTTCGGTGCGATCAACAAGTCGTTCGAAGCCATCAACTCCGCGCAACGGACCCTGCTGAACACCGATCTCCCCATGGCCGGCCGCAAAACCCAGTATGACGAATACCAGGCCAACGCCAAGGATTTGCGCGATTCGGTCCGGGATTTGGACCGGTTGCTGGCCAAGGGCGAGCAGCGCATCGACGGCTGGGACAAAATCACGCCGCTGTGGAAAAAAAGCGAAGGCCTTATCCAAAAATGGGATAAAGCCAACGAAGAACTCCTCAAGCTGCATAAAACCTGGGAAGACACCACCATCCTCAAACCCGACGATGTATTGAAGTCCCTTTTCCAATTCCGGGGCGACCACTATGCCCTCGCCGCGCGCTTGGGCGGCATGGTGGCGAGCGGGCAACTGTCGGGTCCCGAGATCTCCGCCGACGACACCCGCTGCAATTTCGGCAAATGGCGCGCCAATTTCACTTCTGGCCGCTTGACCTACAGCTCCAACCCCAGATTCCGGAAAGCCATGGAAATCATGACCGGTCCCCACCGGGAATTCCACCAAGCCGCCCACGATCTTCAGGCCCTGCTTGCCGGGGATCCGGAAAAAAATCCTGCCGCAATCCTCGCCGCCTTCCGGAAAGTCCAACAAGCCGCCGAGGCGGTAATCAGCACCTTCGACATGATGGTTGCCGAAGCCGACCACGCCCGGGCCATTTATGAAGAAATTTCCCATAAAGCCATGGTGGATCAATTGGCGCTGCAACAGGAAGTCTCGAAAAGCATCGACGAAGTCGTTGCAATGAACCGGGAGAACTGCCAGGAAAACACCACTTGGGCCATCGCGGACGGCTTCAAAGCCGCCCGAAATGTCAAGGCCATGATCGCCGCCGTGGTGATCCTCGGCATTATCCTGCTTATCGCCCTGCAATTCACGGTGCGGCGAGGGGTAATTCAACCGTTGGAACGGGCGGTCGGCAATCTTCTCGGCACCGCCAACCAGGTGGTTAAGGCCGCCGACGAGTTTACCCGCAATAGTTCCACCCTATCCGAAGGGGCGCAAAACCAAGCCTCCTCCCTCGAGGAAATTTCCGCCGCCCTTGAGGAAATAAGCTCCATGACCCGAAAAAACGCCGACAACGCCAAGGACGCCAATACCCTGATGCGTAACGGCTCCAAACTGATCGGCGAAGGTTCGGAGGCGGTCGCCGACATGTCCGGCGCCATGAACGATATCAAGGATTCGTCCGACAAAATCCGCCAGATTCTCGGCGTTATCGAGGGTATAGCTTTTCAAACCAACCTGTTGGCCCTGAACGCGGCGGTGGAGGCGGCGCGGGCGGGTGAAGCCGGTAAAGGCTTCGCGGTGGTCGCTGACGAGGTCAGAATCCTCGCCCAACGTTCCGCCCAAGCGGCCAAGGATTCGGCCACGCTTATCAACAACACCGTGTCCAACGTCGCCACCGGCGCCTCGATAACCGCCAACATCAAGGATCGCTTCACCGGCATTACCGACAATACCGCCAAAATCGCCGCCATGCTGGGGGAAATCAGCAACGCCACCAATGAGCAGGCCCAAGGCATCGATCAAGTCAACAGCAGCGTGGCGCAAATCGACAAGATTACCCAGGAAAACGCCCAATCCGCCGATCAGTCCGCCCGCGCCAGTGTGGGGTTGAACGACGATTCCCAAAAAACCATGCAAACCGTCGAGGAGCTAAACTCCACCCTCGAACGCATCATGGGCCGTAAGGCCCAGGCCCACCGTAATTCCCGCGCGCGAATTGCCGTCGCCTCCCCCCAACCCGTATCCCTGCTCACTCCCCACCGGCTCGCCCTCCCCCCGCCGAAATGACCCGGACCCGATGCTCTAGCGGGCAAGCTTGATCCCGGTAATGACAACGACTTCGCCATCGATAAGGAAAAAAACCGTCAACCGCTCCATCCTCACCTGAAAAAAGTCGTTGGATCTAATTAACGGGCGGCCAGCCACTCTTTTCCAGGTTTCGTCCTTGAAGACTTCGCTGAAAACGCGACGGACAAAATCGTCCATACCTGCCGGCAAGTTTTTCATCCGTTCTGCGCATTGCGCTTGTATCTCAATCATTGTTTTTACCCAAGAATGTCATTAATTCCGACAAAGGAATAGTCACCTTTTCCCCGTTTTGAATGGCCTTTTTTACTGCCATGGCGTTTCTGTATTCCTCCAGAATCTCAGCTTTTGAAGCGGTTGGCAATGGGGGTGCAACCAATTTCCCCCCTCCCACCCTTTTCACTTTTTTCATTGCCACCGGGCTTTTTTTTACTGCAACGCGGCGCGATTTCCGCGTCGGTTTTCGTTTAACGGAATCCATATGTCAATCCTTCCTTGAAGTCAGCTCCGCCGCGTGTTCATAAACCACAGCCATATGCCAATCAGCACCACCAGGACGTCCGGCACCCAAATCACCCAATAAGGCATGAGTCCCCGCGAGACTTGGGCCTCCGCGCTTTTGAGCGCCAGGAAATACGCCCCCGCCGTGGCGATGCCCCAAACGAACGAAGCCACCAGGGTCCCCCGCGTACGCATGCCCAGGGGTATCCCCAAAATCGCGAAGGCGAGGCAGGAAAAACACAGGGCCAGGCGCATGTTGATTTCCCCGGTCCGGTCCTGCACCAGCTCCCGCTGCTGCTTCAACATATCCCCCGCCACCACCCGCTGCGGTTCCGACAGGGCGTCCAGATTGAGCGACTCCAGTTCCCTGACCTTCTCCTCCGCCTCGCGGCGGGTGTCGGAAAGCATCAGGATGGGCCAGAATGCGGTGCGGTTCGAGTGGATCGTCACATCCGGCCGGCCGCCCAACACCACCCGCTCCTCCCCGGATTCGCCGTCGGCGATGAAGGTTTTGTTCAGGTCGGATATGTGGAGATCCTGGAAAATCGGCCGGGTGACCTGCATTTTCAGGGTCATCTCATTGCCGGGAATGTTGGTGAAATCCTTGATTTCGTGGTCCCGCGCGACAATCCGTTTCGCGGGATAGGGATACTTCGGATCCCACACGAATTCCGGGCCGACTTCGCCGGACGGCGCAACGTTGAAGCGGGTGATGTCCAAACTCGCCCTGCCCTCCGGGTCCCGCGAGGGATCCACCTTGGACATGGCGATAAACTCGGACCCGGTCGGAACGGTGATGTTCCCGGGCCTCGAAATCATCCGCCGGAGAATGTTCGCCTGATCGTCCAGGACCAGCCGCTCGATATTGCGGATAGCCGGCATCAAGGCCACTTCGTTCAGGGTCAGGGTGATGAATATGGCCAGGATGGAAGTCAGGAGGGCCGGCAGCATCAGCCAGAACGGGTTAACTCCCCCGGCATAAGCGGCGAGGATTTCATTGTCCTTCGACAGGCGGGAGTAACACATCAGGATGCCGGTGATGATCCCCAACGGCAGCACGAACGGGCAAATCATCGGAATGAAATTGGGGAGAACCTGTGCCAGAGTGTACGGCCCGATGCCGTCCCGCATCACCTGTCCGGCGAACACCGCCATAAGGATGGCGGAAAAGACCAGGGTCGAAAGGACGACCCCTTTCAAGAGCTCCCGGAAAATATAGGCGGGAAGGGTTATCAGCCGGCTGAAAATCCGCCGTCCCGACAGGGTGGTGTCTTCCCAGGCGTCGGGAGTGATGTAATAGAATCCGGTCTGGGCGACCTCAGCCGCGTTTCCCGGGCTGGGGGGGGCGCTGTCCGGGGCGTTTTTCCCGACAATGCGCAAACCGCCTTTGTTCTCCACTTAGTTACTCTCCTTCAACCGCCGGGGTGGTAATACCGCGATACTGTTTAATCCGCTCCTTGAAAAAAGCGGCTGCGCCGGCGATATCGCGGGCGCTGGTTATCGCGGCACCCACCGCCACGGCGCGGGCACCCGCCGCCAGCACTTGCTCCAGGTTGTCCCGGTTCACGCCGCCGCTGGCGAAACAAGGCGGATTGTCACATCGGGAGATTTCGGTCACCGATTCCAAACCGCCGGCGGCGCGGATCCTCATTTCATCTGTCGAGAATACAGGTCCATTCTCCATATAATCGGCGCCGGCCGCGACAGCTTTTTCCGCGCCGGCCTGTCCCTTACCTGAAAAGCCGATGATTTTATCCGGGCCAATCAGCCTCCTGGTCAGGTTGACCGGCAGATCCTCCGGCTCCCGATGCACGCCGTCGGCATCCAACAAACCGGCGATATGCGGGCGTCCCTGGGTGATAAGGAGCACCTGCTTCGCGCGGCAGAGTTCCAGGATTTCCCCGGCCAGGCGGTGGTACCGGCCGTCCCCCATTTCCTTGTCGCGGAGCTGAATCATATCGGTGCCGCCAATAATGGCTTCCCGCACAATGTCGAGAGTGGCGCCGGCGGAAGGGTCTGCGCCGACTTTCACATACAGCATCGCCCCGGCCAACCGGCGGCGGAGGGTTCCCTCCGCCAGGAGGATCGGCTCGACGGCATACAGTCCATAGCGGATTTTTTCAAACTCGCCGGCAAGAAGCGGATTGACGATTTTCGCGTATTCGGACAGCGTCCGCAAAGCTTCGGCGGCACGCCGGCTGGCGGCGGCGGCGACGGATAGGGCGTTTGGCCTGCTGTTTTCCGCATCGGTCTTGATGCCGGCGCCGACGTCACCGGCGATGTCCCGGTGGGCGATGGGGCTTTCATCCGCCGGCAACGCCGCCGTCCAGGCTTTGGCAACGCCGGCCAAATGGTGCCGCAGGGCCTTGCAGCGCGCGGCCAGGGCCGGCGACTCCTGGATAAAGCGGGCGTATTCCTCGAGGGTGCGTAGCGCTTCTCCGGCGCGATTCAGATTGACGTCGATGATTCTGGCGACGGGATTGTTCACGGCGGTTTCCTCTCAGCAAACCCGCTTCCGCTCCTCGCCTTCAAGCACTTCCTCCATCGCCGCCAGGATCCCCTCCGGCTCCGCCATCCGGCCAATCCCCACGTCCCCGCAGGCTAAATTTCCCGTTTCCGGTCCGACGAAATGATAGCCGTCCGCCTGTAGAATCCGCACATTCCGCTGGGTCGCCGCCGCCGTCCACATCCCGCAATTCATCGCCGGGGCAAGCAGGACCGGCTTTTTGGTGCAGAGTAAGACTCCGGTCAGCAGATTGTCGGCAATCCCGTAGGCCAATTTCGCCATGGTGTTCGCCGTGCACGGGGCCACCACGATCAAGTCCGGGCGCTCCGCCAGGGCGATATGCTCCGGACGCCGCTCCGCCTGCCAGGGATTATGGTAAACAGTCCGATGCGTGATCGACGCAAACAATAGCGGCTGTACAAACTCCATCGCCCCCGGAGTCATCACCACGTCCACCTCGGCTCCCGCCTGCACCAGTTTACTCACCATGCCGACCGATTTATAAACCGCCACGCCGCCGGTGACTCCCAGTAAAATGCGTTTCCCTTGCCAGAATGAACTCATGAAAGATTCCTTATTTTTTCCGCCTCGCCCTTACCGAAAACACCTGATGCCGCAACTCTTCCCGGCTCTCCGCCGCCATCGCCGACGCCCGCTGGTACAGCTTCTCCTGACTCCTGAACACCGGCTCATACGGCGCCGGCTTCTCCCTGCTGTATTCCCCTTCGGGGAGCAACCGCCAGGCGCTTACGTTATCCGCGAACCCCGCATCCAAAACCGCCATCGCCTCACTTTTGCAGGCCGGATCGTTTACCGGAAACAGCAATTCCAAACGCCGGTCCATGTTTCGCTCCATCCAGTCCGCCGACGATAGATAAACCTCCTCGCTCCCCCCATTGTGGTAATGGAAAATGCGCGGATGCTCCAGAAAACGATCCACGATACTCCGTACTCTTATGTTGTCCGACAGGCCCGGAACCCCCGGCCGCAAACGGCACAAACCCCGGATGAGCAAATCAATCCGCACCCCGGCCTGACTCGCCCGGTACAACTCCCGAATGATGTCCGGATCCACCAGCGAATTCATCTTGGCGCGAATGAAGGAGGGGTTCTCCACCGTATGCTTCTCGATTTCCCGCCGAATCATCGCTATGGTCCGCGCCCTCAGGCCGGTCGGCGCCATTTCGATGTAATTCCACACCGGCGGCAGGGAATAACCCGTAATCACGTTGAAGAAGGACGAAAGGTCTGATCCGAAATCCGGGTCGGCGGTAAGGAGGCCCAGGTCAGTATACTGCCGCGCCGTCCGGTCGTTGTAATTGCCGGTCGCCAAATGGCAGTAGCGGCGGATGCCGTCGTGCTCGCGGCGAATCACCAAAGCGGCCTTCGAATGCGTCTTGTAGCCGACCACCCCGTATATGACGTGCGCCCCGGCCGCGTCCAGACGCTGCGCCCAGGTGATATTCGCCTCCTCGTCGAAACGGGCCTGGAGTTCCACCAGCGCGGTGACCTGTTTCTTCTGCTCCGCCGCGCGAATCAGCGCCCGCACCAGCGGGCTTTGCCCGCTGACCCGGTACAGGGTGATCTTGATGGCGAGGACATCGGGGTCGTCGGCCGCTTCCTCGATGAAGCGGGTCACCGGGTCGAAGGACTGATAGGGGAGGTTCAGGAGGATGTCCCGCTGGGCGACGACTTCGAAGATGTCCTTCCCGTCGGCGAAGGCCGGGTGTTGCCGCGGCGGCCACGGCGGTTCCAGGAGGTCCGGCCGATCCACTCTCCCGAGAAGGTGAAACAGTCCCTTCATGTCGAGCATCCCGATGGAGGAGAAGACGTCCATGGGTTCGAGTTCGAGCATTTTGCAGAGGTATTCCGTTTCCTCCTGCGGGACTTTGGACGACACCGAGAGCCGCACCGGCGCTCCCCAGCGGCTGCGTTTCAGGCCTTCCTGGATGGCGATAATCAGGTCGTCGGAGCGTTCGTCGTCGAGGAACAGTTCGGCGTCGCGGGTGATGCGGAAGTGGTGCACGGCGTTGATGTCGTAACCGTTGACGATTTCCTTGGCGAAGAGGGCGACGACCTCCTCGAGGAGGATGAAACGGTACGCCTCCGGCGGGCGCGGCAGGGCGATGAAGCGTCCCAGTCCGGACGGCACCTGCACCAGGACGGTATCGGCCTTGGAGAAGAAGCCGGCCTGGATGTCCGGTCGGGCCGCGACGCGCATCAGCAGGTAAATCGCGCCTGACGAGAGGAGTGGGAAGGGGTGGGTGGAGTCCAGGACCATCGGGGTCAGAACCGGGAGGATTTGTTCGCGGAAGTAGTCGGCCAGGTAATCGTGGTCGTCCCGGGAGAGTTCGTCGGTGTCGTGAATAAAGACGTTCGAGTTGCGTAACGCCGGCAGGACGTCGTCCAGCCAGCAACGGTTGGCGCGCTCGAGAAGTTCGCGGGCCTTTTCCCGGGCGGTGTCGAGGAGTTGCCGGGGGGACATGCCGTCGGGGCCGGTTTCGGCGTGTCCCGCCTTCATGGCGCGGCGCATGTAGGAGATGCGCACCATGAAGAACTCGTCCATGTTCGAAGCGACGATAGCCAGGAATTTCACCCGGTCGAGGAGGGGGAGGTTGATGTCTTCGGCTTGGGAGAGGACGCGGTAGTTGAAGGCGAGGATGGAGAGGTCGCGGTTTATCCAGTGTTCAGGGCCGAGGTCGGCGATTCTGGGATTGGGGATGCTGGTGGTCATGGTGTTATCCTTGTGGCGCGGTAGAGAGTGGGCGAAAGTTCCATTCCCGCTTGGCGTGATCGGGTCCAGCTTCAAGCTGGACCCAATCTCGCCAAGCGGGAATGCTGCGGCTTCCTTCAAAACAACGTGCGGCGTGCCGGCTGCGTCTGACCCGTCGACTGCGACTGGCCCGGCGGACGCATCCGCGCCGGCACCGCCCGCGCCGACGACTCCCCGGACGGCAGACCGTCCCTACGCGCCGGCGCCACATAACCTCCGCCTGAATCCATCCCCACCGATCCCGGTGGCGGTCCCATGGGCGGTCCCATCGGCGGTCCCATCGGCGGTCCCGGCGGCGGACCATACTCCACCCCTCCCCCAACCGACAAACCCGGACCATATTCCACCCCGGGCGGCCCCACATCGACCTGCGGCACCCTCGCCCTCGGTGGACGCACCACCCGCGGCGGCACCAATCCCGCATAGGGATCCGCATCCCCACCCGACGCCGAAAAATCAAACGGATTCCGAATCGCTCCTCCGCGATCCGCCGGCTCCGGGCCTATCGGCTGCGCATAATCCGGCGTCGGCAAACGGTACGACGGCCGCCGCGGCGCCTCCTGCTGCGCCCGGGCCACCTCATCCCCGTGTCCAAAATCGGGAGGCGGAACCAGGTCCGGACTCCAACCGCGCGGCACCCGCCGCCACACCACCCGCCTGCCGTCAAACTCGCCCCGTTCCGCCACCTGCCCCCGTGAAAAACGGTAATAGGTGCTTATCGAACCGCCAAACCCCTCGTCGACATGCAGCTCCCGCCAATAATCCCGGGGAATCAAACTCGCCACCTCGCCCTGGCTGACCAAACCCGAACCCAAGTTGTCGAAATATCCCGGCGGCGCCAGGAAATAAAGGATGCTGTCCGTCACCCCGTCGAGGTTCCGGTCCTCACGGAGCTCCCAGTTCCTTCCCCCCATGTATTCCAATTCCATATCGTTGACGCCGCGAAAATTCGTGTCGCGGAGGAGCGACAGCAAACTCCCGCTCCGGCCGTCCCAGCGGGTCTGGCAATCGATTTTGCCGTCGTAATTCAGATCCCGCTCCTCCGACGACAGTACTCCGCGGTGATAAAACCGCCAGACGTCGAGACGCTTGTCGCCGTTCGAATCGAACTCCTCGGCGATGATAAACTCGCCGTCCATATAGCGCCGCCCCCGCCAACCCTCCGGAGTGGTTACATTGAAAGATCCGGACATGGCCCGGGGACCGAAATCCATGGCGGCGACGACGCCGTCCGGCCGGGCGGCTAGTGCCGCGACCAGGAGAACCAGGTTCAGGATTACAAGACGACGCATCGCGGTCTCCTTATGCATCACCCGCCTCGGGCGGCGCCTCCGCCCCGTCCACTTCGGAAAAGTCCTCCCCGCCCCCCTCTTCCGCAAACAGCGGATGCGCCGCCAAGCGGCGGAGAAATTCCTTGGGGGTGCGCGGCCTGGCGTCACGATTTTTCTCCAGTAGCCACTGGATCAGCTTCGAAGTGTCTTCGCCGATATTCGGGTCGACGGAACGCACCGTCGGCGCTTTCCGCTCCCGCCGTTTCAAAATAGCGGCGAAGGGGGACGGAATCTGCGGCGCATCTGTCGCGCCTTCGTTCTCTTCCGTATCGATTGACGAATCAGCTACGGCCGGCGCAGCCGGCTCAAGCGGCGGCACGTGGTCGGCCGGAAAAACCTGCCGGCCCAGGAGGAGCCAGAACCACATCGCCCCCAGGCTGTACAGGTCGCCACGGATGTCGATATTCAGCTCCCCTGCCAAACGTTCCGGCGGCAGGAAATCCGGTCTCGCCAGGAAAGCGGCCGGGTCATCAGGCCAAGCCATGGTCCAGGCGAAACCGATATCGGTGAGGAACGCCCTGCCGCCTTCGGCCACCAGCAGGTTGGACGGCTGCAAATGCCCGTGCGGATGCCCCGCCTCGAAGAGGTTCCTCAGGATCCCCGCGATCTCCCGCACCAGCCTGACCGCTTCCTTCTCGGTCATAACGCCCCGCTGCCGCCGGGCGATCTTCGCCGCCAGGCTCTCGCCGGGGAGGAATTCGTAAACCAGGTAAAACGCCCCGCCCGCCCGGCCGGCGTCCAAACCTCTCGCCACCCCGGGGCAGCGCAAGCGCGCGATGCTTCCGGCCAGCGAAAAGAACTCCTCGACCGCCCCGGTCCGATCCGGATCCGGCAGCATGGCCTTCACCACCACCGGACGATCCATCACCGCGTCGTGGGCTTTGAATACGGCCGCACGTTCGCCGGCGGCGAGGATATGGGTCAGGGCGTAACCCTTGACGGCCTGCGCCGTGAAGAGCCCCGCGGCAAAGTCCGTCACCGGCCCGCCGTTTTCGGCGGTTTCCGGCAGTGGGGCCGGAACTGTTTCAGATTTTACGAAAGGTGAACCTGCGCGTTTATTGGCCGCCGAATTCCTCAGGGCGGCGAATTTATCGGAAAAATCCGCCATCAAGCCTCGTCCTCATAGGTGTCGCCGGCAACGTCACCGTCGTCGAAATCCTCCAAACGGAAAGCGCCGTCGTGTTCCAGTAAAACCTTTACTTTATCTTCGGCGCGCCGGAGCAACTCGGCGGAACGCCGCAGATCCGCCACTCCGCGCTCATAGGCGCGAATCGCCTCGTCCAGGGGCAAGCCCCCCTCTTCGATTTTTTGCGCCAGGGACTCCGCCTCCGCCAGCAATTCCTCGAAGGAGCGGCCGTCGTCCGGCGTCGTTTCCGGCTGATCGCCGGACCGGCGCGGGTCGGATTCGTCCCTGGCGGCGGTTTCAGTTTTCGGGTTGATATTCTTTCGTGCCATGCCTCAGTCCAATCCGGATAGAATGCCGATGATTTCATGCTCGTCGGCGGCTTGCAGGAGGGCGGCGGAGAGCCATTCCTCCTCCTTGAAGGCGCGGGCGATCCACTTGTAGGCCTGCAGATAATCGTTGGTGACCTTCTCGTCGTAAGTCGGCGCCGCCATGCCGAAAAAGAGGTGCACGGGTTTCCCGTCGGGGGCGTCGAATTCGACCCCGTCGCGGCTGCGGGCGAAGACCATGCAGAAGTTCCTGGGCTGCATGCTCCGGACGTGCGGGACAGCCAGGCCGCCGCCGATGGCGGTGGAGGCCTTCCGCTCCCGCGAGAGAAGATCGTGGTGGAATTTGTTCCGGTTGCGGATTTGCCCGGTGTTCATGAATAAATCGGTAAGTTCCGCAACGACCTCCTCCTTGAGCCGGACCCGTTCCTTGTGGGGATCCTTTTCGGGATCCACATCGTCCAAGTGACCGCCGACCATGCCCAAGCGGACCACCTCGGGCTTGAGGTATCTGGTGATTTGCATAACCGCGTTTCCTGTCTAGGCCGCTGTGGGCGATGGCAATGGTCAAAACGCACAATTTTAAAAATATTCACGCCGGATGCCAGCAAATTCATCCGGATAACATTGCGATGGAAGCGGCGGTTCGCCCGGGGTATACTCGTTGTAATGCAGACCTCGATTATACCGCGCTTGTTTCTCGGCGCGCTGAATTTTACCCTTTCCTTGTTTGCGCCGCCTTGTTGCCGCTTGTGCCAGGCGCCGTTGTTCGGGCATGAAAATCCGTATTTATGTGGCGAATGCGCGGGGAAAGTGGCGTGGATCGGCCGGGGGGCATGTCCAAAGTGCGGCTATCCAGCCGGGGAGCATGCCACCCTGGAGCAGGGTTGCCGGCGTTGCCGCAGCCGCAGCCTGGACCTGACCGGGGCGGCGGCGGTGGCGAGTTACAAGGCCGGGGCGCGGGAACTGGTGTTGCGGTTAAAGTTCGGAAAGGAAATGGAATTGGCGCGGCCGCTCGGGGGATTGATGGCGGAACGTTTGCTGGCGGCGCCGTTTCGGGAAAAGCTCGACGTAATCGTTCCGGTGGCGCTGCATCCGCTGCGGCTGAGGGAGCGGGGGTTCGATCAAGCCCGGCTACTGGCGGGGGAAATCTCGCGGCGGGTCGGATTGCCGGTGGAGAGGCGCAGCCTCAAACGGTTGGTGGCGACAACGCCGCAATCGCGTCTGCGGCGGCAGTTGCGGCTAACGAATGTGGAGAACGCGTTCAAGGCGGATGGGCGGATCGCCGGAAAGCGGGTGCTCTTGGTTGACGACGTGATGACGACCGGGGCCACCATGGCGGCCTGTTCCCGGGCCTGCCGGGCGGCCGGGGCGACGCGGGTGTACGGCCTGGTGTTTGCGCGGTGAGTCAGATGCCCGCCGCCGACTTCCCCGCCAGCGTCCCGCTGGCGAAAGCCCAGTGCAGATTATACCCGCCGCACGGACCGTCCACTCCGAGCATTTCCCCGGCGAAAAACAGGCCCGGGACAAGCTTGCTGGCCATGCTGCCGGCCTCGACTTCACGGACATCGACGCCACCCCGGGTGATTATGGCCCGTTCCCATCCTTCCGTCCCGGTGACGCGAACGGGATAGGCGCCCAATACCTGCGCCAGGCGGTCACGTCCCTCGGCCGTGAGACGGGCGGCGGCGATCGCCTCGACGCCAGCCCGGGCAGAGAGCCAGGCCGCCAAGCGGGCGGGGAAGAATTCCCGTAGGAGACTGGAAATTTCCCTGCCGCCGCTTCGGGATCGCCAGGCGGTCAATTGATCCCGCCATTCCATAGCGCCTCTTCCGCCTATCCACTCGACGTGGATTTCCAACTCGGTTCCGGAGCGGGACAACTCTTCGGCAAGCGCCGTCGACATATCCAAAACCGCCGGTCCGGAGAGGCCGCGATGGGTCAGGAGCAGTTCGCCTCTGCCCTGCAGTTCGCCCTGTCTCGCAATCCGGCCGCGGACGCGGCTGTCCGGCATGACCAGTCCGGCCAGTTCTGGGTCGAGGTCCTCGCAGCGCAGGCCGACCAAACCTGGGGTCGGCGGCTGCACCCGGTGACCGAGGCCGGCGGCGAGGCGGCAGCCATCCCAGGTGGAGCCCGTCTCGGGATAACTGTGGCCGCCGGTGGCGAGGATGACGGCGGTGAACGCGGTCCCGTCGACGGCGAGGCCGGACGGAATTGCCTCCAGGCGTTCGACCCGATGCTTACCGACCAGGTCGACGCCGAAATTTATGGCGCGGGCGACGAGTGCGTCGCGGACTTGCCGCGCCGACTGCGAGGCGGGGAAGAGGTGAAAATTGTCGGGAGAAACCAGCGGTTGGCCGATCTCCTGAAAGAAATCCAGGAGAGCGGTCTTAGGGAAGTGATTCAGGGCCGGGGCGACGAAACGCCCGTGTTTGCCGAAGAGGGCCGGCCACTCGGAGACCGGGCGATGGTTTCCGGCGTTACAGTGTCCGCCTCCGGTAACCAGGAGTTTCCAGCCCGGTTGCCCGTTCCGTTCAAAAACGCTGACCCGCGCGCCGGAACGGGCGGCGGCGATGGCGGCGGCGAGTCCGGCCGGACCGGCGCCGATCACGGCCAGGCGTTGGTCAGATGTTTGCGGCATGGCGGCGAGGAATTTCCTTCGTGAATGAAAAACACCACACTCTAAAACGACCACCCCCCCTCCACGGACAAACTCTGCTCGAAGGCCGAATCCGGCAACAATACCCCCCGGTAATTCAAACCCAGCCTGAGCCGGTTGCGAAACAGCGCCTCGACTCCCGCCGTCGCCGCCAGCGACCCGTCCGCCGCCAACGGGGACACCCGCGAAAACGCTCCGCCGCCAGCCGCTCCGCGATACGCCCGGCCTGGCCGCGAAAATAAAACTCGGCGCTCGCCGCCTTGGCATCGCGAAGCGCCGTCGCATCCGGTTCCCCGGCGTTGTCCGCCGCCGGCATTAGCCTGGCGAAACAGATCAGAAAAAAACCCATAAACAAAGCCGCAATGCTTGACATTCGTCTCCCGCCGCCTGTCCCGAAAAACGCAAAACGTGTGCGCGTTTATCCGCAGGTACGAATGTCTGTAAGCTTTCCGTCCGGGTCATTCTCAAATTACGAAACGCTTTGCCTCACCGCGTCGTTGAAATGGCGCCATGTTCATCCTGAACGGGAATCCCATGCCAACGCCTGCCGCCCGGCAATGTTTCCCCCCGCATGGCCAGGGATAAAGCCCCCAGGACGGCATCGTCTCCCAAACGCGAACCTGGCAGGAGATACGCCCCCGGGCCAATGCCCGCGCGCTGCCCCGCCGCCACCGCTCCGTAAAAAACGTTTGCGTCGACCGCCAGACGCGTCAGCAGAACCGCGCCGCCGGCCACATAAACCTCGTCCCCGAGGGTTATCGCGTCCGGTCCGGTGAAACGGGTCGACTCGAGGCAGCAGCGCCTCCCCACCCGCATGCCGAGAAGCCGCAGCGGCAAAGCCAGAAACGGGGTACCCAATAGCGGCGCGAGGAAATAGCGCTCGGCGAAATTTTCATATGCTCCGGTAAACAAACCCAGCCGTCCGGCGCCGCTGCTCCCAAGCGTCATCCCGCCGTTGCAACCCCGCCCCAGCAAGATCCACTTGAGAATGACGATCGTCCCGAACGCCAGCGCCGCCACGGCGAAGCAGCTGAACGGCAAAGCCGCCGCCGTCAGCCACGGCGAAAAATTCCACACCCGAATCATATGCCCCAGCACCGCCGTCGCCATCGCCACAAAGAGCAGATTGGGAATGAGTATGCGCAGGGCGTCCAGGGGAAAGCGGAGCGCCCCGCCGAGTGCATTCCCGCCTACGTTGTCCGTCCGTCCCGGCTCCCTCCGCCGGCTCGGGATGAAAATGGCCGGCGATCCGAACCAGTCCGAATCGTCGGTCATCCGCCCGTTGCCGGGCGGCTGCGAGAGTACCCCGATGCGGCAGCGCTTGCCGATTACGGAACCGGCTGGAATCACCGAACCGTGCCCCAGCCGCGCTCCATCCCCCACATGCACTTTGCCGATGGTGAAAAACCCGTACGCGACATGCGGCGCCCCAAGCATGACCTCGGCTCCGACCCGGCACCGGTCGCCGATGCAAAGGAGGGACGGCTGCACTCCCCGTACCGTCGCCACCTCCGCCCCGCGGCCCAATTCCGCCCCCAGGAGTTTGAACCACCAGCCCAGGTAAACGGTTGAAAAAATCGAGCCCGCCACATTGAGGCATTCCTGGTATACGGTATTAAAAAGCCAATGCCGCACGTACAACAGGCTGTTTATCGACCAGCGCCCCTCCTCGGCGTCCGGAGTCAGGTACTTTTTCAGGAGCGCCGCCTCCAGGCAAACCAGGGGAATGAAGGAGACGGCTATGAGGGGAACGGCGAGGAGATATTGCCGGGGGGTGTCGTACCAGTTCAAGTAGGCGACCAGGATTAAGCCGGGGTAATAGGGCAGCATTCCCAGGAGCGGCAGCAGCAGGGACAGGGCAATCAGCGGCAGGGAATTCCCAAGCGACCAGCAGACGGGATTGTCCTTGGGCAAGCGGCTCGCCAATAAAGTCGCGGGCGAGCCGGACCAGATTTCCAGGCTGGGAATATGCCGCTTTTCGTCGAGGAGCGACAAATCGGCCAAAGTGGCCTCGTCCGCCAACGAAGCGCCTGGCCTCACTACGGCGCGGTTCCCCACCACGCAGCCGGATCCGATTTTGACCGGTGCAAAAATCAGCCTGCCGCCGTCCACGCTATGCCCGTCGACCAGCGCGTCGGTTCCGATGGCGGAGCCGTCGCCGATTTCCACCAGATCGAAGGCGGCCAGACTCGCGTTTCCTATAAACACATTGCGGCCGATTTTCACGCCCATACAGCGGTAGAATAGGCAGAGGGCCGGCGTCCCCGCCAAAAAGCGGAGCGGCAAGGCGGCGAGGAAGCGGCGCATAAACCAGAATCGCACATAGTAGCCACTCCATAAGGGATATTCACCCGGCCGAATTTTACCAAGGAGAAGCCACTTCAGGGCCACCGCCAAAGCCAGCAGCGCCGGCAGCGAGGCGAGCTGGATGCCGAGTGCGGTAACGGCCGAAAACAACAAGGATTCACGCGTCTCCAGCAGGATATCGAAGACCAGAAACGATCCCAGCCAAACCCAGGCCTGCACCGCGTAAACCACCGGCAGCAGAACCGCCTGGCAAATTCCCGCCCGGCAGTGCCTGCTTTCCGTCGCCCGCAGGAACGGCCGGGGCGGCGGTTTCGCGGCCTCGCCGCGCGCCGCCACCTTGCCCGCCACCTCCTTCGCCAGACCCTCCAAGGTAGGATGCCGGAAAAGGTCCGCCGCCGACAGGCCGGCGTATTCCGCGAACTCCCGCAGCCGCGAAACCGCCTCCGCCGCCTTCAAGGCGTCACCCCCGAGGTCGAGGAAAAAGTCGTCGTCGACGGAAATATCCTTTCTGGAAAACAGTTCGCTCCACGCTTCGTAAAGACGCTTCTCTACTGAATCGCGCGGCGCGGTCATGGGCCTGCCGCCGCCGGCCAGCGGCGTGACCGGCGGCGGCAGGGCCCGGCGGTCGACCGCACCGGTCGGGCGCATCGGCAATGCGGGTAGAACGTCCAGCCAGGAGGGAATCATATAGGCGGGAAGCCGATTGGAGAGGGTTTGGGCAATCACCTTCCGGTTGAGCCCGCGTCCCCCGCCGGCGACCACGTAAGCGGCGAGTTGCGACGCATCCGGGGTCGGCGCGACCGAGGCGGCCAGCACCTCCGGGCATTGCATCAAAACGGCTTCGATCTCCGGCAGCTCGACGGCAAAGCCGCGCAGATCCACCCGGTTGTCCCCGCCGCCCGACAGCACAATGTCCCCGTTCGCATCGAAATGCCCCCGTTCGCCGGTCCGGTAGACGCGCTGCGAACCATGCGGCGCGGGAACCTCCAAATCCACGAATTTCGCCCGCTCCAGTTCCTCGCGGTTCCAGTAGCCCCGCGCCACTCCCGGTCCGCCGATGCAGAATTCCCCCGTCTCCCCCGGCGGTAACGGTTGCAGGTCGGCTCCGACCATGTAAACTTGATAATTCGGAAGCGGGATGCCGACGTTGACCGGGGCGTTGGGGATCAGTTGCCCGCTGGTGGCGGCAATACCCGCTTCGCTGCAGCGGTAGGTATTGAAGATGCGCCGTCCCGGCTGGTGCCAGCGGGCGGCGAGCACCGCAGGACAGGGTTCGCCGCCGAGGACGATGATTCGCAGGGTGGGGACTTCGGGTTCGATCATGGCGAGGTATGTCGGGGCGCAGGAAAGAACGCTGACCCGGCGCAGGCCGAGTTTCCTGGCGAAGCCGCTTCCGGCGGCGGGATTTTCCCCGCACTCGGCGATCAGGGTGGCTCCGTTAAGGAATGCCAGCCAGATTTCCCCGAAGGCGGCATCGGCCGCCGGCGAAGAGCCCTGATAGAGGCGATCGGCCTGGGTTATCCCGTAAACGGAGGCGGCGGATCGGGCTTGATGGGCGAGGTTGCGGTGTTCGAGAAGACAGCCGCGCGGCGAGTGGGCTTCGCCGCCGGAAGCGTTGCCGCGGCTGTAGACGATGCAGGCGAGGCGGTCCGGTTCGGCGCCGGTGTCGGAACGGCTCAGGCGGGTGGAGGGCTGGGTGAAGTCGAGGTCGGGGGTGAGGAACAACTGCGGGATATGCAGTTTGTTCCCGACCGGTTCGTCGTGGGGATCGGTTTTCGAGGTGATGAACAATTTCGCCCGGCAGTCGTCAAGGACGAAGGCGGCGTGGGCGTTGGGACAGTCGGGATCGAGCACCACGCAAGTCGCGCCCGCCTTGAGGACGCCGAGAATGGCGACGTAAAGGACGAGCCCCCGGTCGAGCCGGATGACGATCTTGTCCTCGACCGCGACGCCGCGCGAGCGCAGATGGCGGGCCAGGCGGTTGGCCCGCTCTTCGAGTTGACGATAGGTGAGCGAGGCGGAGTCGGATTCGACGGCGTTCTGGTGCGGAAAGCGATCCGCCGTGGCTTCGAATATTTCATGAAGCAGTTCGTCCCGTGCCGGGCAGGCGTCGAGGGGTGCGGTCGCGGGCCCGCGCTGGGCTTCAAGTTGATCGCTGGTAGGCATGTTTACGTAGTCCTTACTGATGTTCCCGAAGTTTTGCACAACTCCAGTATATTAGGAATGGGCGGCTGAAAACATCATTTACTTTACCCTCCACATCGAAAAGGGGACTGGGCATGGACATCCTTCTCATCGGCGGCACCGGCACCATCAGTTATTCCGTGGCTCGGCGGTTGGCGGCCCAACCCGGCAACCGGGTTTTCCTGTTGAACCGGGGGAACCATCCGGGGCGGGTGGTGGAGGGGGCGGAAATTTTGCGGGCCGACGTGAACCGCATCGGCGAGGTTCGGGACGCCCTGGGCGGGCGGCGTTTCGACGTGGCGGCGGATTTCCTTGCCTACACCCCGGAGGACGCCCGGCGCGACCTGGAGCTGTTCAAGGGGCGGGTCGGGCAATTCGTGTTTATAAGTTCCTGCTCGACCTACAAGAAGCCCCTGAGCGATTTCCCGGTGACCGAGTCGACGCCGCAGAAGAATTCCTACTGGGAGTACGCGCGCCAGAAGATTGCCGCCGAGCAGCTGTTCATGGAGAGTTTTCGCCGGGACGATTTTCCGGTGACGATAGTCCGCCCGAGCCATACCTACGATTATCGGAATTTTCCCCTGGCCTTGCGGGGGAAGAAGCGTTCCTGGCAGACCGTGCTTCGCCTGCGGGCGGGGAAACGGGTGGTGATACCGGGGGACGGGACAAGCCTGTGGACCCTGACCCACGCCGACGATTTCGCGGTGGGGTTCCTGGGTTTGTTGGGTAATCCCGGGGCGATCGGCCAGGTGGTGAATCTGGTTTCGGACGATGTGGTGACCTGGGACGCGGTGTACGGGAGGTTGGCGGAGGTTCTGGGGGTGAAGCTGAGGGCTGTGCATGTGGCGTCGGAGGCGCTGGCCGCGACCGACCCGGCGCTGTACGGGGAGCTCCTTGGGGACAAGGCGAATTCGCTGTTTTTCGATAACGCGAAGCTGCGCCGGTTGGCGCCGGAATTCCGGACGACGATCCGTTTTCACGCGGCGGCGCCGGAGATTATCAAGGTGATGGAGGGCGACCCGAGTTTGTGCCAGCCGGATCCGGAATGGGATGCGTGGGTCGAAAAAGTGCTGGCGCGCTTCGCTCCGGAGGAGTGAATAGGCGGGCCTGGTTTTGTTTCCGACCCGGGGGGCTTTGCCCCCCGGGCCCTCCGCATATAACGCCGGGTATTCCTTTTGTGTGTTTCATACACACCCCATTTGTATGATAGATCTGGAGCTTTGCAAAATCACCATTCAAACCGCCGAATGGCGATTTTGTAAAATCAAAAACTCCGAAAATTCGGGCAAAAACGGTTTTTTCAAAGTGACGATTGGCGGTTAAATCGTCACTTTGCAAAACTTCAGATAGATCAACCAAAAATACGGCTTGTTTTTCGTTTTAGCCCAGTCATATCGGATACCAATAATCCACCAACAAACCGCCCCGCCAGATCCAGGTGCATAAACTGCATTCGCATTACAGTGTCTTTATACCGTTTTCGAATGGCAGAATAATTTTGTGAAATATGAACATTTCCGCAATCGCGCAGGTGTTCGCCAAATACATCCATAACCATGGGGAACACAATCACCGAGCATAGAATATCCGACAATTGGAGCATGGCGAAATTGTTGGAATGGCCATAAGTGGGTGTTTCGACCAGGCGTGGATAAGGGTTACCACTTGCTTGATGCATCTGGGTAAAAATAGTGTGGGTGGTCCTGCGGTTCTGGGCGGTACGACGACTGTCGGCGATGACCATACCAAATTCGGCCTTGGATTCCAAAAATGCATTGAAATGTTCGCAAATGTGCGTGATGCTACGGCCGTAAAAACCAGCGTCATTATTGATCTTGCCAGGGTTCTTAACAAGTACCTTGCCCAGCAAACGCACCTCATTCTTGAACAATAAATCCAGGCAATTGTCAAGAAAGCCGATTGCCTGCTGATGGCGGCGTTTATTGGATTCACGAATTTCTTTGCGAATGTCACCGCCTTTTCTCTCTAGCTCTATGCCGTCCAGAAAGTGTGGTACCGAGCGCATAAGGGAAGGGAAAAAACGGCTCTTTATTCGGAGAAAGTCATTGGTAAGACGGAGAAGGCGAGTGTGGTCAAGGAAAAGACCAATGATGATGAAAAGGGGATTGGAATTGGTGTCATGAATATTAAAGGTACCGGAGTCGCCGCTTTCCTCAACGTAACAGATGTACATGGATGTCCCCGCCCCAAAATAACTATGGCTCCTTTGCAGGAGCCATAGACGGTGCCGTTCAGCGTAGTAGGACTACGACCTGCCCGGCAGGTATAGAATCTATATGAACAGTATACTGCACCCTTCGACCAATGTCAAACTTTGGATCAAAATAGCGCTAACCTTGTGCAGTCGGCAACATACTCACCCGCACGGATTCACCATCACCACCAAGCTCCGCGGTTCCACCCCGAAACGATCGTGGTAATATCCCAAATTCGGCGCCCGGCCCAAATCCTCGAAAAAGTCGTCCGGACTCGGCCGCGCCGTATCCACCACCTTGCGCCACTCCCTCCCGCGCCTCGGCAACACGAAATGCCGCCACTCCGGCGAAGCGTTCATCAAGACGTAAATATCGTCGTCCGGCCTGCCGTCCTCCCGAGTCGCCTTCCCCCCGTCCAACAAAAAGGCCAGCCACTGCGCCTGCGCCGACCAGTCCGGCTCGTTCTCCTTCTCGCCGTGCCAGGTTATCCCGCCGCCCCGGCCGAAAAAACTCTCGCGCCGCAAAACCGGATGCTCGCGCCGGAAACGAATCATCAATTTGAAGAAACGCCGCATGTCCGCGTTCTCTTCAAGAAGACGCCAATTGACCCAGCTGATCTCGTTGTCCTGGCAGTAGGCGTTGTTGTTGCCGCGCTGCGTCCGGCAAAATTCGTCCCCCGCCAGCAGCATCGGCACCCCCTGCGACAGCATCAGGGTCGCCACGAAATTTTTCATCATGATTTTCCGCCGGCGGTTCACCTCGCCGTCTCCGGTCGGACCCTCGACCCCGAAATTCATCGAATGGTTGAACTTCTCGCCGTCAAAATTTTCCTCGCCATTCTCGTCGTTATGCTTCTTCTCGTAACTGACCAGGTCGTTCATGGTGAAGCCGTCGTGGGCGGTAACGAAATTGATGGTGTGCCGCGGCTTCCCGCTCGGCCCCCGGTAAAGATCGTCCGACCCGCACACCCGGCTCGCGAACCTGCTCACCATCCCCTTGTCCCCGCGCCAGAACATCCGCACGTCGTCTCGGTAATAGCCGTTCCACTCCGACCACCTGCCGTAGGAGGGGAAATTGCCGACCTGGTTCAGGCCGGCGGCGTCCCAGGCCTCGGCGATAAGCTTGGTGTGGGCGAGGATCGGATCCTTCGAAATCATCTCGAGAATGGGCGGATTGGCGAGGACTTCGCCGTTCACGTCCCGCCCGAGAATGGAGGCGAGGTCGAAACGGAAGCCGTCGATGTGCATCGAGGCGACCCAGTAGTGGAGGACGTCGATAATGAAGGAGCGGACGACCGGGTGATTGCAATTGAAGGTGTTGCCGCAGCCGGAAAAGTTGCGGTATTTACCCTTGGCGTCAAGCATGTAGTAGGTGGGGTTGTCGAGACCCCGGAAGGAAATGGTCGGTCCCCGTTCGTCCCCCTCGGCGGTGTGGTTGAAGACCACGTCCAGAAATACTTCGATGCCGGCCTTGTGGAAAAGTTTGACCATTTCGCGGAATTCGCCTAGAACGCCGGCGTCGGAAGAGTCCGAGGCATAACAGGTGTTGGGGCAGAAAAACCCGATCGGCGAATAGCCCCAATAATTGAGGAGGGGCTCCCCGGTCTTCGGGTTGACGCGCATGTTCTCGTTTTCATCGAATTCGAAAACCGGCATCAGCTCCACCGCCGTGACGCCGAGGTCGACGAGATAGGGAATTTTTTCCGTGAGCCCGATGAAGGTGCCGGGATTCGCCACCCCGGAGGAACCGTGCACCGTGAAGCCCCGCACGTGCAGCTCGTAAATTATCGAGTCCTCCAGTGGCGTCAATTGCGGGGCGTCCCCGTCCCACTCGAAGGAACGGGTCGAAGCGAGCCGGCAGCGCCTGGGGTTGATGGCCGGGGCGCCGCCGCCATTGGCGTGCGGCAGGTCGGGGCGCCCCCAGACGGCGACGCCGGCGAAGGCGCGGGCATAGGGGTCGAGGAGCGGGAGGGACGGTTCGTAATACAAACCCTGGGACGGATCGCGGGGGCCGGCCGCCTTCCAGACGTAACGCAGGCTCCGCAGGCGCTCGGGTTCGGGATGCAAGACGCGGACGTGCCAGATGTCGCCGGTGCGGTTCAGGCGCGGGTCGAGATCCAGGACCGCCTTGACCTCGTCCTCGTCCTCGTCAAAAAGTTCCAGGAACATTTGGGTGGCGCGGCTGGCGTAGATGGCGAAATTCACGCCGCGGTCGGTTCGGTAAGGTCCCAGCGGCAGGGGGCTGCCGCGATCGATATGAAAGCCGTTGACGCAACGGTGATCTCTTCCCAGGGAGAGCAGCTCGCCGAATTCCCGGGGGTACATTTGGGTAAGGCTGCTACGGATTTGCTTTAATTCCGACAAGATATCCCGTCCTTCCCTCGCCAAAAACCTGAAGATGGATCTTACCAATTCAATCGCTCCCGCCAAATCGACGCCTCCAGCTGGCTGTCGTTCGACCTTACCAGCCGCTGCAAGCGCCACAACACCATATGCGCCAACCCCACTTCCGGCGCTCCCGCCCGGAGGGCCGGGTACATCCGTTTCTCGGCCAGAAGCGCCAACAAAGCCTCCCGCGCGGCGTTCCGGCCCTCGCGATCGCCGGTGGCGACGGTGCGCAAGGCGTCAATCACCGACTCGGCGAAGCGGGCGCCGGCGTTGCCGTATTCCGGCGAACAATACGGCGAATCGATAATGCTCGCCAAGGCCGACACCGAGCGGGCGGCGCCGACTTCGCCCAGGGCGGCGGCGACGGCGGAACGTTTCTCGCGGCTCAGGTCCGGGTGCATGAGAAGAAATTCCAGGCGATCCAACCCGTTTTCCCTGACCCCGGCCAGCCTGCCGCCGGTATCCGGCAAAGCGGCGGGATAGCTCAAAGCCGCGCCCAAGGCGGACACGATGGAGACAAAAACCCCGGCGTCGGAATCCTCCAGCAATTTCTCCTCCGCGCATTTCGCCGTGAACGCCGCCAGGTTCGCCGCCGACTGGTTGCGCCGTTCGCGCCAACCCTCTGCCCCTGCCGCCTCCTCGGCGCTGAACTGCAGGCCCGATAGCGTTTCGAAACTGGAAAAGGCCGACCTGCACATCGTCGCCATGGTGTCGTAAACCGCCTGCTGCAGGATATTCCCGGGCACGGTACGGAGGTAGCGGAAAGCCTCGATGACCTCGGGCAAACCTTCCGCACCCATGTCGGAGAGGGAGGTCAAGGCAGCCAGGCGGATTTCCTCGAGCTCGTCCGGCACCAGCAATTCCATGTCTTTCCCCTGCTCCGCCCAAATCCGCGCCCAACGGCTCGGGTCGTTTCCCAGCGCCTTGCCGACGAAATTCGCGACCGCCTTCCTGGCGGCCTGGCTGTAGAGCAGGT
This sequence comes from Planctomycetota bacterium, assembly GCA_031548865.1. Classification (GTDB taxonomy): domain Bacteria; phylum Planctomycetota; class SZUA-567; order SZUA-567; family SZUA-567; genus JAJBSZ01. The sequence goes on from JAVBQR010000078.1 coordinate 25,554, forward strand.
CGTCGATGTATTTGAGGGCTGCGCCGACCGGATCGAACTGGGCCGCGAGGCTACGGACAATCGCCACCCGCAGGCGTTCAAGGTCCGGGTCCAGCCGGCCGCGCCGGGTGAGGGGCGGCCGCCGCAACGGTTCCAGCAGGCTCGCCTCCGGGACCCGATCGTAACCGCCGGCGTAATGAATATAGTTGAACCGCGCCCGTTCCGACTGCAGGCAGAAGGTCGGCAGCAGGCGAATCACCAGGACCTTGACCTCCAGTTTGTCGGAAGTGGCCAACAGGGCGTCCAGGCTCGCGACGTCCCGGGGGTCCCCGAGCATCGCCATCGCCTCCACGACTCCCTGCAGGATTACCGTGTTGTTCCGGGTCAGGGAATCACGCAGGAGTTCCTGCATCTGCCTGCCGTCGGGCCCGCGCAGTTCGGTATAAATCATTTCCAGGATGCGGCTGCGGCGTTCCGAGGAAGTGTTCAGGCCTTCAATCAGACCGGTGAACCGCTCCGCGCGCATATTCTCCTCTTCTGCGCCGGCGGGAGGAAGCCAGAGCGAGGCAACGATGAATACAAGCGAAAGAAATACGCAAAACATGTCTGACAATCCTTTGTCATCGGCAGGCGTTTTACATAAGGCCAGCCTTCAAATCGGAGCGCCGGTCACCATAGCCGGAAATTCCGGATCAGGGACGTGGCCGGCGCTTTCCCGTCGCGATAGAGGAAGAAGCCCGCCCGCCCGGTCCGGTCCGCCCCGGTCAATTCCCGCCCGGGTCCGCCGCCGGGGGACAACAGGCGGAAATCGCGGCCGGTCAGGTCGAATTCGAGCCGGTTCCAGCCGTTTTCCAAGACCTGTGACGGCGTCTCGTAGTCGATCCAGCCCTTCTGGCCTTGCACCGTGAACACCAGGGACAACGCCGCCGTTCCGGCTCCGTCGTAATAAGCTTCAAGGGTGATCCGGCGGGTCCGCGCGAAATCCTGGGTCGGCGCGAGCGTCCGGTAAACTGCCGCCCTGCCCTTTACCGCCGCCTGCAAATCCATCTTCAAGGCCCGGCCGCCCTGGCCGTCGGAAATGGCGCTTATCCTTCCCGGATCGCTCCACGACGGCATGCGCCACTGGGCAGCTGTTTCCGGTCCGAATTCGTCCCATACCGTGCCGGCGCGCGCGGGGTCGCCTGCCAGGCGATCGGGGATCACGTCGCGAACCGGCTCGGCCGTAGCCCCGCCCCGCTGCTTTTCCGGTTCGAGGACAATCCCCTCGTCCGCGTTGCCGGACAGGAAATAGTTCAGGGTCCGGCTCAAAAACCGGAGCGGCCGCCGGCTGTCCCGGGTGACGCTCCCCTCCCGGCGCCAGTCCTGGTAAGTAGCCACCGCCGCGAGTTTGCCGCCGATCTGTAAAGCGTCCGCCTTCTCGCCCTCGGCGAGCTGATGCGAGGCGGCAAGGGGTTCCACCACGCCTCCCGCCGCCTTGGACAAACGTTCGAGTTGCCGTAGAACCTCGTCGCGATCCGGCGCGTCCAGCCAGATGTGGCCGCCGGATTTCAGGTACGCCGCCACCCGCTGCAACGCCGCGTCCCCCCAGCCCGCCATTTCCTCCGGCGTCAACAGCGCCAGCAAGGTGTCGGACAGACTGCCGTCCTCCGGCTTCACCCGCCGGCTTTCGACGGTGAGGCCCTTGGGAAGGCGCGCCTTGAGTTTGCCGAACAATTCCCCCGCCGCATCGTCCGCCATGCCGGAGAAATCGCCCAAGACCAACAGTAAACTATCCATATCCACCGCGCTCGCCGCAACCCCGACGACACGTTTGCGATCGCGGCGTTCCATTCTCTTCCAGTCGCTGTCGGCAACCGGCAGGGACACGACACCCAAGCCGAACTGCCCGTCACCCCCGCCGAGGACGGACTGCCCCAAACCCTGTCCGCCGTCGCCCTGGCGCCGGCCAAACCCGGTGCCGCCGAAGCCGCCCGCCAAATCGTCGAACCGCCCCTCGCCAACCCCGCGTCCACTACCCCGCCCGGACCCGCCGCTACCGGATCCGCTTCCGTTGCCATTGCCGCCGCCGCCGCTGCCGCCGCCATTGCCGACGCCGCCGTTACCGCCGCCGCCGCCGCCGGGGCCACTCCCGGTCAGGCCGCTGCCGGAGCCGCCCGGACCGGAACGGCTTCCCATGCCGGGAGCGCCGCCGGAACCGTTGCCGTTCCCGTTTCCGGCCATCAAGCCGGGAACCTTGCCACCGGGTTCGCCGCTGCCGCTGCCGCTGCCGGTTTTCTCGCCGCTTCCCTGGCGGTCGCCCCGACGCTGTCCGCCACGCGGTCCCGCTTCCAGGCCGGTGCCGCCTTGCCCCGCCCGGGCGAAATCGGCCCGCTCGCTGCCGCCGCCTTCGCCAAAAGGATTCGGCGCCGCGCCGCTACCTTCACCGCCGTCGCCGAGGAGGGTCGTACGCGCTTTTCCGGTTCCGTCCCGCTGACCTTCCGGTCCTCCGGCGCCGCCGCCGGAGGGTTCGCTGTCGAAACGTTTTTCCTTGGCATGGCCGCCGCCGGAGGAGGCTCCTGGCGACCGGCTCTCCGCCTGTCCGGTGGCGTCGGAGGCGACGGACCCGGACAGGCTCGCGCCGGTTCCGCCGGGAATGCCGCCCTGGCGGTTCGGCAGGCTGCGGGCGGCGCGGGGCGCCCCGCCCCGGCTGTCCCGCTGGGCGCCGCGTACCAGGGCGAGTTCGGGGAGATCCGTCCCCGATTCGCCCCGGGGTTGCGAATCGCTCTTGGGGGCGTTAAGGTAGGAAGCCGCTTCCGGCATCACCACCCCCTGTTTGGCGCCGACGTAATCCGCCCCGACCGCCCGCGCTTCCGGACGCAATTCCTCGACACCCGGCCGACCTTCGGCGCTGAGCTTGGGCTCGGCGGAGGCCACGTTTTCCGCGTCGCGAATTGGGTCGGCAATTTCCACCCGTGGTTCCGGCTGAGTGTCCGGGGTCTCGCGGGGAGCCCGCCGCCGCCCCAGCGGATCGACGCGGCGCACGGTCGGATCCATCGAGACCTTCTCGACGCCGGTGGCTTCGGCCAACAACAATCCCTGTTCCTGCGACAAGTTCTCGCGGGGACGCTCGCCTTCCGACCACTTCGCGCGCGCGCTCTCCGTCTTTTCGGCCAAGTCGGGACGGGCTTCGTCCACCTGTTGCTCGGCGGCGTTTTCGGCGAGGTTCTCGCTCGGCGCCGGCGCCGAGGCGGGTTCGGCCATTTCCAATAATTCCGGAAATTCCCGTTCATCCGGCGCCGGTTCGAAGCGCTGGTTCCGTTCGGGCAGGCGTTCGCGGCGGCGCAGGTTCTGCTGGTCCGATAATTCATTCTGGTAAGACATGGCCGAAGGCTGGAGCGAGTCCTGGGTCAGCCGGATATTTTCGTTCGGAGCGCTGTCGGGGATGTCGAGCTGGCGTTCGCTGACCAGCGCCCCGCCGGAAGACGAGGACGCGGCGGAGGCCGCCTCGGCGCCGGCGTCGGCGAAGGAAAGCTCCCCGGGTAGGCCGCTCTCGCCGCCGCCGCCGGCGGCGCTGGGGCTGGAACTGGCGGCGGTAAGCATTTCCTGCTCGGCAGGGCTGAAGTCGATGACGCCGGACGCTTCGGGGTCGGGTTCGGTCAGGCTGACGGTGATGCTCTGTTCCGCGCGGGCGAAATCGGTGGGTGCGGCGCCGAGCATCAGGAGGAAGGCGATGAGGAGCAGTATGTTGGCGATGGCCGATGCCAACAGGAACCTGGCCAGCGCGCTTTTCCCAAGCCGATAGAGGATATAGGCCAGAATCAAAAGCAGCAGCAGGAGGAGCAGGAGCGCCGCCAAAATGTAAATCCACCAGGCGCTCCAGAAGCTGCTGCCTTTTTTCGTCTTGCCGGGATCGGGAAGAACGAAATCGGCAGGAGCGGTCGGCACTCCCGATACACTCGGGGTGTCCTGGAACATTTCCGCGGTTTTGTCAAAGGGGGAATCGACCCGGTCCGCCGGCAGCTCGGGTTCGGCCTGCCACAGATCCCGGTCCGGTTCCAGGGCGTCCTTCAGGGGTGCATGGGTCACGCCCAGTTCCGGCGGTTTGGGAACGCCTTGAACCGGAGCCAACTCCTCCGGCTCCGCCGCATAGGCCTTCACCCGCCAGCGCAGGGGGATTTCCACCGCACCCGGTCCCGCGCGCAATCGCAGCGTCCCGCCGTATTCGCCTTCAGCCTGGTTCAGCGGGGCGGAAGCGGTAACCTCGAGGTCGAGGGATCCCGAGCCCGGGGCAACTTCACCGGGCGGATTGGCCATCCGTAGGTTCTCGTTACCGGTGACGGCGGCGGAAAGCGGTGCCGCCTTGTCGGCGTAATAAGGGATTTTCAGGATGTGACTGGTAAAAGTCCCCGGCGGCACCTGCCCCAGATCCACCGTCTCGCCGCCGTAAAAACGCACCGTCCCCACCCGGACCCGCGCCGCGACTTTGTCGCCCATTTCCAGGCCGTCGGAAATGCTGAAGGCGCCCTGGTAGTTGCCCGGGCGCGCGGTTTCGGGAACGGTGATTTCCAATTCCAGGGAGCGCCGGCCGGGATTGAAAAGGAGAGACGAGGACAATTCCTGCAGGCCGATGCCGGCGTCGTGCCAGGTCAAATCCAGGCTGAGTTTCTGCGCCGAACGCGCATCCAGGGCGATATCCGCGAAGGCGGTACCCGATTCCCCCGGGAACAGCACGCCGAAGTCAAGGTCGTCCGCGATACCGGCCCAACCGGGGGGCGGCTCCCGGGACTTTATGGCGAGAGCGGAAGTTTGCCGGATAAACTCGCCCTGCTCCCAGGCTTGCCCCGATGCCCGCACGGTCAGGTCGAATTGTTCCGGAGCGTCCGGCAGCTCCAGGTCCGCGCCGTATACGCCGTCGCCGGCGCCGCCGTCGCCATGCCGGCCGTCGTCGTAGAGTTGCAGGCCGTCGGGCAGAACTCCCGCCACCGGTTCAACCCACACCCGGGCGCCGCCAAGCGGGCTGTAGCCTTCCGCGAGGGTGGCGGCCACGGCGAAGCGGCCGCTCCGGAGCTGGGGCGGGAACACGTCGAGAAAGAACTGGGTATCGGCGGAGAGCGCCAAAATGGAGAGGCCCGGCGTCGCCCTTTCCCAGGTGAATTCCCATTCGCCCGGGTTAGGATTGCCTTGATGCACATTGGTCGCCTTGCTCTCGGAATCCATGCCCTTGCCGGGGCCGTTCATGCCGACGCGCGCGCCGCCGTCGACCAGGGCGGAAAGGCGCCGCACCGTGCCGTCGACGGGAAAGCGGGCTACGCCGCCGGAGGCGTCGAGGATTTGCGCGCGCAGCAACTGCCGCTTCCCCAGTTCGGCCGCGAGCCGGGCGTAGATGTCGGGAAGATCCGCGTCTTTCGCCGCCTTGAAATACATGCCGTCGGTCGATTCGGCCATTTCCCTCAACAGGTCGTGGTCGGTGTGTTCGCTCAGGCCGACCGCAAAAATGCGCACGCCGCGCCGGGCCGCTTCCAGATGGGTGTTGAGGTAATCCGAGCCCTCGTTCTTGCCGTCGGTGAGGAAGACGATTACCGGGCGATTCGATCCGCCCAGTTCCTTCATGGCGGTTTCAAGCGGCTTGTCCAGGTCGGTCATGCCGTCGGCGCCGATGCCGTCGAGGATCTTCAGGAGCTTTTCCCCTTCGGAAAGGGGAAGAAGCGGAGTGTCGAGGGAGGCCTTGTGGTTGAAGGTGACGAGGCCGATGCGGCCGATGCCGCCGGATTGGCGGGCCGTTTCGATGAAGGACCTGGCGGCGGCGACGCGAACCTTGTTCGGGTCGTTATGCAGCATGCTCAGGCTGATGTCGACGACCAGGACGACGTCGACGAGTTCGGCGGCGTAGCGGGAACTGCCTTCGGCTTCGCCTTCGGCAAGCGGGGTTCCGCCCGGAGCATAAACCACGCGGATGGTAGCCGGGCCGTCGGCTTCCTGGGGAGGCACCGCCCGGGCGTCGACGAAGACCTTGTAGCCGTTGCGCCAGACATAGAGACCGCCGGCCCGGTAACGCTCCTGCTTCCCTTCGGCCGGCTTCATCCCTTTGGGGTAGACGAAAACCCGGAAGTCCTCCGGCTTCACTTCCGTATTCGGACCGAGGCGGTGGAGGGGGAGGTTAAGAACCATCTTGACATTCGCCGGATAACGCGGGTCGCCCAAATCCTGGGTGAGCAGGGCGGCGTGGAGCGGTTCGACCGTTTCCGCCGCTGTCACCACCGACATGGCCGCGAAGGCCACCAACAGGAAAAGCAAAACGGCGAACCGTTCCGGCCAAAACGCCGCGGCCGGCTGGGCCGTAGGCTTCGCGGCGCTGCCGGTCGGGGTTTCAGTTTCGCGTTGGGGTATGACCCGCTTGTGCGTCATGATTATTTACCCGGATCCATGACCGGTAAATCCACCGTCTTCACGCCGGCGGCACGGCAGATGCCGAACACCTTCATGACCGATCGGTAGGTCACCCGCGCGTCGGCGCGGATTACCGCCGGCCGGCCGGGGTGGACGGAGACGAAATCGCCTACGGCGCTGCGGAGCTCGCGCTCGGCCATGATTTTCCCGTTCACGACCAGCGTCCCTTCCTCGCGAATGTTGATGACCATGCGGCTGGGCACCTGTGCGGCCTTGACCCCAGCCTCGCTGTCCGGAAGCACGATATTGTGGTCCATTTCCTGCCTGGTGAAATTGGTCGCGACCAGGAAAAAGATCAGCAATAAAAACACCACGTCCAGGAGGGAGGTGAGGGGTATATCGTACGATTCGTCTTCGTGCAATGCTTTCATGGCGGTCTCCGTTCCTCAACCTTCGCTCGAATCGACGCGGCGACGCATGATTTCCGTCTTCCGGTTGAATGAATCATAGGCGGCGGGATCGATCGTGGCTACGCTGTCGACACTCGCATCGACGCTTGGCGCGCTTTCGACGTAGACTTCCCGGTCGGCGGGATCAGCCTGGTGCATGACCGGCCGACGCGGGCGGGAACGGGGCTGAACCGCCGGTGCTTCAAGCTCGTCGTTAGCCTCGGTAACGTTCAGGTGGGCGCTGTCGGAGGTCCGGTTGGACGGCCGGTTGGAGGCGGCGGTGATGAAAGCCAGGGCCCGTTCCTCGACTTCCCGCATAATGTTGTCGGCGTGGTTCCGGAGCAGGTGATAGACGACCAGCAGCGGAATGGCCACGACCAGACCGAAGGCGGTGGTGTAAAGCGCTTCATAAATGCCGGCGGCGAAATTGCGGGGATCGTCCATGCCGAGTTCGGCGGCGGAACGGAAGGCGGCGATGAGGCCGAAGACGGTTCCCAGCAGCCCCAGAAGGGGTGAAATGGAAGCGATGACGCCGATGGGGCGGAGGTTGCATCTGAGGTCGTAGAGGACGCGGCTGCCTTCATCGTCCACGGTGGTTTCCAGTTCGCGGCGGGTGGCGCCGCTTCGGGACAGGAGGGCGTGCATGACTCTTCCCATGGCGGTGCGGTCGCCCTCTATGACTTGCATGCCGGAGTGCACGCCTCCGGTTAGCATGGCGTCGCGGAGGTCGTTCATGAGCCGCTTGGGGATTTGCGCGCCCCTGCGGATGACCAGGAAGCGCTCGGCGGCCAAGGCGCAGCCGATGACGGAACAGGCGAGGATGGGCCACATGAGCACACCGCCGCGCTCGAAGGCGGTGAGCATTGACTCGGGGTCGAGATCGTCCGCCCTCGCATAGGGGGCGAGGGTGAGGAGGATTATGGTGGTAAGGAGAATTCGTGTGGGCATCTGGCGCTCCAACTGAAGTTTGGCAAAGTGCGTATTAACCGCCAATCACCACTTTGCGAAAATCGTTTTTTGCCTGAATTGCATGAGTTTTTGATTTTACACGATCGCCATTCGGCGGTTTGAAAAGTGATCGTGCAAAAGTCCAGTAAGACTTCGGAATTCACTTCCCGCCCGTCACCTGACTCTGTAATTCCCTGGCCTCCTCGGCCGCCGGGGTGTCGCCGTAGCGCGCCAAAACCCGCTCCAAATCGCCTATCGCCTTGTCGCGGAACCCGTCCGCCAGGGCCGAACGCGCCGCCCGCAGGAGCGCCGCCGCCGCCCACTCCGGATAATTCGGATACAGCGAGTCCACCGCCAGAAATTCCAGCCGCGCCTTCGCGCTGTCACCCGCCAACGCTGCCGTCATCCCCAGACCGTAACGCGACTTCGCCGCCGTCTCCGTCGTCTTGTCCACCGCCAGCGACTGCTCGAAGGCCGCCGCTGCGTCCGCGTAGGCGCCCAAATTCAAATTCGCCTGCCCCAGACCCCAATACGATTCCTGCACGTACGGACCGTCGGGATTGAGGAGAATCCGCCGGAACACCTCCCGCGCCTCGCCGGATTTACCGTCCAGCAATAGGCTAAGCCCTTCGCCGTACTGCGCGGCCTGGCGGTACGGCGCCTCGGTACCGCCCCGCTCCAGCGCCTGGCGGTACCTCTGCACCGCACTCTCGAACCAGGCCCCGCGGCGCGAGACGTCCGTATTGTCCTGCCCCGAGCGCCGCCGCAATTCCGCGGCCCGGAAACAGGAGTCCCCGACCAGGTCGCTCTTCGGATATTTACCGATAATCATTTCGAAAGCGTCGATCGCCGCCACCCGCTTGTCCCACATGCTCTTCCGTTCCGCCTCGCGGCGCTTGGCGTCGGGGTCGGACAGGCTCGCCTTCTCCGCCGCCTCGGCCCGGCGTTGAATGCTCCAGGCCAGGCGGTACTGGGCCTTGTCGGCGAGGTCCGAGTTCCGTTCCGCCGCCGCCGCCTGGGCATTCTGGTAGGCGGTAAAGGCGCCGTCGTAGTCGCCGCGATCGTAGAGGATTTCGCCGATCCGCAGCCAGGCCGCGTCGATGACCGGATAATCCGGGTAACGGCCGGTCAAGCCCCGCAGCGCCGCGAGAATGTCGTCCTCGGCTTTCCTGACCCCCCCGGACACGCCGTTCAATTCGTCCCGGACCTTCATGGCTTCGGCCCGATCCGCCGCCGGCAAATCCTCCGGTGGGCGGCCCCCGGTAAGCTCGCGCAAACGATCCTCGAGTTCCCGCGCTTTCTTCGCGTCGGGTTTAATCTGGTTCCAAAGCGCCCAGGAACGCTGGTACAAAGCCTGCGGGACATCGGCGTGTTCGGGATGCTCCAACAGGAACTTCTGGAAAGCCGCCGCCGCCTCGGCGTGACGGCCTAGTTCGTCCAGGGCGGAGGCGCGTTCGAGACCCGCCTTGGCTGACAGGGGATTACTCGCATATTCGGCGAGGAACCGATCCAGGTCGGCCAAAGCGCCTTTCGCGTCGCCGTTCGCCCGGCGCAAGGACGCCCGCAGCGCCAGGGCGTCGGGGCGGAGGGGACTCGTGGAAAAGGAGTCGATCACCTTCGTCGCCGCCTCCATCGCCCCCGCGTCGTCGCCGAGATCCCGTTTGGCCCAGGTGACGCCGAACCAGGCCGCGTCGGAGAGCTCCCCCTTGCCGTCCGCCTCCAGGCTTTTGCGGTAATCGTCGAGGGCCTCCTTTTTCTGGCCGAGGCCGTAACGGGCTTCGGCGAGGTAGAAGCGGGGCCTGGCGAGGTTCAAACCTTCCGGCGGGTCGCCGAGTACGGCCATGAGATTCCGGGCCGCCTCCTGGAAGTTGCTGTTCCGGCGCGCGTCGTCCGTTTCCTTCTGGCCGTTCCTCAGGAGGAGCGTTCCCAGGCGCAGCTGGCCGTAGCCGATGGTGGAGCCGACCTTGTTTTTGCCCAGTTGCAGGGCGAGCTTCAGGCATTCCTCGTAACGCTTGCGGGCGCCGGCGACATCCTTGCCGGCTTCGGTAATTTCCCCCAGTCTCAGGAGCCCCATCGCCGTCTGCGGCGCGGTGGGGAAGCGTTTGGCCACTTCCTCGTAGAAGCCGGCGGCGCGTGGATAATCGTTGGCGAAATAGTAGGACTCGCCCAGGCGAAACAGGCTGTCGCCGGCATATTCGCGGGCGCGGGGGAGCAGGGTCGGATCGGCCTTGCCCTGCGGATCCTTCCAATTTTCCGACCACTTTTCCCCGTCGGCCGCCAGCCAGCGGTACTGTTCCCGGGCGCCCGGCAGATCGCCCAGAATCGATTGGTAATCGGCCAGGGCCCAGGCGGCCTGGAGCCGGGTTTTGGCGTCGGGATAGGCCAGGGATTTTTTCAGGGCTTCGGCGGCCTTGGCGATGCGCTCCTTTTTCCCGGCTTCGTTTGTTTCCTTTTGGGAAAGCTCCCGCTCGGCCAGGGCCTGGTGATACAGGGCCCATGGAGCGCGTTCGGTTTTGGGCCAGCGCTCCGCGACTTCGGCGAATTCCTTCGCCGCCTCCTCGTAGCGTCCGGCATCGAGGAGGACTTCCCCGAGGAGCGACCGGGCCTCGATTTCCTCCTCGCCAAGTTTCCCCAAAGCGAGGGCGCGGCGGAAATATTGCGCCGAATCGGTGCCGAGTTTTTTCTGCATTTCCTGGAATTTTTCCCGCTCCGCCGGGTTGCCCGAGGCTTCGGCCCGTTCGCGGGCGGTCTTGGCCTGTTCCTGCCAGAGGGTGCCGAGGCGGAACCAGGACAGCGCGTTCAATTCGTGGTCGCCGGCTTTGGCCACTTCCAGGAGCGGCGCCGCGGCTTTCTGCGGGTCGCCGGCTTCCCGCCAGGCGCAGCCGGCGTCGTACAAGTAGGCGAGGGACTGATCCCGGTCCGCCGCCGACAGCCGGGCCGCCTCCTCGAAGCCGGCCGCCGCCTCGGCGATACGTTTGAGGCCGTAATCGGACCAGGCCTCCCCCGCCCTCGCATCGGCGGCAAAGGGTCCACCCGGGTTTATTGACAGAACATCCCGGAAAGCGGCGCGAGCCTGGTCATAATTTTTCAGGCGGTAAAAGGACTCCCCCGTGTAGTAACGGCATTCCACAGCGCGGCGGTCGGTGGGGAATTCCTTGGTGAAACGCTGGAGGAAACCGAGGGCGCGCTCGTAGTCGCCCGCATCGAAGGCGGCGAAGGCGGCGCCGGACAATGCGGAGGGAATCAGCTTCGATTCGGGGTGGGCGGTCAGGAATTTGGCGAAATCGTCGCCGGCGGTGCGGAGTATCGCTTTGGCGTCGCGGCCGGCTTCCTGTTCCGCCATGGCCAGGCGGTAGCCCGCTTCACCCTTCCAGAGAAGGGCGGCTTCATTCTGTTCCGGTTTGCCGCCGAGTTCAAGGACGGTGGCATAGTCCTTGATGGCGTCCTGGTATTTCCCGAGCCTGAACCAGGCATCGGCGGCGCCGAGGCTGGCGTCGACGCGGAGGGCGGCGGGGGCGTTCGGGTATTCGGAGAGGAGCCGCGAGTAGGCGGCGGCGGCTTCGGTGTTTTTCTTTTGTTTGTCCTGGCAGTAGCCGAGGAGGACCAGGGCTTCGGCGGCGGCGGGTTTGCCGCGGTTTTCGTCGATGAAGCTTTTCAACTGCTGTTCGGCGGTGTCGTATTCGCCGCGTTCGGAGATGATGCGGCGGATGAGGTCGAGTTTTTCCGCCGCCGTTTCGCCGGCCGCCGCCACGGTGGCGGGGACGAAGGCTTCGGGGATCGGCAGGGAGGCGAGAAGGCCCGCGGGGGCGAAACCGCCAATAAATATGAAAGCCAGCGCCGAGGCGGCGGACAGGCATTTACAGCGACCGATGTGACAACGGGCGTAAGCATGGGCCTCCGGGACGATGGCAGGCGTCTCGGACGGATAATTTTCTTTGGCAGGCATGGATTGTTCGCGCATCTCTGTTCCTTGTGCGGTTTCTGTCAGCGGATTTTTTTGGAAAATCGAACGGCGCTTGCTTCGATTTTCTGTAAAAGTCAACGTCCTCTGGATAGAGGCCGCGGCGGTTCTGACCAGCGGGTTCGCGAGAGACTTCCATTGGTAATATCGGCTGTATGGGTGTTTGCCTTCACTTTGGGCTGGAGAAAAAAACATTAACGGGTTGGTGCGGGGTTTTCCTGTTCCGGCGGCCAGGGCTCCCGTTCCGGAGCGGGCAGGGTTGTTCTTACTATTTCCGAAATAAGGGGATAAGGTAGAGTCAATCCGGAAGACCGCCGGGCCGATATATATAGTATATTATTGTGGTGGGCCTTTAAGGAACAGCGAACCGACCGGCGTTCGCTTGACTAAAAAAGTTCAGATTATAACTGGAATTCGAGGATTTTTCGTTTTACATGATCGCCATGCGGCGGTTCGGGGCGACTGGGAATGGATAACGCGCCTATGAATCAAATTTTGGAGGCTTCGGGCCTTTCCGAACGCGAGCTGCGCCAGCTTGACGCCAGCGCTGCCAAAACCGTGCGGAATGGTTCATTCGCCTGGCGGAGTTATCTCCGCTGCCTGTTCCTGATGGCCATAATGGCGGCATTGGGTTATTTGGCATGGCGTCCGGCGATGTTTCGCTTCTCCCTCCTAATGACTACGGTCGCGCCTTCGCGGGGCGACAGTCTGGCCTGGAAGCCGGATGATGGCGACTCGTCCCCCAGTGCGCCGGCGCGGCGTTTGGCTGCGCCGCCGGAATGGCGTTTGGCCGCCAAGCACGGGATTGGCTGGAAAATGACCCGGCCATACCGCGACGGCGCCTTGAATTGGCACGGGGACACTTTCCCCCTGGCCGGGTGGCAGCGGATTACCGACAATCCCTGGAATTGGCAGGACGATTTCGACACCTGGCGCAAACACGAACCTGAACCTGGTTTAGCCGAAGGCCCGACTCAGCAGGTGGCCAGCGAATTCCGGGCGAAGGATGCGGAGAACTGGGGATCCATCAAGACCGCCGCCGCCGACCAACCGGAAGCGACCCGGGCATCGGTCGCCGCCCCCGAGGAGCCGGTGGGGGAAGAGTCGGCGGTGCGAGTGGTGCCGACGGTGGAGCCGCTCCCCCGGACGGAAATGGCGGCCTTGTCGGAGCATGCCGCGCCTCCGAACCGGGAAACCGGCGGGGAATCGGTCCCGGAAGGGCGGGAAACACTGGCCGATGAGTCGGAAACGGAGGCGTTGACCTCGCTGCGTTTGCCGAGCCGGACGGTACAGGCTGAGCGGCTTGCCGTGCCGGTGCAGGAGGTTCCGGCGCCGGAAGCGGTGACACTTCCTGCAGCTTTGCCAAGCAATCCGGTGGATACTGCCGGGACCGCTGCGGCGGTTTCGGCGGCCGCGTCTTCTACTTTGGCCTCGACCGCCTCGGCCTCGGCCTTCGCGCCGGCGGCTCCGGACGCTTCCCCTACGATTTTGGCGGCGGTTTCTTCGGGCGGGAGTGGCGAGGAAGCGGTTACGGACTGGAAGAACCGGGAAATTAGCGGTCCGATTCCGGGGTCTTATTTGACGATTTATCCCAAGCTGAAATTTATCGGCTTATGCGTTCCGACCCAGGGTTATATCCGGAAATACAATCAGGTGACCATGCCGGCGGATTTGCTTTCGCCCAAGCTGCACGCGCGGGACGGACGGACTCCCTACGGAAAGTATTTCGTCGCCGGGCGCGAGCGGACCGGTCAGGGGGCGAGGTTGCTCCTCAGCTGGCCCTCCCCCGACGACGCTCGGCGGATCGGCTTGGATGCGGGAACGGTGTCGACTATCGAAAACGCCTGGCTGGACCAGATTATGCCCCCGCAGAACACCCCCGCCGGCGGCGGGGTGATGTTGAGCGCGGTGCGGCCGGGACAGGAATACACCGAAAACGGCTTCGCCCTGGAAGAACCGAACATGGAGGAGATTTTCACGGCCTTGCCGGATGGGGCATGGGTATTTGTGCAGCCGTGAAAACCCGTTCCATTCGGAAATGCCGTATGCCCGCTTCCATGAACTCCTCTCCCACCGCCTCGAAACCGTAGCTTTGGTACAAGCCCATCTTGTCCACCTGCGCGTTAAGAAACGCCCGCTGGAATGCCGCTTTCCTGCCTGCTTCAAGACAATAATCCAGAAGCGCCCGGGCGATACCCCGTCCGCGAAATTCCGGGTACACGGCAAGGCGGCCGATGTGCAACCAGCCGGCGTCGTCGTAATAGCGCAGCGTCCCCGCCGCCTGCCCCGCCAACAGGGCGAGAAGGTGGGTGGCGGCGGCGTCATGGTTGTCCCATTCCTCGGCTGGTGGACAGTTTTGCTCTTCGACATAGACCTTCTGCCGAATCGCCCGCACGGCGGGAAATAGCGGGGAGTCCAGGCTCAGGGCGAGGATCTCCGGGGCCGGCGGTTTACTCATTTTCTGGTTCCTTCCAGTTCTTCGCCCCGCCCCTGCCCTGCCGGCGCTCCCGGAAAAATTCACTGAGTATCCCTCCGCAAGCCTCAGCCAAAACCCCCGACTCGACATGGACCGAATGGTTCAATCGTTCGCAGGCCAGGATGTCCAATACCGACCCGCAAGCCCCTGCTTTCGGATCGGCGGCGCCGTAAACCAGGCGCGGGATGCGTGACAGGACCAATGCTCCCGCGCACATGGCGCAGGGTTCGAGGGTTACGTACATGGTGCAATTTTCCAGACGCCAGGAACGGAGCGCCGCCGCCGCCTGGGTGATGGCGATAATTTCCGCGTGGGCGGTGGGGTCCTGGAGCAATTCCCGCTGATTATAGGCGCGGGCGATGAGTTCGTCCCCGTGGTAAATCACCGCGCCGACCGGCACTTCGCCGGCGTCCTGGGCATCCTGGGCGGCGGAGAGGGCCTGGGCCATGCGGAGTTCGTCTTGCGGATCGGGCATTACTGAGCCTTTCGAAAAATCCACTCACCCCTTGACATCCCCGCTCTTTTCCCCCCACCACGCCAGCGCCTTCGCCAGCGCCGCGTCGAAGAAGAACCAATCGTGCCGCCCCGGCGCCTCGGCATAAGTGAAATCGAAAGGCAAATTCGCCATATACTGCTGGAAACGCCGGTTTTCCTCCAACAAGTAATCCCCTTCGCCCACGGTGACCAGTAGGCGCGGCTTCTGGGGAAAATCCGCCACTTTCGCCGCCAGGGCCGGGATGGCATCGTCATCCTTGAACTCGAGCCCGTCCCCGAATATCGCCTGTAAATCATTGAACAAATGGTCGCCAAGCGCCTCGCACATCCTTGCCGCCCCCTCGGGCGTGCGCAATTCCGGCATCTGTTCCTGCAAAAACAAACCGGCAGGCGAGAAGGCGGCGGCGAAGCCGTATTGGTCCGGACGGCGGAAGGCGCACTTCAGCGCCCCGTAACCGCCCATGGAGCAGCCCATGATCGCCGTGTCCTCCGGACGGTGGGAGATATTGAAGAGGCGGCGGCAAATCTCCGGGTGCTCTTCGGTTATATAGGTGAAAAATTTCTGTCCGCGTTTCTTGTCGGCATAGAAGCTCCGCGACACTTCCGGCATAATGTAAAACGCCGGGTGCGCTTTGGCATAAAGGGGAAGCAGGGTGAAGTCGAGGAAATCCGCGCTGTTTCCGCACAAGCCGTGGAGGAGGTAGCAGGAGCGGAAAGGCGTCGCCACGGTTTCGCTTTTGCCGCTGGCGGTTCTACTTATGTTGACTTTGGCCTTGGCGTTGGCGTCGCTGTAGGCGACGGCGTTCGTAATGGACGGAGCGACCACGGCGAGGCCGGTGTCCATTTCCAGTACCTGCGAGTAAACACTGCCGCGCATTATCATGGCGACTCCTCCATTTGTAAACCCAGCACCTCCGCCACCGCCGTCAATAATACCGGCAACGTCTCCTCCATTGAAAACATCCGTCCCGACAAAACGCTTAAACTCCCCACCCCCCCCTCCCCCGCTCTGATCCCGCACGGGTGCATCAAACCGGTAAAGCAAGACAAATCCGGGCAAATATTCAAGGCAAATCCATGCCACGTCACCCACCTACTGACCGCCACCCCCACCGCCGCCACCTTCTCCCTCCCCACCCACGCCCCGGTCAAACCCTGCCTCCGTTCCCCATGGATATCATATGCCGCCAAAAAACGCAGCGCGCACTCCTCCAGCAGGCGCAAATAACGATGCAAATCCCGGCCATACCAATCCAATCGCAGAATCGGATACACCGTCCACTGCCCCGGACCGTGATAAGTCACGTCGCCGCCGCGGTTGCTGGCGTAATACGCAATCCCCTTCGCCCGCAATGCCTCCGGAGACGCCAACAAATTCCCCCCGTCCCCCGAACGCCCGCAAGTTATCACCGGAAGATGTTCGGCAAAAACAACCTTCCCCGGCGCGGCGGGCCTATCCGCCACTTCCTCGAGAAGACGCTTTTGCAAAACGATTCCGTCCGCGTATGGTAACCCCCGCCGCACCTGGTACTCCACCGCGTGGCCCGATCCGGACGCGGCGTCAAGCCGGGACGCGGTGCCAAGCGAAAAAGGACCTCCAAATTTCCTGTCCGCCAGCTCACTCATGCGTTCGCTTCCGCATAGAGACGAATCCCCTGTAGCACCAAATCGGCGTCAAAAACATTGTGCGAGCGCATATACAGCGCCGCCGTCTCCCCCCAGCCCCCGGTAACCGCCACCGGCAGGCCTTCCCCCGCCATTCCATCGGCGGTGTTTATCATCAGGGTCGCCGTCGCCACCGCCATGGGTAGGACCAGGTGCATTCCGTTCAGAATGGCGTCGCGGGTGTTGTCGCCGACGGAAATTTCCTTCCATTCCGGTTCCTCGCGGGCGGCGCTGTCGGAGAGATCCGGCAGGAGCGCCGCTTTCCCCATCCCCTGCAACCACAGCACCGGTCCCGGCAAAATATAGCCGCCCCGGAAGATCCCCTCCTTGTCCACCAGATCCACGGTGGCGGCGCTGCCGCATTGGACGACGACATAACCTCGCCCGCCGGCGTTGTTTGGATAGTACAGGACTCCGGCGGCGAGAGCGGCAAGGAGACGGTCCACGCCGGTTGTCTCAGGGGTGGCGAGGCGGTTAGGCATGATGTCGGCGCCGGGGCGGATAAAATGCCGGCGGAGCCCGATGCGTTCGGCGGCTGAATCGACGAAGGCATTGGCCTGCGGGAATACCGAAGCGACCCAGAGGTCGGGGCTGTCCGCCTGGTCGACCGCTGCCTGGAGCGATTGCATGAGGGTGGTCATGTCGAGCTCGCGTATGGCGTAATTGGCCCGCAGAGCCACCCGGGCTTCGGAGAAGGCGGCGAGGGAAATGTTACTGTTACCTATGTCTACGGCAAGCATGGTTGCTCCGTCAGGGTTGCAAGGTGTTATATGGAACTAACCGAACGTCCCGCGTTGGGCGACGCCGATATTTAGTGTAACGATACGGTGGTATTACTGCAACTCTGTCTTGCAATGCCGGTTGCGGGCGGCATAATGGTAAGCGTTCACGGCCTCGAACTCAATCGGGCAATAATTAGGTCGACTTCCCTGGAAATGCTCCTCGCTGATCATTCCCGGGCTGTTCCCTCATAACAGGAAACCGCCATGCGTTCCGCCCCGAGCCCCATCCGCGTCCTCATCACCGCCGGTCCCACCGCCGAAGACATCGACCCGGTGCGGTATATAACCAACCGCTCCAGCGGCAGGATGGGGATGGAAATCGCCCGCGCCGTTGACCGGTCCGGTGGGGCGCCGTTACTCATCCTCGGCCCCACCCGCCTCGAACCGCCGCGCGGCATCGAGACAATCCGGGTGCGCTCCGCCGCCGACATGCACCGGGCCGTCCTCGCCCACATCGAGTGGGCGGACAGTCTGGTTATGGCAGCGGCGGTGGCCGACTACACTCCGGCGGAGCCGTTGGCGGAAAAACTCAAGAAAAAGGACGGCGATCTGTACCTGCGCCTGAAACGCACCGTCGACATACTCGCCGACCTGAAGGACCGCCCGGAACGGCGGGGCAAGTTTGTGGTCGGCTTTTCCCTGGATGTCGGGTTGAACCTCGAGGAAGGCAGGCGAAAGCTGGTGGCGAAAAATCTCGACTTAATTGTGGTGAACACGGTGGCGTCATTCAATTCCGGGGAGGAGACGGCGGACATTGTCTCCCGGGAGGAAGTGGAAGAGTGCGGGGTAATCGCCAAGGAAGAGTTGGCCCGGAAAATTGTGGACAGGATTAATATGTGGAGTGGCAGCTAACACTCACCCGCCGCGGGACCGCCAAGCAATTTCTGTTCACAACCCGCAGGGTGTTTCGTATACTTTTGACTGGGTGAGTCGGTGGAAAAGTAGTTGGACAATGACCCTCCGTAACATCCAGAAAGCGAGGCCATCATGCACCATAACGCTTTATTAGTCGTCAACAGTCTGTTGGGGCTTTCCGTCATCGCGCAATTGGTCAGCGGGTTCATGCTACGCAGCGATCCGATTTTCCGGTTCATCCACTTCCACAATCAATACTTGCTAATCGTGCTGGTCCTTACCCACCTTACCCTCAACTGGTGGTGGATCAAGCGCCGGGTGTTCGGCATCAAGGGAAAGAGCGAAAGTTGACTATGCGACCGAAATAGGCGTTCACAGCTGAAAGCCGGCTTTTCGAAGAATTCGGGCGGCGTCTTGCGCGAATTTTTCGAAAAGCCCATTGGAGGCGCCAACCATGCGTACCGTAACCATCCAAGAAGCCAAAGATCAGTTGGCAACCATAATTGACGAAGCCGTCGAGGGAAAGGAGATCGTCATTTCGAAAGATGGCAAACCTGCCGTTAAGGTGATCCCCATAAATCCTCCGAAAAAACCTCGCCGCCTGGGGGCTATGAAAGACTTGGCGGTTGTAGCAAGAGACCTAGACATTAAGTCGATTGACCGTGACGAAATAGTAGAAATGTTTGAGGGGAGTAAATGAAAATACTCCTCGACACTCAGATGGTAATTTGGGCGATGGTGTGGCCGATCGAATTGCCTCTTGAGGCAAAGAGAGTGATTGCCAATGAGGCTAATGATGTGTTTTTCAGTCCGGTCAGCCTCATGGAAGTTGCAATAAAGAATGGCAAGAATCGACCGGATTTTCGCATCGACGCCAAAACATTACATAGGAAGTTGTTGGACAACGGGTTTTTGGAACTGGCCATATCCGGAATACATTGCGCCAGCGTTAGTGATCTACCTCAAATTCACAAAGATCCATTTGACCGTATTCTTGTTGCGCAGGCAAAATACGAAGGCCTAACACTTCTGACCACCGATGAAACCATTGCTGGATATCCTGCAAAGATACTTAAGGTCCAGAAAAGTTAGATCAACACCATATAAAAATTTCCCCCACAGGAACACGACCTTGAGCGACCTTGACAGTAAACCCGCCCTAACCGAAGACCCCCGCCGCGAAGTCCGCTCCACCTGGGCGGTCAGTTCATTGACCATGCTGAGCCGCCTCCTTGGCTTCCTGCGCCTGGTCCTTCTGGTCCAGCTCTTCAGCAATTTGCGCTGGGCTTCGGACGCCTTGATTTTCGCCTTCCGGATACCGAACCTGTTCCGGAACCTCCTCGGCGAAGGCGCCCTCTCCGCCGCCTTTATCCCCACTTTCGTCAGGGCCGAAAAGAAGGAAGGGAAACGTTCGGCAGGGATTCTCGGCAGCCAGGCCTTTACCCTTCTCGCTCTGGTCGGCGGGCTGATCATGGTGGTCGGCATCGCGGTGTGTCTGGCTATCGACCATTTCAGCGACAACCGGGAAATCTCCCTCGCCTTCCGCCTCACCGCCCTCTTCTTCCCCTTCATGCCGCTGATTTGCCTGGCCGCGCTGCTGGGAGGCATGCTTAACGCCCTCCGCC
>JAVBQR010000178.1:0-22745 GCA_031548865.1 Planctomycetota bacterium
ACCAAGTCTTTCTGACGCTAAATGACTTGTTACAACATCTGTGCTTCGAACTACGTACTTGCGTTCAAAGAAACCGCGAAGACACGCTATTTCGTTACCAGGAATCGGGGAGTCATCTAGATGGACCACATCCCGAATCCACACCACAGGCCGGCACTTCTCAGGTCGATACACCGGCAGGCCTACGCTCGATCGCAGTTTTCTCTTCAATCAATCATTTCCGAATGGGCGGATTTACGATGCTATTTCCGTAAAATGTGGTCGCCCACCCCGATCGAACGCCGCCAACATTGCGAACTACAACCACCGAATGCCCGAATACCCGTTTGGCGATTTCGCATCTGGAAAACATGTACCCAGGAAAAGGACAACTGAACTGACACTGGCAAAGCGGGTAGCTTGAGTAAAGCTTCTGGCGGTGGGGAAAACCAATGGCACACACAACCAGCCCCGCATTTTTCTTGGTGTGAAAGTAGTGGCAGGAAAGAAAATCCGTCGCCGGGAAAACCCGCCAGCGATAAAGCCCGTCTGATTCACCTCCTGTCGATCGGGTGCCTAGCGGTCAAAAAAACCTGCCGAGAACCACACCAACCCTGGGAAGACCAGATGCCCTATTTTCGTCCTTTTGCAGCTCAGTACCTTCAGTTTACCTCCAAAAAAACCTTAGTCAAATAACACGAGCATTTTTTTAACATTTTTTTTGTTCGACGCAACCGCTCAAATTGCAAACTGTTAAAAAATACCCCACTCTCCACCGCAAAAAAATTTTTTCGCTGGTACTTTTTTTTCTTGCATAAATGAAAATTGACGTTCCAACAATTTCCCGCTAACTTAGCTTGAAAAAAATGTCCCTCCTTAGTTATACTGGTAGACTGGGTTTTTACGAATTGGTCATTTGCCCCTTGTTGCGCTTCATTACAAAGACGCTACTCAATTAATACTTGTCTTTGACTGGACTTTTCCCCGCATTTTTTTCAGCAAGGAAATACCGCCATGACCTTCGCCCGTTCCGCCTGCCCCTACGATTGCCCCGATACTTGCGGCCTTATTGTCGAGACGGACGGGAAAACCGTCCTGAAGGTCAAGGGCGATCCCGAACACCCGGTGACCCAGGGCTATGTCTGCCGAAAGATGCAGCGCTATGATCTTTCCATAAACAGCCCCGACCGCCTCCTCCGTCCCCTCAAGCGCACCGGCCCCAAAGGCGCCGGCAAATTCGCGCCCATCTCCTGGGAGGACGCCCTCGCGGAGATTTACCGGAACTGGCAGGAATGCCTCGATCGCCACGGTCCCCAAGCCATCCTGCCTTTTTTCTCCTCCGGGGCAATGAGCTCCATCGCCCGCGAAGGGGGGGCGTCATTCTTTAACCGCCTCGGCGCCAGCACCATCGTCCGCACCATTTGCGCCGGCGGGAAATCCGCCGGCTGGGAAGCCATCATGGGCGCGAGCGGCGATCTGGATCCCCGGGAATTGGCCGACAGCGATTGCCTAATCATCTGGGGAAGTTCCCTAACATCCACCCGACTCCATCTGCTTCCCATTGTGCAGAACGCGCGGAAGCTCGGGCGCCCGGTCATTCTTGTCGAAGCGTATCGGGGGGAAACCGCCAAGCATTGCGATGAAACGATCCTTCTCCAACCCGGTAGCGACGCCGCCCTGGTCCTGTCCATGCTGCATGTGCTTAAGGAGGAAAACCTCCTCGATTACGCCTTCCTGAATCAGTACACTCTGGGCTGGGACAAACTCGAGGCCACCCTTGCCGACTTCCCACCCGAGACCGCCGCCGGCATCACCGGCGTTCCCGCCGCCACGATCCACCGCCTCGCCAGGCTTTACGGACAGGCCAAAGCCCCGGCCATTGTCGTCGGTACCGGCGCCACCCGCCGCCGCAACGGCGCCATGACCGCCCGCTGTCTGGCGCTGCTTCCCGCCGCGGTCGGGGCGTGGGGGAAAGCCGGCGGCGGCATGGCGGGTTTTGGCCCGAACGCCGTCTCCCCGGTCAATCTGAAGCTTGTCGCCCGGCCGGATTTCCGCGCCGCTCCCGCCCGCGCCGTCAACATGAACCGGCTCGCGGCAGCGCTAGGGGACGCCTCCCAGGAACCGCCGATTAAGAGCCTGTTTGTCTTCGGCGCCAATCCGCTGGCGGTCGGCGGCAACCAAGCCGCTCTCATGCGGGAATTGGCCCGCGAAGATCTCTTCACCGTGGTCCACGAACGTTTCCTCACCGATACCGCCCGCTATGCCGACCTGCTTCTCCCCGCCACTTTTTCCGTGGAACAGGCCGACATTCACACCTGCTACGGCCACCGCACCTTGCAAATCAGCCGTGCCGCCGTGCCGCCGCCCGGCGAATGCCGGAGCAACTGGAATTTGTTCCGCTGCCTCGCCCGGGTCTTCGGCTTCGACGATCCGCATTTCCAAAGGAGCGAGGAGGAAATGGTCGAACACGTTTTGGCGAATTCGCCGGAGCTGGCCAACCTAACTTCCGAAGATTGGGATACTCTACGCAGCGGCCGGGCCATTTCCCTGCCTTTCGCGGATCACCTCCGCTTCGCCACCCCGAGCGGAAAAATCGAAATCGAAAACCCGAATTGCCCCGAGCCCCTGCCGAAATTTATCCCTCCGGAGATCGACCGCTATCCCTTGCGGCTCATCAACGTGCCCTCGGCCTTTACCCTCAACTCCACCTTCAACGAGCGGAAGGACCTGACCGCCGCACGCGGCCCGCTCGCCCTGCGCCTGCACGAGGATGATGCGCGCCGGCGCGGCATTGCCGACGGAGCCCGCATCGTTTGCTTCAACGCGCTGGCCGAGGTTGAATATACCGCCCGGATAACCTCAGACGGCATGCTCCCCGGCACGGTGGTCGCGGAGGGGGTGTACCCTTTGTCACTCAGCCATAACGGCCTCGCCACCAACGCCCTGATTAGCGAGAGGCTGTCGGACCTCGGCGAGGCGACGACCCTGAACGACAATGCGGTAGAGGTGCGGCTGGTACCTTAAACCGGTCGCGGAAGGAAATTGTGAAAACCGCATTGTTCGGTATCGCCCCAACCGTTTCTTTTCAGAACACTTTCCAACACGGAGAATTATGATGCTTATCGGCGTCGACATCGGAACTTCCGGCAGCAAAGCCATTCTCATGCGGGAAACAGGCGAAATTCTCGCCTCGCACCAGGAAGAATACAGCATTACCTCCCGCCACTCGGGCTGGGCGGAACAGAATCCTGACATGTGGCTGGAGAAGGCGGCCGCCTGCGTGAAACAGGTCGCGGGCGGGGCGGCGAATCAAGTGAAGGGTATCGCCTTTTCCGGGCAAATGCACGGCGTCGTCCTGCTTGACCGCAACCGCCGTCCCCTCCGCGACGCCATCATTTGGGCGGACAGCCGCACCGGGCGGGAGGTCGAGGAAGTGACGGAACGGATTGGCCGGGAACGCTTCCAGGCCGTGACCCTGAAC
Organism: Planctomycetota bacterium; assembly: GCA_031548865.1. Lineage (GTDB taxonomy): Bacteria > Planctomycetota > SZUA-567 > SZUA-567 > SZUA-567 > JAJBSZ01. Next base: position 3,461 of record JAVBQR010000178.1, read on the forward strand.
CGTCTCGCCGCCGGCTTCGGGCTCGCCTCCCTGGTTTGGCTGCGGAAACACGAGCCGGAAACGCTTGCCGCCGCCGAGTGCGTCCTGTGTCCGAAAGATTACGTCCGGGGCCGGCTGTCGGGGGTTTGGGGGCAGGAAGTGTCCGACGCCAGCGGTACCTGTTGCCTCGACGTCACGCGGGGTGATTGGGCCTGGGACATCCTGTCCGAACTGGAAATCCCCGGGCGCATCTTCCCCAAAATCGAACGATCCACTTCCCCGGCCGGATTCCTCACTGCCGAAGGCGGCAAGCTCTGCGGCTTGCCGGAAGGGGTGCCGCTTTATTACGGCGGCGCCGACAGCAGCATGGCGGGAATCGGCGCCGGTTTGGTCGAGGAAGGCCAATTGGGGATTAACATCGGCACGGCGGGGCAGGTGTCGTCGGTTTTGTCCAAACCGCGTTTCGACCGGGAATTCCGGACTTCGACCTTCTGCCATCCCATTCCCGAGCGCTGGATCATCCAGGGGGCGATCCTGACGGCGGGCCTGGCCTTGAAGTGGTTCCGCGAGGGGTTCGCGGCGAACCGGGATTTCGCCGAATTGTCGGAAATGGCCGGCCGGGTGCCCTGCGGCGCGGACGGACTGTATTTCCTCCCCTACCTGACCGGCGAGCGGACGCCGTGGTACGACCCCGAGGCGCGGGGAATATTCGCCGGCATCACCTTGCGCCACGGGGTGGCGGAGTTTACCCGGGCGGTGATGGAAGGGGTGACTTTCGCCTTGGCGGAGAGTTACGAGGTGGTTACCGAGGCCGGTGTCCACGGGAAACGGGCGGTGTCGATGGGGGGCGGTGCGAAGAGCCCGGTTTGGCTGCAAATCCAGGCCGATGTGTTCGGTTTGCCGGTGGAGCCGGTGGCGGCGGGGGACGCCTGCGTGGGAGCGGCGATTGTGGCCGGAGTGGGGGCGGGGGTTTACCCCGATGTTTTCGCGGCGGTTCGGGAAGTGGTCAGGAAGAGCGGCGAAGTTTATGAACCGCGGGAGGAAAACCATAGGCTGTACGCGGAGAAGTTGGAGGTTTTCCGCAACCTCTATTTGAACAACCGGAATATCTGGCGGACCTGAATATCCGAAGGCAATACCCGACTCCGCCCCTAAAAAAGGGGCGGAAGTCCCGGCGGATCCTTTCCGAGGCCCGAAGAGTATAATTGTGGGGATCCCTGGTCAGTGAATCCCCGGGCGCGACAAGGAGGCCTTACCACCCGCCCTACCCCTGAACCACGTAAAATCGCACGTACGCGCCCTGCCAAAAAACCCTTCGGACCCCGTCGAACCGGGACTTCCGTCCGGGTACCGCAACTGCTATCGCGCTCCGCGGAGAGCACCAACTAATCCTACAACGCTACTTTTACGGGAACCACTTCCGTAAAAGTAGCATGAGTATAGGGTTAGACAATAATTCCGGCGCTGGCGGTAAAGAACGAAGGTCACCGCAACTGGTTATTCATGCTAGATTTGCGAGGCGGTTCCCGCAAATCTAGCGTTGTAGAGTTATAATCTTGTTCACGCGCGGAAAATATTTTTCGCAAAAATTTTCCCGGAATTATTTCTTTTTCGTCTTCTCGGTGATGATCTGGTCTGCCCGCGAAGTCATGTTCGGGAACAAATCCAGGGGGACCGCCTGGGGGCCAACCGCCACCGCCACCAGGTAGCGGGCGCAGGCGCTATTATCCATTTCACAATATTTTTTTCGGTACACCGCGCCCAATCCTTTGTCAATCGGCATTTTCTCGTTGTAAAATGGGCAGCCGGACAGCCTTTCGCATGGCATCTTCGTTTCCTCCTGGTAGTAGCGGGCGGGGCGGGGGAAGCCCCGGTTCCGTTTTCATTATTGGTGAATCCACATAGTCCACTTTCATATGGCGCATGGCCTGGCGGAGACGTTCCATCTGCCTGACCAGGTCGCTGGCCTTTCCGGTGACTTCCCCGACCTGGTTCAAGGTGGCGCGGGTGGACTTTTCGACTTGGCGCAGGGCAAAGGTAATGTTATCGATACCGTCGGATTGTTCGCGGCTGGCGGCGGCGATTTTCGCGATCAACTCGTCCGTTTCCTGAATGTTCGACTGGATATCCACGAAGGTCGCGTTGATGCGGCCGGCAATGGCGGCGGCGAGTTCCACCTGTTCGACCGTTTCCTTCATCAAGGTCGAGGTTTCCTTGGCCGCCTGGCTGCTGCGGTCCGAGAGGTTGCGGACTTCGTCGGCAACGATGGTGAAGCCTTTGCCGTGCTGGCCGGCGCGGGCCGCCTCCACGCGCGCGTTCAGGGCCAGCAGATTGGTTTGAAAAGCGATGTCGCCGATGAATTTCGCGATTCCCACGATTTTATCGCCGCAGGACTGCATGTTGAGCATCACCTCGCCCATTTCCCCGATGTCCTCGTAGCCGCGGTCAATCGATTTGCGGCTGGTGCCGGACAATTTTTCCGCCTGTTCGACTATTTCCACGTTCCGGTCGGCGTGGTTCTTGATCAGCCCGATGCCGGTGGAGATTTCCGCGACCATTTTGTCCGCGCTGTCGCCCGTCGTTGCCAATTCGCCGCCGGTCAGGACGATGGTTTCGCAGCCGTCCTGCACCTCTTCCACCTGGCGGTTGAGGCGGGCGAGGCTAGCCTTGGCGTTCAGGGTCAATTTACGGAGGGCGAGGCCGAGCTGATCCTCCGGGCCGCGCACCACCATGGAACCGGTGAAATTGCCGGACGAGATGTCGGCGGCGAAACGCACTTCGTCCCGCTGGTAGGCGGTCAGATCATGGATGGCGTGGGCCAGAACGCCGATTTCGTCGTCCCTGGACAACTGTTTGGCGGGAACGTTTTCATCGCTATTGCCGCTGGCCAGCCGGCTCATGAGACCGGCGGCAGTTTGCAGGGGTTTGACGATTGCCGCGGTAAGGTAGAAATAGAGGCCCAGCGCCAGCAGCAGGCAAAGGCAGACCCCCCCGGCCAGGCAATACCTGGCCGCGGCTATGTCGTGCAATACTTCGTTAAGCCCGGCGCCGACCCTTTCGCTGTTCGCGGCCAGGGGGACGGCTTGGCCAGGCAGATCCTCGGGCAGGGTTCGCGAAGCTGCGATCAGGGGATTGATTTCTTGGTGCAAAGTGTGGAACAACCACCATCCCGCCCCGCCTGCCAACAAGATGACGGCAATAGTTAACACCAGCGCCCACAAAAACTTAGTTGCAAGTTTTGTTCGCCGGGGTTTTGTCGGTGGTTGATTGTCTCTGCCGTGCATCATCAAGGGTCCCCAACGGGATATCTTTAGGCTTGGTTTAAACCTTCCTACCATGATTGTAACCGGATGTGGCTCAGGGTCAATGTCCATCAAAAAGTTTAGGTAAGGGACGCTAGCTCTACAACGCTAGATTTGCGGGAACCGCCCCGCAAATCTAGCATGAATAACCAGTTGCGGTGACCTTTGTTCTTTACCGCCAGCGCCGTAATTCTTGCCTAACCCTATACTCATGCTACTTTTACGGAAGTGGTTCCCGTAAAAGTAGCGTTGTGGGACTAGTCCAACACCCTATTGACCGTATTTCATATCTGTTACTCTGTGTACCTCTGGACTCTCTATGCCTCTGTGGTGGGAAAAAATTTTTTCACCATTTCCCGCCGCAAGCGGTAAAAATTGGAGTTTCGCAAAAATTCCACGCGTGGTTCCAATAGCGTAAACACTTACTGCAAGCACCCGCCGGGTAAAATGCCTAGTTGCGACAGAAGATAATATATCATGAATGGGGACTATTGCTTCCCGATCCTGACGCGCGTGAGGGGATTTACTGGAAGGGACGAGTCAATCATGCCTGCCAATCACTTTCGTTGCGCCTTCGCCGCCAGCATCATTTTCGTGGGCTATTGCAGCATCTTCGCCGCCGACGGCGTCACTGTGGAAATGCGGAAAATTACTCCCGACGGCCTCGGCGAGTCCATCGGCCAAGTGGCGGTGTCCTATAGCGAATTCGGGCTGGTCTTCACCCCGAACCTGCGCGGCCTGCCTCCCGGGCTCCACGGCTTTCACCTGCATGAAAAACCCGCTTGCGGGCCAAGCCGCGGCGCCGATGGGGCGGTCGTTCCCGGCGGAGCCGCCGGCGGGCATTACGACCCGCAAAAAACCGGGCGCCATGGCGCGCCTTGGGAGGTGAACGGGCATCTTGGCGATTTGCCCGCGCTTTATGTCGACGCGCAGGGCCGGGCCACCTTGCCGGTGCTGGCGCCGAAGCTGAAGACGCTGGAGGATGTCGTGGCGCGCGCCTTAATGATCCACGCGGGAGGCGACAATTACGCGGATCAGCCGGAGGCGAACGGCGGAGGCGGAGCGCGCATCGCTTGCGGAATATTTGAGTGAACGTTTGCCAGGTGGCGATTGGCGGTACAATCGCCACCTGGCAACAAGTCAGCGACAAACCTCATCGCGTCGCCGCAACAATTCTTGGCGGACCAATTCGAGCGCGCCTTCCCGATCCGCCACCCGGCCTTCCAGCCGCGCATCCTCCACCAGGCGGAGGAGCCGCCCCACTTCCGGACCGGGGTTCACTCCCAGGCCGATTATGTCCCCCCCGCGAATAAGCGCTTCCGGCTCCGGTTCCCGCGCCTTTTCGTCACGCCATTCGCCGATGCCGTAAAACCAATTCGCCAACATGCGGTGCGATGCCACGCAGTCCAGGCGGTGCAGCTCCAGATGCATGGGAAAGCTGTCCTCGCGGAGCCAGCGCCGCAGTTTGCTTTTCCGCATTTTCCTGAGGGTGGAAAAATGGATGTGCCGGCGGATGAGGTCGTAAACCGCGTCGACCGTGCGCCGCGGGCGGCGGAAACGCTGGAGAAATGCCGTCGCCATCTCCGCCCCGAGGAGATCGTGATTATTGAAGCGGATCCGGTCCGATACCGAAAAGGTGGCAGGTTTGCCGATGTCGTGGAGCAGCCCCGCCCAAGCCAAAGTCACCCCCTGCCATTCCTCGAGCGCTTGCCGGCATTCCCTTACCCCCGCCGCGTACTCCTCCGGGGTGAACTTGCCCCTTTCCATGCCCCGCGCCGCATCGAGGTCGGCGGTTGCCAGGTCTGCCGCTCCGGTTGGGGTATCCTTTGATTGTGGGTTGGCGGCATGGGGGGGGGCGTCGGCCAAGTACGGTTCGTCACGGTTGAGGACGGCGGCATCGTTCAGGCCGAGAAGAAGCAGGGTGTGTTCCCAGACGTCACCCTCGGGATGGAAGTCCGGCGGCTGAATGACGCCTTTCAAAGCCGCAAGTTCGGGGAACAGGCAGCCGAGAAGCCCGCTTTCCTCCAGCATGACGAAAGCCCGGCGGGAGGCGCCGCCGACCAGTATCGCCTCCGTCTCGGCGGCGATGCGTTCCGGCGCGACGCTAGACGCCAGCGGAGCCAGGGCGCACAGCGCGCGCCAGGTATCGGTTTCGACCTGAAAGCCGGTCCGCGCCGCGAAACGCACCGCCCGCAACAGGCGAAGGTGATCCTCCCGGAAACGCCGTTCCGGTTCCCCGACGCAGCGCACCAGGCGCTTTTCGATGTCTGTGACGCCGCCGACGTAGTCGATCACTTTCCGTTCGAAGGGATCGTAAAAAAGGGCGTTCATGGTGAAATCGCGGCGTTCCGCGTCTTTCTCCGGCGTGGAAAAAGTCACTCCCTCCGGCCTCCGGCCGTCGGCGTAATCGTGATCCGAGCGGAAGGTTGCCGCTTCGTAATACCTGCCCTCCGCGCCTTCAATCAGCATAACCCCGAAGGCCCGGCCAATGGCCAGGGTCTTCGGAAACAGGCTTTCGATATGCGGCGGATTCGCGGCGGTGGCGAGGTCGTAGTCCTTCGGTTTTACCCCCAACAGGCTGTCGCGGACGCAGCCGCCGCAAAGGTAGGAGGTGTATCCCGCCTGGCGCAGCCGCCGCAGAATGGCCAGGACCTCTTCAGGCGGTTCAATGCCGAGCGGGGAAATGGGCATGGCGGTCAGGACCCGTTCTTTTCTGCCGTCCTGGCTGGAGTTACCCCTTCCGCCAGGGTCAGGGCGGCGACGCCGCCCACGTAATAACTGGTGGTGAATGCGATCATTTTCCGGCGTTCCTCGGTAACGCTGAAGCAGGAACCGATTATATCCGTGTCGCCGTCGAGAAGGGAAGGGATAAGGCGGGAAAATTCCATATCGGTGATGACCAGCCGCATGCCGATGCGCCTGGACAGGCGTTCCATCAGCTCGATATCGAGGCCGACCAGTTGGCCGGCGGAATTCACATAACAAAACGGCGCCGAGACCGAACTGACCCCGAGGCGGAGCACCGGCCCGTCCACGGGTTCGGGCAATTCGGGTATGACCCGGGTGGCGTCGTCGGAACTGTCCAGCCAACGCCGTTCGAGATCCATTACCACCCCTTCCTCGATCATGCGTTCGAGCTCGCGGTTGATTTTGTCGTGCAGTTCCTGGTCCTCGTAACGGGTAGCGAAGGCGTAATCGTCGTCCTGGATGTGGCCTTCCACCCGGCGGAGCCTATGATCTTGGGCGGCGTAATAGCGGACGACCGGATCGTCGTCGATGATGGCGTCGATTTCTCCGGCGAACAATGCGGCGATTTCCCGCTTGCTGTCGTCGTAGTAGATAATCTGGGTGAAATCCAGGGCGTCGTTGATGGCGTTGTCGAGCATGGTACCGGCCAATACGCCCAGCCGCTTTCCCTCCAAATCGGCGATGCCGCGAATAACACCCGCCTCGGAATGGGCGGTGAACTGGGGTTCCTCTTCGGCGGCGGCGGCGGCAAGGGGAGGGTAGGGGGGAAGAGCGAGGAACCTGCCGCCGGAGGCGAATATTGTGAGGCAGGAGAGGAGGAGTGCGCGTAGAAAAAGCGTGAGGAGGGTATTCGGCGGCCTTTCGTTACTGCCAATGCGGTCTGACATATTACTACTCCTCAAATCCCGGTGGCAAGACCTTCGTCGGGCGCCAGTGGGCAAGTTTTCCCATACCTTTCGCGTAAGACAAGAACGCCTGACAAACCGATCCGGCGCCTTTTCGCGATAACCTGTACAATTCGAATCGGTTGCCAAATGCTTCGTGCAAATGTCCGTTATGCCGGAATCATCGCGTCTGCCCTATTACGCTCCGTCCCGCCCCAGCTTCGCCCTAATCCCGGCCAGCCATTCCAGACGCTCGTCCTGCCGCGTCGGCGTATCCGCCTTCTGCAAAAATTCCCCGGGGATTTCCTCCAGGAAGCGGCTCGGGAAACGCTTCGCTTCTTTTCCGCGAATCACCCGCGCCCGGTTCCAGAGGAGGATCAGCTCCCGCCGCGCCCTGGTCATGGCCACATAGAACAAGCGCCGTTCCTCCCCAACGTCATCGGCCTCGATGGCGTTCTTGTGGGGGAAAATTTCCTCCTCGAGGCCGGGCAGATAGACGATCGGGAATTCCAAACCCTTGGCCGAATGCGCGGTGATAATCCGCACCGCGTTTTCCCGGTCCTTTTTTTCCGAGTCGTCCTGTCTTCCCGCCAGCGCCGCCTCGGCCAAAAAATCCCGCAACAATTCTTCCGGGCGCGAAGCAGCGTTGGCTTTCGCGTACGCCTCCAGGGATTCACCTACCTCCAGCGCCTCGTTCCAGCGGGATGCCGCTTCGAGAGGGTCGCGGTACAGACCCTCCACTTCCTTCCGGTATCCGCTTTCGGTGAGCATGTCCGCAATAAGTCCCGCGAAGGCGCCTTCGCCGATGCGCTTACGCCATATGTTTATTTGTGCATAAAAGGCCCGCATGGCCTCGCCCGTCTTTGCGGAAATCCCTTCGACCTTTTCCGGATTGGCGAGGAGCTCCTGAAGTTTGCGGCCGTGCCGCAGGGCGTGGGCGGTCAGAACATCCAGGGACTTCTCGCCAATCCCGCGTGGCGGGACATTGATAATGCGTAAGAGCTGGTTGTCCGCCTCCGGACTCGCCGCGACGGCCAGGTAGGAGAGGACGTCCCGCGCTTCTTTTCTATCGAAAAGACTTTGTCCCCCGATGACCCGGAAGGGGATTTTCCCGGCCAAGAACTCGTCCTCGAAAGGGCGCGACTGGGCGTTCGCGCGGATGATGACGGCGAAATCGCTCCAGTTCGGTTTTTCCCGTCCGGCGTCGCGGACGCGTTCGCGGATGTCCCGGGCGACCGTTTCCGCTTCGTGGAATTGATCGTTTGCGGGAATGAGGCGGATCGGTTTCCCTTCCCCCAATTTTGACCACAGGTTTTTCTCGCGGCGGCCGGGATTGTTTTTGATGACCGCGTTGGCGGCGGAGAGGATGTTCCCGGTCGAACGGTAGTTCTCCTCCAGGGTGATTTCCACCGCCTGGGGGAAGTGTTCCCGGAAGCGGAGAATGTTCCCCGCCACCGCCCCGCGCCAGGCGTAAATGGACTGGTCGTCGTCGCCGACGACGGCGAGATTGTCGAGGGGGGCGGCGAGGAGGCGGACGAGTTCGAACTGGACGTTGTTCGTATCCTGGAATTCGTCGACCATGATTTGCCGCCAGCGGCCGCGCCAATGGTCCAGGGCGTCCCGGTTGGTGCGCAGCAGCACCAGCGCTTGCAGGAGAAGGTCGTCGAAGTCGAAGCAATTCTGCCGGCGCAGGGCGTCCTGATAACGGCGGTAGAGGGCGGCGAGGGTGAGTTCCTCCGGATCGACGGCGGCGCGTTCGTATTGCTCCGGAGTAGTTCCCCGATTTTTCAGGGTGCTGATTTGCCGGAGGGCGTCCTCGGGTTTCGGCGCCGCCGAGGCCCGAAGGGTCGAGGCGGCTTTCTTGAGCAGGGAAATCTGTTCGCCGTAATCGCAGATGGCGAAGGAGGGGGTATAGCCCAGGGACGGAGCGTCGCGCCTGAGCAACCGAACGGCCAGGGAGTGGAAGGTGGAGACGACCAGCTCCTTCAGGCTGAGATTTTTCGGGGCTAGGGAACCCAGGCGCGAGCGCATTTCGTTCGCCGCCTTGTTGGTGAAGGTGACGGCGAGGATATTATCCGGCCGGAGTCCGTTGCGGAGCAAGTAGGCGATACGCTCGGTGACGACCCGGGTTTTCCCGGTGCCGGCGCCGGCGAGGATGAGGAGCGGTCCGGAAAGGTGGCGGACGGCGGCGAGCTGCTGCGGGTTGAGGTCGGGCATGGCGGTCCTTGTATGTTCGTGTGGTGTCCACACAGGGAATTGGGAGCATTTTTTGACCGTGACCAGTATATTTATAGCGACCGGCGACGGAAGCTTTTCTTTCGGATTCGAAGTTATACAAGGTTTTTCCATTTTTCAAACAGTCCTTGCGGCGGTTTGAAAGGCGATTTTGCATAAGTCGGTTATCGTTTTTTGGTATTATAATTGACGATAGCTTGGATATGCCATAAAATGACAACAAAAGAAAGTAAATGCGAATGAAATATTTCTGTCATTTGCCAAACCGGGTTTTTCGGGAGGATGGTCATGTCAAGGAGCGAAGTGGGCGTATGCGTGGTGGGTTCGGGCCGGGCCGGGATGATTCACGCGGTGAATTTCGCCAAAAATGTACCGGGGGCCAAACTCAAGGCCCTGGTGGATCCGGTCCTGGAGACGGCGGCGCAGGGTGCGGCTGAACTGGGGATTGAGCGGTATTACGCCGACCACCGCCAGGCCATCGCGGAGAAGGACATTGACGCCTTCGTGGTGGTGGCGCCGACCAAATACCACCGGGATATCGTCCTCGATTTGGCCGCGGCCGGGCGGCATATCCTTTGCGAAAAACCCATGGCCATGCACGAGTCGGAATGCGACGACATGATTCGCGCCGCCGCCGCCGCGAAAGTGGTGCTGCAGATCGGCTTCATGCGCCGCTTCGACGCCGGGTTCGAGCGGGCAAAGGCGGTGGTGGATGCGGGTGAAATCGGCGAGGTGGTGATGGTAAGATCCAACACCCGCGGCCCCAGCGTTCCCCAGCCCTGGATGTACGACCTGGCCAAATCGAACGGCCCCCTGGCCGAAGTGAACAGCCACGACATCGACGCCATGCGCTGGTTCGCCGGCGGCGAATTCGCCAGCATCCACGCCGTCGGCGGCAACTACCGCTGCCCGGACGCGCGCCGGGAATTCCCCGATTTTTACGACAACGTGGTGGCGGTGGCGATCTTCTCGAACGGCGTGCAGGGGATGCTCGACGGCGCCCAGGGCGTGGGCTACGCCTATGACGCGCGGATGGAAATTCTCGGCACCAAAGGCTGCGTTTTCATCGGCAAGGTGCGGGACGAATCGGTCCTGGTCTGCAAGGCGGCGGACAAATCCGGACATGAACAGTTGATCGACAGTTGGCGCGGGCTCTTCAAGGATGCCTATCTCAGGGAAGACACGGCGTTCATCGAAAGCATTCTCACCGGCACGCCGCCCCGGGTGGGTGGGCACGACGGCAAGATGGCGGTGAAGGTGGTGAACGCGGGAAACTTGTCCATCCGGGAAAAGCGCATCGTAACGCTTGCTTGAGCACTTTTTCATACAAAGCGTTCAAATAATAGGGGTAAAAACGGTTCAATAAAATCCAGCCGAACGGTTGGTTGCGGGGGGCGCATCTCACTTTTGTTACCATCAATCCGCCCCCTGTTACGCCAAACCCCTCTCCACACGTCATTCCGGCGTCATGTACATCCAACCGGGGTGTGAACGGGCGGTTTCGCCGGAATCCAGAGGTATTAACCAATGCTACGGAACATCTGGAAAACCTGGTGCCGTCCAAGTAAATCCCTCTGGATTCCGGCGAAACTACCCGTTGGGGGTGCAGCAACTGTTCAAGACGCCGGAATGACGTGTGGAGAGGGGCTCGGCGTAACAGTGTTCGGAGCGGCGGTAACAAAACTGAGATGCGCCCCCTTCGAACCCCCGCAACCAGCCATTCGGCTGGATTTTATGAACCGCCTTTTACCGCCTTTTTGACCGCTCCTTTCAAACCTTATCCAGAGGACAAAACATGCAGATGCTGGCAGCCAAACTCTACGGCAAAGACGATCTACGAATCGAAAAAATGCCGGTTCCGGAAATCGGCGCGGAAGAGGTGCTCCTTAAAGTCAAGGCGGCGGCGGTCTGCGGCACCGATCTCCGCATGCTAAAAAACGGCGCCGCAGGCGTCGATGCGCAGCACCCCCTGGTACTGGCGCACGAACTCGCGGGAGTGGTCGAGAAGGTCGGCGACCGGGTGGAAGGCTACCGCCCCGGCGATCGGCTGGCGGTGGCGCCGAATATCGGCTGCGGCCACTGCGGCTTCTGCGTCTCCGGGAAAAGCCACCACTGCGGCAAATTGACCGCGCTCGGGATTCACTTGGACGGCGGCTTCGCCGAATACGTGCGCATCCCGGCGGCGGCGGTGCGGCAGGGGAATCTCGCCCCGTTGGGCGCGAAAGTCTCCTACGCGGCGGCGGCGGCGAACGAGGCTCTGTCCTGTGTTTACAACGCCTTCGAACGCTACCAGGTCCATCCCGGCGACACCGTCCTGATTATCGGCGCCGGCGCCATCGGCATGATGCACGCCCGCCTCGCCAAAATGGCGGGAGCGGCCAAAATCATCCTGAACGATCTGTCCGCCGAACGTTTGGCCGAATGCGCCCGCCTTGAACCAAGCCTCCTAATCGTCACCGAAAACCTGGCCGCGCGTCTCGCCGATGAAACGGGCGGAAAAGGCGCGGACGTGGTGATAACCGCCTGCAGCGCGGCGGCGGCGCAACAGGCCGCCTTCGCCCTGGCCGGCGTGGACGGGCGGGTGAATTTCTTCGGCGGACTCCCCAAGGGCAAGGAAAAGGTCGAACTTGACACCAATATCATCCATTACAAACAGCTGTCCGTGACCGGCACCACCCGGGCTTCTTTAGGGCATTATTGGAAGACGCTGGGGTTTGTCGGGGCGGGGCTGATGGATTTGGACTCGCTCGTCACCCACCGTTTCCCGTTGCAGGACATCCGGCAGGCTTTCGCAAACGCCGAAAAGGCGGTGGGGCTCAAGCAAGTGGTGGTTTTCGAGTGAGGCTCCGACGCTGCGTCAATATTGTAATTGGGTGACCTGATGCAGGGTAAATAGCTGTCTCCTGACCCTGTTACGCCGGGATGACGGTGGGGGGAGGAGTCCGGTGTAACAGGGTCAGGAGCCATGTTTGTACCCGTAGGTACAATGTTGACTCAGTATCTACATCTGTATAAAAAATCTTCCTTTCTCCTTAAACGAAACTAACAGGGGGACGACCATGCTTATCGCTATCGACCTGGGAACCCAGGGCACCAAGGCGGTTCTATGCGACCGGGACGGCAAAGTGCTCGCCGAAGCCTTCGAAGCCTCGAAGCTGATCCACCCCGAACCCGGGGCGGTGGAACAGGACCCGGAAGAAATGCTCGCCTCGGTCGTCCGTTGCCTGGCGGAAATTTCCGGCAAAGCTCCCCGGCTTAAACCCCAAGCCCTGTGCCTCTGCGGGCAAATGGCCGGAGTGATGGGGGTCGACCGGGACGGCCTCGCGGTCACCCCTTACGACAGCTGGCTGGACACCCGCTGCGGAAAATACCGCCAACCTTTCCTGGACTGCGGCGAGGCGAAAATCATCGCCCTCACCGGCGCCCCGGTGACTTACGCCCACGGGCCGAAAATCCTCTGGTGGAAAAATGAACGTCCCGAGGTCTTCCGCCGCATTTACCGCTTTGTCCAGCCCGCCGCCTACGTGGTGATGCGGCTGTGCGGACTGCAGGGCGCCGCCGCCTTCATCGACCATACCTATCTGCATTTCTCCGGCTTCGCCGACACCGCCGCCAAGAAGTGGTCGACGGATCTCTTGGCCGCCCTCGGCGTGCCGGCGGACAAGATGCCCCGCATCGTCAAGCCGTGGGACCGGGTCGGCGGCTTGACGCCGGATATGGCCAAGCGCTGCGGTTTGCCGGCGGGGCTGCCGGTCGCGGCCGGTTGCGGCGACACCGCCGCCTCGATTTTCGGCGCCGGGGTCATCCAGCCGGGGAAAATGCTGGACGTGGCCGGGACGGCGTCGGTCCTCGCCTGTGCGGCGGGGGTTTTCCGGCCGGACGTGGGAAGCGGGACCATCATGTTCCCGAATGGGGTGATGGAGGGGACCTATACGCCGATGGCTTACATCAACGGCGGGGGGATGTGCCTGAAGTGGTTCAGGGACGACGTTCTCGGGGGCGAGTTCGACTACGAGCGCCTGAACGAAATGGCGGCGGAGGTGGTGCCGGGGTCGGAGGATCTCCTGTTCCTGCCGCATTTCTCCGGGCGGGTTTGCCCGAACGACACCGCCGTCCGGGGGGCTTACGTCAATTTGCATTGGAAGCATGGGCGGGCTCATATGTACCGGGCGATTCTCGAGAATATCGCCTACGAGTACGGTATTTACCAGGAGATTATCCGGGGGCTTATCCCGGAACTGACCTTCCACGAAATCACCGCCGCCGGCGGCGGATCGAAGGGGCGGCTGTTCATGCAAATCAAGGCGGACGTGCTGGGCTTGCCGGTGCGGACGATCAACCTGGTTGACACCTCCCTACTGGCTTGTTGCGGGGTGGCAGGCTTTATGGTTGGGCTGTACGAGCGGCCGGACAGTTTGCCGGAGAGTTTGTTGCAGGAGACGGGCAGGGTGGAGCCGGATTTGGCCCGGCGGGATTTTTATGCGGCGCGGCGGCGGATTTACGCCGGGTTGTTTACCGCGCTGCGGGGGACTTTCGAGGAGCTGCACGGGCTCAAGCCGTGGCGCTGAGAGCGGTGTGGGGAGTTATGCGGCGTAACAGGGTTGATTGACACTGATAACGATTTTTCCTGAAAAGCCCCGGCAAGGAACAAATATGAAACGCGAGAAACAGGGAATGGGAGCGCCGCCGCCCCAGCCGGCGGGGGAAACGCCCCTCCTGGCCCTGGAACGCCGCGAGGAAATAATCCGTCTCCTGCAGGCGAAATCGAAAATCCTCGTGCCGGAACTGTGCCAGCGCTTCGGCGTCTCCCCCGCCACCGTCCGCGCCGACCTCCGCAGCCTGGCCGGGGAAGGCCGCCTCCGCCGCGCCCACGGCGGAGCCATTCCCACCGAGAAAGCCGGCTTTGAACCAAACAGCCGCTCGAAAGCCGTGGAGAGAGTGGCGGAAAAACGCCGCATCGCCCGCCGGGCGGCGGAAATGATCGAGGACGGGGACATCATCATCCTGGACTCCGGCACGACCACCCTGGAATTGGCGAAATTGCTCGCCGGACGGAGCGGCCTGACCGTGGTGACGAACGACCTGGCCATCGCTTCCGTATTGGAGGAGGCGTCGGGGCTGAACCTGGTTTTGATTGGCGGGGAAGTGCGGCGGGGATTTCACTGCACGGTCGGACCGATGGCGGTGGAGGGGATGGTGCGCTTGAATGTCGACAAGGCCTTTTTGGCCAGTAACGCCTTTTCCTGGCAGGGCGGTTTCACCACCCCGAATCTGGAGCACGCCGAAGTCAAGCGCGCCATGGTGTCGGCGGCTTCGGAACGCATCATGCTCATGGACAGCAGCAAATACGGGAAACGCGCCTTTGTGAATTTCGCCGCTCTGGCGGACATCGAAATATTACTCACGGACGCCGGACTCGGGGCCGAGGCGGTGAAGGAAATCAGGGCGGGGAATGAGAATTTGGAAGTGATTCTGGCGGAATAAACGTTCACCCCCCCAATTTCCGGACGATGTTCTCCGCCGCCTGGCTTCCCGCCCGCAGCACGCTCTCCGCCGTGAACCCGCCGAGATGCGCGCTGCACAGGACCTTCGGATGCCGGGTCAAGGCCGTTTCCCCCGGAGGTTCGGGATCGAACACATCCACGGCATAGCCGCGCACCTGCCCCGCGTCCAAGGCGGACAGGATCGCTTCCTGGTCCACCAAGGCCGCCCGGGCGGTATTCACCACCACCACGCCCTTCTTCAGCATGGCGAGGCGCTCCGCGTCGAGGAACGGCTTCTTGTCCGCCGGCATGTGGAGGGACAGGACGTCGACCGCACGAAGCATTTCGTCCAATTCCGCATAATGGAAATTGTCCCGCGCCGCCATCGCCGGGTCACGCATGATGTCGTAGGCGACCACCCGCATGCCAATCCCCAAGGCCATTCCGGCGAGGAGCTTCCCAATCTGCCCGCAACCCGCCAACCCCAGCGTTTTACCCTGGAGTTCAAACCCCTGCGTCCGCCCCCAGCCGCCGGCGCGAATCGAACGGTCGCTCTCGCCAATCCCCCGCGCCACGTTGAGAATCAGCCCCAGCGCCAATTCGGCCACGCCCCGGCTGTTCGCACCCGGCGTCACCGCCACCTCGATTCCCCGCGCCTTGGCGGCGACCAAATCCACGTTGTCCACACCCACGCCGTTCCTGGCGATGATGCGCAGCTTCTGCCCGGCGTCCATCAACTCCGCCGTGATCGGCTCGACTCCGGCCAGCCAGCCCTCGCACTTGGGGAGAACGTCACGCAATACTTCCGGAGTCGGGAGTTTTCCCGGACTGGGGATGAGCGGCGTGTGTCCGGCTTCCAGAAGCGGTCGAAGGGCGGGATGCGCGGGTTCGGAAATGGAACGCGGAGTTACGAGTATGTTTGCCATCGCTTTTTTCCTTACTGGCTCAGATTTTCCCCATGGCCCGCATTTTCTTCAGGTTCAAATAACCGTCGATGACGATGACCGCCACCAGGGTGAGGCCCACCACCACGTTCTGGAGCTGGGTGTTCATTTCCAGGAGGTTGAACATATTAGTCAGGAGGGACATGAAGGCGACCCCGAGTAGCGCCCCCAAAGCCGACCCCTTGCCGCCGGCGAAAGAACCGCCGCCGACCACGCAGGCGATGATGCAGGTCATGTGAATCCCGAGGCCCATATACTGCGACGGACTCTGAATCCGCGCCACCGCCAGAAGCCCCGCGAGCGCGGCCAGGAAACCGGTCAGGGCATAGCAGCCGAAGATGATCCTGACGTCCGAGAACCCCATCAGCCGCGCCGCCTCGCGGTTGCCGCCGACAAAGTACAGGGATCGTCCGGCCCGGGTGTAACCAAGGAACAGGCTAAATGCCACCAGAAGAATAAGCATTATCCAGGTCATGTAATAGAGGCCGTGAATCTGCCCCGACCCCATGTGGATGAAGTCGTCGGAAAATTTCCCGAGCGCCCGCACCGTGTCCAGCATGGTCATGGCGGCGCCGTAACAAATGTACTGGGTGCCGATGGTGGCGATGAGGGCGTTGATGCGGAGAACCGCCACCAGGTAGCCGTTCAGGCAGCCAACCAATAGACCCGCCGCCAACACCAGGGCGATGATGACCGGTAGGGGGAGGCCGAAAAGCGCGAAGCGGGCCGAGAGAATCCCGGCGAGGAGCATGGTAGAGCCAATCGACAAATCGAAATAGCCGCAGATGAGGAGAAGCATCATCCCGAAAGCCATAATCGCGGTCGGGGCGATACTGGCCTGGAGGCTTTCGAAATTACCCCGGGTCCAGAACACCTCGCCGGTGAGGGTCAGGACCAGAATCAGGATAAAGCAAAGCGCGGCGGAGACGGTTTCGTTCCGGCTGAAAATTTTCCCTAGCATGGCACTAAGCCCTTTTCGCGTTCAGGCGGACGTCCAGGTAAATCGCCAGGACCAGTATTGAACCCAGGATGATCTGCTGGACATAGGTGTTGATGTTGTAGGAGGTCATGCCGTTCTGGAGCATCGACACGAAAAACAGCCCGAGCATGGTGCGGATCATGCTGCCCCGTCCCCCGAAGATGCTGGCGCCGCCGATTACCGAGGCGGTGATGATGTTGATTTCCAGGTTGCTCCCGATAGTGACGTGCGGGTGCGCCATGCGGGCGGTCATAAGAGCCCCGCCAAATGCCGAGAGGGCGGCCGAAAGCATGAAGCAGAGGCACTTCACCCGGTTCGCGGAAAGGCCGTACAGAACCGCCGTGGCGACGTTGTGGCCGATGTAGTAAAGCTGCTTCAAGTGCCGCGAGCGCCACAGCAGGATTTCCAGGATAAGCGCAATCAGCAGCATCAGGGGAATCGTCCACTTCACTGCGTACCATTCCGCCGAGGCGAAGCGGCGGTAGGCGGCGGGGAGCTGCCGGCCGCTGAATTTGGTGATGAGAATCCAGTTCACCCCCTTCACCGCCATCATCACCCCAATCGTCACCATCATCGAGTTCAGGCGGAAACGAGTGATTAGGAAACCGGCCGCCAGGCCAATCGCGGCGGCGGTCAGCACCGCCAGGGGAATCGCCGCATACATCGGCAGCTTGTAGGAAAAGACGAACAGCCCCATCATGGCGCCGCCGAAGCCGAAAAGGGAACCGACCGAAAGGTCGAGTTCGCCCATGATGATCAGCAGGGTGAAGCCGATGGCGGCGAAGAAATTGAAGGACACTTCGTAGAAGATCGAATGGATGTTGGAGAAGGTCAGAAAGGACGGCCGGGTGAGGGCGAGAAACAGGAACAGGGCGGCGGAAAGATAAAGAATCATCCAGCCGCTGAAATTGATTTTCTTCTTCTCGTTCGCCTGAAGGGTTCTGCCGGTTTGGGCGCTCATGACCGCTTTTCCTCCCCTAAGACTTCGTCACCACCGACCGCCGCGTAGCGCATAATCGCCTGCTCCATGAATTCGCCGGCGCGCACTTCACCGGCCAGCGAATTGTTACGCATGACCAGGATCCGGTCGCACAAGCTCATTAGTTCGGGGAGTTCGGAACTGAAAACCAGCATGCCCACCCCTTTCGCCGCGAGGTCGAGGAGAAAACGGTGGATCTCCGTTTTGGCGCCGACGTCGATGCCGCGGGTCGGTTCGTTGACGATGAGTATTTCCGGCTCCGGCACCAGGCAGGCCGAAAGCATGACCTTCTGCTGGTTGCCGCCGGAGAGGTTCCGGGGACGGGTCGTCAACGACGGCAGGGCGATGGAGAAGGCGTGGACGAATTTGCGCGCCGTGTCGGCGAGACCCTGGAAATTGATGAAACCGCCCGGCCCGGAATAACGTTCCAGGACCGGCAGGGACAAATTGTCCGTGACCGACAGGTCCAGGAGCAGGCCGGCGATTTTCCGGTTGTTGTTCAGGTACATCACCTTTTCCCGGGCGAGACTGCCGGGGGTGAGAGGCGAAACGGCCCGGCCCTTCACCTCCACCGTGCCGGAATCCCGCGATTCGAGGCCGTAAAGCATCCGCGACAGCTTGTTCACGCCCGAGCCTTCCAAACCAAACACGCCGACGATTTCACCCAGCCCTAATCTCAGGCTGGTGGGCTTGAGGGCGTTCTTCTTGGCCAGGCTTTTCACTTCCAAAACCGTTTCCGCGTCCGGGGCAACTCCGGACGCGCTCTTAATCCGGTACAAACTCTGCCCCAGGTCCCGGCCGACCATGTTGTTGATTAAGTCGTTCTCGGTGAGGCTGTCGTCGTTGGCGAGGGTGGCGACGAAGCGGCCGTCCCGCAGCACGGTGATGCGATCGGAAATGGCCATGATTTCCTTGAAGCGGTGGGAAATGTAAATCACCGTGATGCCTTCCCCCTTCAGGCGGCGGAGGATGGCCAGGAGTTTTTCCGCCTCGTCGTCGTTCAGACCGGAGGTCGGTTCATCGAGGATGATGACTTTCGGCTTCGCCACGATGCAGCGGAGAATCTCCACCATCTGCTGGCCGGCGAGGGTCACGGAAGCCAGGGGCGTTTCCGGGCGAATGGTCTTCAGGCCGAACAGTTCCAGTTGCCGGCGGGCTTCGGCATAAAGGTCCCGATACGAGATTAAGGATTGCTCGCGGCGGTAGTGGGGGAAAATGTTTTCCGCCACGCTCAGGTTTTCAAAGACCGCCAGCTCCTGGTGGACCATTTGGATGCCGAGCGCGTGGGCGGCGGCGGGGCTGTAGGTTTTTATGCGTTGGCCGGCCAGCTGGACGGACCCGGAATCGGGTGCCGTTTCGCCGCCGAGGATTTTCATGAGGGTGGATTTGCCGGCCCCGTTCTCGCCCATGATGGTGTGGATTTCACCGCGGCGGATATTGACGGAGACGTTGGCGAGGGCTTTCACCACGCCGTAGCTTTTCGATATGTCTTGAATCTGCAGGAAATCGGCGTCGGGGTCGGGCATGGCTGCTACCTGTGGTTTTCAGGATGGTGAGGTTCCACAACAAACTTTAAATGTATAACGTTATCGTACCGGAGCCGATGTTCTGTCCACTGGGTCCCGGCACGCCATCGTTCATACCCCGGTTCAGCGCATAGACGCCGGGATGACGATCGAGTAGGCGGGTTCCTCGCGGTTCCCGCCTCTCACACCACCGTACGTGCCTTTTATGGCATACGGCGGTTTCCAG
>JAVBQR010000114.1:0-11756 GCA_031548865.1 Planctomycetota bacterium
GGGGACACGAAATTTAATTATCCAAACCGCCGGATAATTAAACATCATGTCCCCGTAATCCTTGCATTTATCGATAGTTGCTCTTATTTCACTGAACTTTTGCAAAGTGGCGATTTAACCGCCAATCGCCACTTTGCAAAAATCGTTTTTGCCCGAAATTCAAGGGTTTTTGATTTTACAAAATCGCCATTCGGCGGTTTGAATGGTGATTTTGCAAAAGTTCAGTTATTTCAGCGCCATTCGGTGTTGTCCCTTCCCTCACCAATTTGGTCACTCCGCCGCCAGTGGCACATACTTCCCCCAGTGAATGAAAAACACCCCGGTCTCCTTCACCTGCTCCCCGGTCACCTTCTCCCACGCCCGCGCGTATGCCGTCACCTGCCGGCGGTGTAATTCCGCCATCCGCCGGAAATCGCCGGCGTGGGAGGCCGAGCCCAATTTGTAATCGACAATCACCCAGGCTCCGCCTTCGCGAAAGGCCAAATCGATCACTCCCCGTTCCACCCGCGCCGCGCCAAACTCGCCGTCCTGGAGCCGCAGAGTGAACGGCGCTTCGCGGAACACCCGTTCCGCCTTTTCGAGCCGCCGCCACAACTCGGACTCCCGCACCTGCCGCAGCAGTTCGAGCGCCTCGGCCACGCCCTCGGCCGGGAAACCGTACTCGCCAAACAATTCCGCCGCCCGTTCCGCCAGACGGTCCGAGGCGGCGGACTCCAGGAGACGGTGCAGCAATTCGCCGTAGGCGAGGAGCCGTTCCGACGCGTCCCCTTCCGTTCCCTCCGGCACCCCCTTGTGTAGCAAAAAATCCCCGCCGTCCTTCGCGCGCAGTCGCGCGAAGGTTTCAGTTAACATTTTTTCCCGCGCCTGGTCCCGCCACTTTTTCCCCTGGTCCAAAAGCGCCGGGTCAATCTCCCGCAGGACCTCGTCACCCGCCAGGCGGAAAACCACCGCCCCGGACTCCGCCTCGGTAAGGGACTCCGCCGCAGTAAGGGACTCCGCCTCCGGCGGCGGTTCGGGAAGCAGGCGGTCGATAACCGTCCCCGGGGGCAGGAAGGCGCTTTTCCAGTCGTTTTTCCCCTTGGCTGCATGCATGCCGACAATAAGCGCCGCGCCGGCCCGGGTCGCCGCCACATAATTCAAGCGGGTTTTTTCAGCCGCCAGAAACAGCGCCTCCTCCTCCTTCAGTTCTTCCCAGTCCGCCCCCTGTGCCAAGGGTATGCTGTTATACGGCCCTCCCGCCAGCGCCATGCCCGCCGTTCCTTCCCCCCCTTCGCGCCGCACCGCGAAGGTGGCCCCGTGTTCACGCACTTCGCGGGTGGAAGCGAGAAACACCACCGGCGCCTCCAGGCCCTTGGTTTTGTGGACATTCATCACCCGCACCGCCGTTCCCAAGCGCTCCCGCGCCGGCAGGGCTTCCTGTTCGTAATTGTCAATCAGCCACTCCAATCGTTCCAAGGTTTTTCCCAGAGTGGCCGCCGCCAGGCCCTCGCTTTCCACCAGCTGCAACGCCGCCTCGAGCACTCCCGCTCCGGTCGCCGGATCCTCACCCAGGCCGCCATAGGCCCACAGCCCCAAATCCTCCGCCACTTCCCGGAGGGCTGCGGCCGGCAACTGCCCGGCCAGGCGCCGCGCGTGCCGCTGCATCCCGGCTATAGCCCGGCCGACCGCCGCCGCCGCCGCCGGTTCGCTATCCGCCCCGTCCGCCGTCGGGTCCGGCTTTTCCGTAAGGAGGGAAAAGTTTCCGCCCGCTTTTTTCCAGGCGTACAAATCCGCATCGGAAAAACCGAACAGCCCGCCCCTTAGGACCGCCAGCAGGAGCACCGCGTCGTCCGGGTTCGCCAGGGCCCGCAGATATTCACGAAGCAGGGCGAGGGCCGGGGAATCCGCCAGCGTTCCCCCCCCCGACACCCGGCACGGCACCCCCGCTTGCCGCAAGGCCGCGCCGTAAAGGGCCGAGGCCGCCTTCCCCGGCGTGACAATCATGAAGTCGCCGGGAACCGCCGCCCGCGGTCCGTCGGGACCGGGCAGGCTCAGGCCGCCGGTCAGCGCGTGGCGGATAAAGCGGGCGATGCGCCGCGCTTCGTCGCGGGGTATGTCCCGCCGGGCCACGCCCTTTTCCTTGTCCTCCCGCAACAATTCCAGCCGGTAGACGCCCTGGAAGCAGTCCGCCGCCGCCGCTACCGCCGGCCGCCCGGCGGTCAGGGGCACGTAGGCGGGGCTGTAGGGCGATTCCCGCCGGGAAAACTTGCCGCTTTGGGCGATAAGCCTATCCTGGTCGGGGTCTGCCTCGCCAACTCCTTCCCTTTCGTCGAGGGTGAAGGTTTGGTTGATCCAGGCGATAACTTCCGGCTGGCTGCGGAAATTCGCCTGCAGGGCGAGGCTGGCGCCGCCGTGGCCGAGGAGGCAGTTTTTCATTTCCTGGTAAACCACGATATCCGCCCGGCGGAAGCGGTAAATCGACTGTTTGGGATCGCCGACGATAAACAGCGCCCCCGGCCGGGGCCGGCATTTCCGCCAGTCGCGCTCCCGGCCGTTTTCGGCGGCCAGGAGAAACATGATTTCCGCCTGCACCGGATCCGTGTCCTGGACTTCGTCCACCAAGAGCCGCCGGTAACGGTTTGCCAAATCCCGCCTGACCTCCGGGTAGTCCCGGAGCAGGGCGGCGGTTTTCATGAGGAGGTCCTGAAAATTGAGAACTCCGGCGTCGCGGCGGAGACGGTCGTAAACGTCCCGGGCCTGGATGAAAACCTCGAGCGCCCGGGCGTAGACCGCCGCCAGGCAGGCGGTTTGGAAGGGGCGGACGGTGTCGGCGAAAAAGCGCTGATAGCGCTCGTACTCCTCGCCAGCGGAATTTTTCTCCATCTCAAGCGCCTCCCGCCAGCTTTTTTGGGTGAATCTAGGTTTTCCCTTGAAAAGCGCCGCGAGTTGGTGCGCCTGGTCCAGGCCCAGCGGTTGGACCAGGCGCGGGAAACGCCGGTTCAGGAGGCGGAGGATGGGGAGGAGCTCGTCGGTTCCCGTATCCGCTTCGTCCAGCCGTTGGGCGATGCGGCCCAGGCTGGCCTGGTAATCCGCCACGCCGCCGACAAAGGCGGGGAGGTTTATGTCATCCAGGCTGGCGTGGAGGCCGGGCCAATGCCCGATGTCGGGGAAATCGGCGAACTTTTCGAAGCCGGCGCCGAGAGTGTCCAGGTCGAGGCCGAAGAGGCGGAAAGTTTCGTAGTGGGGCGCCTGGCCGGGGTTTCCGGTCAATTCACGGCAGAAGACGCTCCAGGCCTGGCGGCGGAGAAGCAGATCGTCCTCGTCCTCGCACTCGCGGAAATCGGGGTTTACCCCGGCTTCGACCGGGCGTTCCCGCAGGAGGCGGGCGCAAAAGGAGTGGATGGTGCCGATATGGCATTCGGGCAGGTTTTGGGCGGCGGCGTTAAGGTTGCGGCGGATTTCCCCCGGGAGGCCGGGCTCCTGTAGCCGGCGTTCGAGTTCTTCCTGCAGGCGGCTGCGGAGTTCGCCGGCCGCCTTCTGGGTGAAGGTGACGGCGGCGAGGCGGGCCGGACCCGACAAGGCGCCGGAAGCGAACAGGTTCAGGATTCGCCCGACCAGGCTGGTGGTTTTGCCGGTGCCGGCGGCGGCTTCGACGATGAGGTTTTCCTCGAGACGCCTGAGGATGGCGTCGCGGGCGGCTTGATCGGCAAGGTCGGGTTTGGGGGGGAGGTTTGACATCCGGGCCGTATCCCAATAAATGACGGCCGTCCAGGCAGAACCGGTACGGCCGTCGAGAAAACGTTTTATGAGGCAAACATGTCCCGAAAAAAAAAGTCTGCCCGAAGGCTTTCTCCCCTCGATGATTCGAGGGGAGAAAGTGGATGCAGGTTACGGTTACTCCGGCTTAATCGCTTCGGACGGGCATTCGCCGACGCAAGCGCCGCAGTCGACGCAAGCGCTGGCGTCGATGACGTAAATCGGATCGCCTTCGCTAATAGCGCCGGTGGGGCAGACGTCCTTGCAAGCGCCGCAGGCTACGCACTTCGTGGTGATGACATGGGCCATGACTTCTCCTTGTGATCTCTTGTAATCCAAAACACGCTGAACTACAGACAAAGACGGTTTTGCGAATGGCGAGTGGTGGTTCAACCGGCATTTCGCATAACCTCGAATATATACCAGACATATCACGATAAGGCGGCAAAAGCAATGGAAAAAACTCCCCCCTCCCCCACGGGCGGTACAATATTACTCTGTCTCTGCCTGTTCCGCGATCATCCGTTTGCGAAGCAACTGGCGGAGCGGATAGGAATGAAATTGCGCCGTCGTCAGCGCCGCAGCGCCGGGGTCGGTCAGGAACACCGGATTCATGATGACCGGGTCCTCCGGCGCGTACACCGGGCGGCCGGAACCGTCCGGTAGGTTCCCCGTAAGCATGGGGAAGGCGGAGAGGGCCTGTTCCGCCGGGATAAGCGCGGTTTCGGCCAAGGCGGTCACCCGGGCGGGACCGGAGGACAGGACGGCGGGGTCGGCGGCGGGAACAAGGACGCTACCCGGGGCGTGAGGCCGTTCAAAAGGGTCTTCACGCAGGATATACACCTTTCCGGCGTCATTACGCGGAGCCTGGGCCGGGCCGGAATACATTGCGCCCTCGGATAAACCGGTCCCGGAATGGCCGGCGGCGGCGGCGGGGAAAATTTCCGCTTCGGGCGAAACGGCCGCGTCGCCTCCGGGGGAGGCGACGGCTTGGGGGGGAATGAATGCTGCGCGCGGCGCGGGAGGCGCCGCCGGGATTATGGGAGGCTGGGGTGGAACGGTCGGAGCCCAAATATTCGCCGGCGGCAGGGGAGCCGCAGGCCGGAGCGTCGGCGGCAGAGCCGGGGAAGCCGGAGCAGAGGCTGGAACCGGTTCACTTGGGGTGAATCCCGCCGGAGGCGGTCCGGGGACCAGTACCACCGACAAGGGAGGATTTTCCAAAGGTTCGACATAGTCGACGAGATAAGCGGCGTATGAAGGAACTTCCGGCGTCACGGCTCCCGGTGAGGTGGACGCGCCCGGCGCCGCGTCCTCGGTAACCGGGACAGGTGTTTCGCCAGGGGCCGGTTCCGGAACAGGGTCGACGGGAACGACCCGCACCCCCGGGGGAACCGGCGCGGGCTGGGGTGGCACGGGAACGGCAGGTGGTGCGCCGGCAGCGGGAGAAGCAGCGGCGGCGGCAGGCGGAGCGGCGGGAACTACCTGTGCGGCGGCGCCGCTTTCGGTTTGGTTCCGTGGCTCCTGAAGTTGCGGCGGCGGCGTGGCCGTCGCCCCTGTTACCCCGGCGGTTTCCTTGTCGGCGGCGAGCTGGGCCTCCTTAAGCATGGCAAGCATCTGTTTGGCCGATTGTTCGTCATAATAACTCAGCATGCCCACCGTTTTCCAGGCGTCGTTCCATTCGCGGTTGGCGATTTGCATGCCGATGAGGCCGATCAGGGAGTTTACGCTCTGCTGGACATTCAGGGGCGTCGGGCGGGGGACGATTTGCGGCGGCTCTTCCGGTTGGTTCAGATTCATGATGATCACGCCGGGAGTTTGCGAAGGGGTAACCGGCGCAGGGTCGGCATTGGGCTGTGGGGCGCCTGGCAGTTTGCCGGGCGGCGTTTCCAGGCGGCTAGGCGGAGCTTCCGGAGTGGCGGCGGTTGGACCGGAAGCGGGCGGCATGCCCGAAGTGCCGGTCAGGGGCTGCTCTGCCGGATCGACCGGGAAAACGGGTTGCGCGCGCGAACGGCGGCCGAGACGTTCCTTGCTGGGAGGCGGCCGGATAGGCGCGGCCAAATCCTGGTCCGGAAAGCCGGTGGGCGCGGCGATGTCGGGGAAGCGGGCGGCGAGGTCCGGAGTCGGGTCGGCAACGGAGATTTTGCCAACTTCCGCTGTTGCCGGCTTCTTGGCTTCGAGCGGCGGAATGCGCACCAGCGGCATTTCCTTGGGCAGCCGGTCGGAGGCGGCAGGCGTCGGTCGCAGGGCCAGCCTCTCGGGAGGATAGACCGCCGCGTCGTCGGCGCTTTGCACCATGGCGAAATTATCCGTCCCGGCGGGGAGACCGCCCAGCGGGGTGACGGGGAGAACGTTTTCGGGCGGGCCGGCGGCGCGGTCGTCCCGATCCTCGGCCTGGGGGGAACGATCGTCCGCCAGGGCGAGCTCCGTGTCGAGGGAGCCGATTTGCTCCGCGTCTTTCTGCTCAGGCCCATGGTTGACGCTCAAGGTGGCGCTGGCGGCGGAAGCGGGGCCGGGGAGGCCCGCGCCCTGGGCAGACGCAAGCCGGCCGGCTAAGCCAGCCGCGATTTCAGGCGACGGAACCGGGACGGACGGCGAGGCATCCGCGGACGTTACGGCAGGCGAAACCGCCGCTCCGGCTTCGGTAGCCGGCGGGTCTGCAAGCGGGGCTTTTGCCGCCACGGTCACGCTTGGCGTCTCGAGCGGATCCGGGTCGGGGCGGGGAGGTTTTGCCGCCGCCGGCGGAGCGGCGCTTGGCAAGGCAGCGACGGCACTTTCGCTGGGAGGCAAAGCCAATTGCGGCGGCTCGTTCAAGGCTTCGGCTTCCAGCAATGCGGTCTGCGGACCGGGGGGCGGCAGGGGAATGGCTTCAGGAATCGCCGCCGGCACGGGAGGGGGCAGGCGTTCCCGGTCGCGGAGCTGGCGGGCGGCTTGGGATTCGCGGACCGGGGCGACGGCGAGATAATGCGTTTCCAGCCGGGGCTGTAGGCGCGGGGAAAGGTGCATGAGAAGTGAGCAGAGGAAAATGACCGAAGCGGCCACGGTCCAAGCCGGGTGGTACAGCCAGGAGCGCCAGCCGCGGGGGATTTCCCGCATCACTTCGGCTTTGAAACGGGCAAATTCCGCTTCCATTTCTTCCTGGGAAATGTTCCCGGATTTTTTCGCCACACCGGCGGCTGGCCCGGCGGGGGATAAAATGGTGGAAGTAGCGTCGGAAGAGGAGGATGCGGCTACGGTGGCGACAGCTTTAGGTATATCCCGCGAAAAATCGAACCCAGCGGCGGAGACAGGTGCCGCAGGTTTTACATAAGTGACGGCCAGCGCGTCCGCGACCGGAACGGTGGGACCACTCCCGCCGGAGGTGTTTTCATGCGCCGTGGTGTTGGCGTCGACCACAGGCGTCTCGCGATACCAGTGTACGGGACCGGGGGCGGTCGCGGTGGCATGAGCGGTAGCGCTAGCGGAAAGGACGGCAGCGGGAACGGCATGGGTTGAGCCGGCGGCGGTGAAATCATCGGCAACGGGTTTACTGGCGGTGGGATTGCCGACAGTAGATTGCGGCAGAGAGGCGGCAACCGGCTGGGCCACTGTCGCCGCCGACGGCGAACTTCTACCTTCCCGCACCGCCGCCAAGGCAAGGGCGGCGGTTTTTTCTGCCAAACCGGCGGGGGGAAGGGGCGGGGCGGCTTGACGATAGGTTTTCACCGTTTCCCGGATGGAACGCAGTTCCTTGCGGCAACGTGGGCAATCGGCCAAGTGTTGGCGCACCGCCGCCATCCTTTCGGGAGGCAGTTCCTCGTACAGGTAATCCAGCGGTTCCAGAATGTGTTCGCTTGCCATATGCCTGCAGATCCAAATACCACGATTATTCCGGATCGCCCCCGAGGTTGCGGGCCGCCTGTATTGCCCCATGGGTGGGAATACAGTACCGGATGCTTGTCGAATGATAGTCCCCGTATCCCCTGCCGTTCACTTTTTTACTGTCACGCCTGGCTATGTTCGGTCTGAAATATTTTGCCTTTTTCCGAGTGGCGGTGGGCGGATTCAGCGTAATTTTGCCAAACTTCGCCTATTTCTTATTATCGACAACATCCAAGAGCGTGCGCAGTTTCCCCACCGCCAATCTGAAACGGCTCTTCGCCGTTTCCCTGCCGCATCCCAGAATCTCGCCGATCTCCCCGAAATCCAAATCCCCTTCCTCTTTCAGCAAAAACGCCTCCCTCTGCGACTCGGGAAGGCGCAATAGCGCGGCTCTGACCCGACCCTCCAATTCTTCCCGGGTCAGTTTGTCGAGGGGGGATTCCACGCCTTTGTCCGGCACCTGCCCCATTTCGAGGGGATCCGCCGTCGCGTCGGCTAGACGCTTGCCCCGGCGCCGCAATTCATCCAGGGCGGCGTTCCTGGCGATACGGTACAACCAAGTGGAAAAACTGGCCCGCCCGTCAAAATGGGCGGCATTTTTGGCGACATTGATGAATGCCTGCTGGAAAACGTCTTCGGCCAGGTGGGGATCCCCGGTCATTCTTAAAATAAACGCATATAGTTTATTTTCATAACGCCCCACCAAAGCGGCGAAAGCCTGATCGTCGCCGGTCAGATAGCGCTCCAGAAGGCGTTCCGGAGGATCTCTGGGATCGGTATCGACGGCGGGCAGAACCATGTTCCTCTTTTCCTATCTACGCTTGTTTTCTGGGGTCTGGTCAAAACGGCAAAAAACGATTCAACTTGGGCCGGGCAGGCCGCGCCGGAGCTGCCCGCGCCTGCCCGCCGACCGCTCCAGTCGGTGTCGCTGCATGAATTGTAAACGCCACCTGCCCATAGAACGCGGACGCTTGGCGTTGCAACACTCCTAATAATGATTGTTTAGCAGGAGCCGGGAAATTACCGCATTTGTGAACAATTTTCACACAGGGTCATGATTTTTACCCTGCTTCCCCTTCGCCATTGTCCTCCGGCCGCTCCTCCGGCGCAACCGCAATCTCGGCTTCCTGCCCCTTTTCGGCCGGTTCAGGTACTTTTTCCTCCGGTCCCTCCGCTTTTTCTTCGGCATTTTCCGGTGATTTAACCAGCGGTTTTTCAAGCGGAGCCGGAGTAATCTCCACTTTCTTTTCCTTGGAACTCTCCATCTTGAAACCGGCGAAGGAAGCGAATTCGTTCCGGAGCGGCAGTTCTTCCAGGGATCCCAGACCGAACTCGATGAGAAACCGCTCCGTTGTCCCGAACAGGGCCGGTTTACCGACCAGATCCGTCCGCCGTCCCACTTCGCGGACGGTGCCGCGTTCAATCAAGGTTTTCAGCATAGGCCCGCAAGCCACCCCGCGGATATGTTCGATTTCACTGCGCATCACCGGCTGTTTGTAGGCGATAATCGCCAGGGTGTCCAGCGCGGCCGGGGTGAGGCGCTCCTTCCTTTCCTTTTCGCCCAGCTCCTTTTTAGGGTAAATGCGCAGGATTTGCTCGGCGTATTCCGGCCGGCTCATGAGTTGAAAGCGTCCGGATATTTCGGCAATTTCAAATGCCCGCCCTGTCTCCAGATAATGCACGTTCAGCTCCGCCACGGCGTCCCGGACCTGGTTCTGCCGGATCCGCCTGCCCGCCGCCCGGGCGAGTTGCACCGGCTTCAGGGGCTCCCGCGCGGCAAAGAGAAGCGCCTCCACCACCGAGGTGAGAGGCAGGGGGCTCACGCCGTTTTCGCCAAGCGCCTCCTCCGCGCCGGCCTCGCTGTCGTCGCCATCGGTGTCGGTGTCGGTGTCGGCTTCGCTGTCGTCGCCGACGCCATCGGCGTCTTCACGGCCAGAGTCTTCGCCGTCTTCGCCTTCGGCGCCGGTCTCGGCGGGGTTTTCGTCACTTGTGGCGGCGTCATCCGCCTTTTCGTTTTCCGCCACCGCCTCCGCCCCGATTTTTTCCGCGTCAGCAGCTTCGGCAATTTCGGAAGCGGTCACGGCGGTTACAATGGCATCGGCGGCTTCGCCTTCGCTAATCTCAAACATTTTGTCAACTCGCTCGCCAAAAAAAACGCAAAACCTTCCCCTGACGGAAAAGTTATGCCGATAAATTGAGAAGGCGCCCCTAAATTTTCCGAGGCGCCCGCAACATAAGGCCAACCGCCGAAAGGCGATTTTAATCCCACAACGCTACTTTTACGGGAACCACTTCCGTAAAAGTAGCATGAGTATAGGGTTAGACAATAATTCCGACGCTGGCGGTAAAGAACGAAAGTCACCGCAACTGGTTATTCATGCTAGATTTGCGGGGCGGTTCCCGCAAATCTAGCGTTGTAGAGTTAATAAAAGTGAAAAAGCTAGGGAATCCGGATGACAACGCTTTTTGCCAATCGCTAATTGGCAAAACCAGCCTTATCAACTTTATTCAGATCCCGTTCCCGGTTCAACGGCAAAATCGGCCGAAAAACTTTCCCCGATTTTTCCGAGTTTTTTTATTGCGTCGACCCCCGGCGATGGGTATACCCGCACGATTGTTATATTGCCCTTCGGGAGCAGGCGGGGAGTCGCCCGGCGGTCCGGGTGATTCCCCGCCTGCTCCCGAAATAACAGGGACACGGTCCATACGAGGAAACACACATGATTACCATGAAATTCGGCGGTTCCAGCGTCGGCACTCCCGACAGCATCCGCCAGGTCTGCCAGATCATCAAAGGGGAAATCCACCGCAACCCGGTGGTCATCGTCAGCGCCCACAACTCCCCCAAAGTGAAAATGACCGACACCCTCATCGCCGCCGCCAAAGCCGCCAAGGAAGGGAAGCCCGACTCCGGCAAAGTCGCCGAAGCGCAACTCGGCATCTGCCATGGCCTGGGCGTGGACCCGGTCGCCATCGGCGTCCAGCGCCTCCTCGACCGCTTCGACAAACTCCTTTCCGGCATCGCGATGATCGGCGAATTGACCCCCCGGACCATGGACGTCGTCATGTCCTTCGGCGAACGCATGTCCGCCCGCACCCTGAACGAGGTACTCCGCCGCGAATTCGGCGTCGCCTCCGAATACCGCTCCTCCATCACCCTGGGCCTGCGGACCGACCACCACTTCGGCTCCGCCCGCCCGGACCACCGCTGCTACCCCGCCGTCGCCAAGCAAATCACCGACCTCGGCGCGCCGGTTCTCGTCACCACCGGCTTCATCGCCGCCACCGACGACGGGCAAATCACCACCCTGGGCCGCGGCGGCTCCGACTACTCCGCCACCATCTTCGGCGCCATCGTCGGCGCCGAGGAAGTGCAAATCTGGACCGACGTCTCCGGCGTCATGTCCGCCGACCCCCGCATCGTCCCCGATGCCATCTCCATCCCCGAACTCACCTTCACCGAAGCCTCCGAACTCGCCTGGTACGGCGCCAAGGTCCTCCATCCCGCCACCATGGTCCCGGCCATCGAGAACGATATCCCCGTCCGGGTGAAAAACACCGCCGCGCCGGACCACCCCGGCACCGTCATCCGTTCCTCGACCAGCAACGGCCACGCCGAACGTTCGGTGAAGTCCCTCGCCCTCATGAAGGGTATCGCCCTCGCCACCATTTCGACCGGCCGCATGTTCGGCACCCACGGTTTCATGTCGAAAGTGTTCGACGTCTTCAACCGGCACCAGGTCGACGTCCACATGATCGCCACCTCGGAAGTCACCATCTCCGTCACCACCCCGCACCTGGACAAGATGGAAGCGGCGGCGGAAGAGATTCGCGGCTTCGCCAATGTCTCGGTCGAACGCGACATGTCCCTCATCTCCGTGGTCGGCGAAGGCATGAAAGGCATGCCCGGCACCGCCGCGCGGGTCACCAAGGCCATGGCCGACGGCCAAGTCAACATCCGCATGATTTCCCAAGGCGCCAGTGAAATAAATATCGCCCTGGTCGTCGCGGACAGCAAGGCGAATGACGCGGTGGTGGCCTTGCACGATCAGTTCTTCGGCGCGGGAAGTTCGGGGCGGTTTATTGTGTCGGCGCGGTCATTTGTGGGGCAATCCTAATAAAACGCTCTGTCTCCGGTCGGGCGGCAGAGCGTTTTTTTTTTT
>JAVBQR010000034.1:0-35330 GCA_031548865.1 Planctomycetota bacterium
CGACCGCATGCGGCCCGGGCTTCCCCGCGACGGAATCGTTGACAAATGCCCGTATTTTCACTGCAACCGGCTCGATAAAATTCGAGGTGAGCCAACGCCCCGGCATGGTATCGGCATAACGCCCTTCCTCACGGGCTTCAAACAACGCCTGCCGGTACTTTTCGATTCCCCTGTTCAGAATAAGCTCTTCGGCCGCCTTCTGCCGCTCCAGTAACGCCGCGTTAACAACTTCCATCTGTCTCAGCCTTCCAGTCAAGGAAGGGAGCCAGACACCGTGGTGCTTACTGTGTCAAAACTAGCACAACTGACACAGGCACGGTCGGAGTTGATTCATCAAGCAATGGAAAAAGGGCCGCAAGCGTGTGCAGCCCTTGTGCCAGTATTCTATTCAGGATATTTCCAATAATGTCTCTTAATGCGTTTCGCCCCTCAGAGACGTCCGTTGGTAGTAAAGGGGTTGATCTATTTTACCCCAAAAAAATCGCCCTTTGGGCCCAGGTAAGGATCCGCCGGGGTTTCCATTTCTTTTCTTTTGGAGAGGAATGGAGGCTCGGCATGCTCCGAAGAATTTTCACCATTTCCCGCAGCAAGCGGTATGTCCTGTCAGCGAACCATCCTCACGCTTCCAAATTGACATGGTGGAGCGGCGGCTGTGGGGCAACCGCCGCCGCCTCATGTTCGGCTGCCAGTTCCATTTCCGAATCCAGGATATCCTTCAAGTCCGTGCCGGTGGAGGTCGGATTAGGCGACAAGACGCCGGCGTTGATGAGCGCCTGGTCGTTCAATATGGCGGCTTCCGTATAGGCCAATTTGACTTCCTGCTCCGAAGGCATGGTGCTCGAGGCAGGGGAACCGAAACCGGCGGGGCCGGTATTCGAGGTGGTGGCGGCGGGGTTGTTGACGGCTGGTCCGTTGCCGAAAGCGGCACCTTCGACTTCGGCATGGGCGGCTTGGCTGTCGGGGGTTTCGTCGAGGTATTCGAGTAGTTCGACTTCCTTGGCGATTTCCGCCACGGTCTTGTGTACGGGTTCGGCGCGGGATGTTTCCGAGGCCGCTACTGAAGCCGGTGCAGCTGCCGCCGCCGATGCGGTTTGCACCGGGGTAAGCATTTGGTTGAGATTGGCCGCTTCAGCGTCGGGATTGGTTTCAAGCGGACTGGTTTCCGACGGGTTTGCTGACTGGGAACCGCGTGCCCCCTCAGTTCCGTGAGCCGCATGGGCGGAGTGCATGGCGGCGGCGGTCGAGGCAATATGGTAGGGATCGGTTATGGAGAGATAGTCGGGGCTCATCGGTTTTCCTTATTTCAACGCCATTTGGGACAGTTAGTAATTGGGACAGCTACAAATATGCCAGTTTATAAATATATGCGAATTAACGGCGGTTTTGTAAAATGAAAAACCGAAAAAATCAGGCAAAACTAAAACAACCGTCACTGACGCGTCCTAATCGTCACCTTCTGCTGCTTGGCCCGAGCCGCCGCGTCGAGCGCCTCGACCACCCGGCCATGGTTCGCGTCCTTGTCCCCATTCACCACCAACACCACTTCCTTGCCGTCGGGATCCCCGGCCTTGGTCCTGGCTTCGATAATTTTCCGCTCCAAATCCTCGACCTGCACCTCCTCCTGTTCGAGAAAAACCCGCCCGTCATTCGTTACCGTCAAATTAATCCGGTCGACCTTTTTCGCCGTCTCGCCCGATTTTGCCTGCGGCAAATCCACCGGAATTCCCCCGTCCGGCTCGAATCGGGCCGCGATCATGATGAAAATAATCAACAAAAACATGCAGTCAATCAGCGGGGTCAAGTTCATGACCGACGACCCCGAACGCTTGCGGTCGCTGAATTTCATTGTCCCGCCTCCTGCGCCGCCGCAGCCGCTGCGCCGGCCGGATCACCCCGCACCGGTTTCCCCAGCGCCGCTTGCGCCTGGTTCATCCGCTCCGAAACAGTTTTCCGCACCTGCATTGGTGGGGTGGTCGCCGCCGCTTTAAGCATGCCCGAAACGGCCGGAGCCGGTGCGGCCAGTGGATTGAACTTCGGCGCCAATGGCGGAGGAACTGTAGGCAATTTCTCCGACTTCGCATGGGGTTGGTTCTCGGAATCGTTGCGAATCCGCGCCATAAGGTGAATGGCTGACTCCTCCATATTGAGGACCACGTCCTCCACCCGGCGGCTGAAGTAAACGTAGGCGATGTAGGCGGGAATGGCGATGGCGAGGCCGGCGATGGTGGTGATGAGGGCTTCGCCGATGCCGCCGGAGATGGCGGCGATATCCTTGACGCCGGAGTGGCTGATGGTCATCATCATGTTGAACATGCCGGAAACGGTGCCCAGGAGCCCCAGCATGGTGGAGATCCCGGAGACGACTTCGAGGGCGAAGGTTCCCCGCGACAGATCGTGCATGGCGCGTCGTCCCGCTCCTTCCACGATGGCCTCGGCTTCGGCGCGGGCGAGGTCGTAGGTGGCGATGACCGAGGCGAGGATGGCGGCGAAGGGTCCGCCTTCCCGTTTACAGATGGCGAGGGCATCGTCGAATTCGTTGGGGTCGCGGAGGTTATCGGCGACCAGAACCAGCGGGGGGGACATGACGGCGCGGCGGCGCAGAGTGAGTATGCAGTGGATGATGAAGGTGACGCCGATGACGGCGGCGATGGCCAGGGGATACATGACCGGACCGCCTTGATCGAAGAGTGATGCTTCCGGTATTACGCTGGTGGGGGCTTCCATGAGTGGCTTGTCCTTAATATTTGTGGCAAATGCGTTATCCCAAGCGGGTCATCTCCGCGAAGCGCTTCGCCCGCGCCTCGACTTCCGCGCGGGTCAACGGCAGGAGCGCCGCGTTCCCCAGGCCTTGACAAGCATAGGACGCCGTCGCCGTACCGTTGCGGATGGCCTTGCGGAGCGTTTGGTCGTCAACCCTGTTCTCCTGCGCCAACGTCCCCATAAAGCCGCCGGCGAAGGAATCGCCCGCCCCGGTCGGGTCGGCGATGCTGTCCAGGGGATAAGCGGGGAAGGGTACGACGCCCTTGGCGTCGGCGAGGAGCCCGCCGTGTTCCCCCTTTTTCAGGACGAAGAACTCCAGGCCATACATTTTCCGGATCGCTTCCGCCGCCTTGACGAGATTATCCTCTCCGGACAACAGCCGCGCCTCCGAGTCGTTCACGATCATCCCTTGGCAACGGCGGATGAGTTTGTCCAGGGCCGCCCGGCTTTCCTTGATGTAGATTTCAATGGTGTCCACGACGGCGCAGGCTTGGCCGGCCAGTTGGTCCAGGACCTTCGCCTGGAGTTCAGGTTGGGAGCAGGCCAGGAAAACGAATTTCGTGTCGCGGTACGCTGCCGGCAGGACCGGGTCGAATGCGCCCAGGACGCCAAAGTGCAAGGCGTCCGTGTTTCGGTTGTTCATGTCCTTGTGGTAGGTTCCGTGCCACTGGAAAGTTTTCCCGGGGAGGGTTTTCAGGCCTTCCAGGTCGGCGTCGCATTTCCGGAAATCGTCGACGAATCGCTGCGGGAAATCCTCGCCGACCACCCCGACCACCCGCACCGGATTGAAAAAATGCGCGCTGTGAATGAAATAGCTGCAACTACCGCCGAGGACATTCTCGTAAACCTTGCCGTCCGGCATACGGATTTTATCCAAAGCGATGGAACCCACGACCAGTACGGACATGGCGGATCTCCCCTCATAGGTGAAAATAAAGTCGATGCGGCAAATACGGCAACAAAAAACCATGCCGCCAAACTGACGGCATGGCTTCCAATAATTGTCTTCGCTTCAAGTGGGGAATGCAATAAAAAATGCTGCCGGCGGCAGGTCGTTTAGCCGTGATGCACCGCCGCATAAGCCTCCCGCTTTTTCTGTTCGATGCGCCTATTAATGGATTCGCTATGTTTTTCGTAATCGTCCGGGCTCATGGGTTTCACTCGGGTTGGGGCAAAAGGCTTATTAAATCTAATCCCGGGACCATCGTAAAACTTCATGCCTGGTGGAAGTGGAGTGGCACTGAGGTATGCCGCCATTGCATCTCCATCACAATCAAATTCCTCGGCGGTAGCTTCACGGATACGCCGTATCTCTACAATCGGATCTTCCTCTTCGTCGTTGTTGACATTCATTTCCGTTTCCTCCACAAGACTTCCAGGGTAGTGATAAAGGGCGGCTTGAAACCTGATTGCCGAATCAATTTGGCTATTTGTCTACTAATATGACAATTGCTGAGATGTGTAAAGTTCCAGGTAATGAGAAAGTCCACGCCATGAATTGAAGCAATGCTGATATGGTCGGCGTCCTCACGCTCCTTTTTGGGAACCAAGCCGGATTCAACCAATCTATTGGCCAATTGTCTAGCCGCGTCGGATACCGGAAGTGCCGATAGAACTTCCGCTACGGCCATGCGACGCCGGGCCGCTTCGGGGTCACCCTTAAGGATTTCATCAAATACCGGTTGCCCAATCACAAGATTATACCGCCACCTATCATGTTCCCACCACTCCCGGGTCAACTTCTGCCTAGCCGACATCGCCGGATCCCGGCTATCCCGGGAAGTCAGATAACTGATAACGGAGGTCTCCACATAAACGCTGGTTTTCATGAACACCCCTGCAAGTGAATTTTACCCCACGGTGGATGCCAAATCAACCTGTCCGGCCTCTACTTTTCCTTTACGTCCGAATCGTAAAACACCCGCTTCGCCTTGCCCTCCTGCCGGGGCAGGCCGCCCGCCGGGAATACGTCCCCCTTGGGCGAAAAGCCGAGGCGCTCCTTCAATACCTTCTCCACCGTGAAGCCGGTGACGCTGCCGTCCGCCTCGACGTTGATCCGCACATCCTTAACTCCCTGCCGTTCCTCGATGATGATTTGGTAATTCGGCAATACGCCGGGAATTTCCATGAGCGCCTGTTCCACCTGTTTCGGGAAGAAGTTTATTCCCTTGATAATCAGCATGTCGTCCACGCGGCCGGTGACCGAAGCGATTCGCACATGCGTCCGACCGCAGGCGCAGCGTTCCCGGGAGAGAATCCGGGTAATGTCCCCGGTGCGGAAACGAATGACCGGGATCGCTTCGCGGGTCAGGGAGGTAATGTACAATTCCCCGGGCATACCATCTGGGACCGGCTCCTTGGTGTCCCGATCCAGAATTTCCACAATGTAATGGTCTTCCCAAACGTGCAGGCCGGAATGGTCCGGGCAGTCCTGCCCAAGCGTGCCCACGCCTCCCGTTTCCGTCATGCCGTAGACGTCGAAAGGTTCGATGCCGAGTCCGTCCTGCAGCGTCTGTCGCATGCTGTCGGAAAACGTTTCGGCGCCGAAGACCCCGAGTTGCAACCCGGGTAATTTGCCGCTGCCTTCGGCCCGGAGTTCCTCAAGTATGCGGATGCCGTAGGAGACGACCCCGGTTATGATTCGGGTGTTGAAATCGCGGGCCAGTTTAAGTTGCCGCGCGGTATTCCCGGCTCCGGTGGGGATGATGAAGAGGCCCGCCTTCCGGGCACCGTGGTACATGCCGAAGCCGCCGTTGAAGAGGCCGAACGACGGGGTAATCTGAATCGGGTCGCCAGGGCGGCAGCCCGCCATCACCCAGCAGCGGGCCATGCATTCGGCCCATTGGTCCAGGTCGGCTTGGGTATACAGCATGGCAATCGGCGTCCCGGTGGAACCGGAGGACTGGTGCATTTCCCGGATGTTCCGGAGGTCCTGGCATAGAAAACCGTTCGGATACGACAGCCGCAGATCCTCCTTCGAAATCGAGGGAAGCTTGGCAAGGTCGGACAGGTCGCGGATGTCGGCGGGTTCGATGCCGGCCTGTAGGAAGCGTTCTCGGTAGAGCTGGTTCCGTTCACAGACATATGCGCAAATATGCTTCAACCGCTCTACCTGGAGAGCGGTGAGTTGATCGCGGGACATGGTTTCGAGTTCGGGCTGGAAATAGCTGTTAGGCATGCTTGTCTCCGGAAGCGGTAAGCGGGTTACATCAATAAATCAAACCGCGTGTCATTTGCGCAAAAAAGGCCGGAAATAATCCGGCCTTTCGGGTCAGGGTTGGTAAATGATAAGGTTAAACCGGCTGTGCTTCACAGGCCCAATTCGAAGCGCTGGAAGTCGGTAATCACCGCGTTGCCGCCGGCTGCCTTCGCCGCCTTGTCGAGGAATTCCTTCACTGTCATCTTGCCGTCCGGGTCCTTGACGAAAACCTGCTCGGTGAGAATCTTGTCGCCGTAGAATTTGGTCAATTTCCCTTCCAGGATCTTTTCCTGGATGTTCGCCGGCTTGTTCTTCACTTCCTCGAGCATGATTTCCTTTTCCTGCGCCAGCAGCTTCGGGTCGAGGGCGTCGCGGGTCCAGGCGAGGGGACGTGCCGCCACCGAGTGCATGGAAATGTCGTTCGCGGCGGTTTTGAGCGCTGCGTGAGCCGGATCGGCCCCTTGCAGGGAAAGGGCGACCATGGCGCCGGCTTTCCGGTTGAAGTGCGCGTAATAGCCGATGAGGCCACCGGCCGGAGCGGCAAGGGTGTAAGCTTTACGGAGTTGAATGTTTTCGCCGACCACGCCGATGACCGCCTTCACGGAATCGGCAAAAGTGCCGTCCGGGGTGGACGCTTTGAGGAGATCGTCGGCGTTTTTCGCCTTGACCTTCAGGGCGGTGGTGAGCGCGAGCTCGACCAGCGCTTTGAAGCGGTCGTTATTGGTGGTGGGTTCCTGTTCGCAGGCGAGTTCGATCATCGCCGCCTCGTTCCCTTGGTGGCTGATAGCTATGACGCCTTGGCCGGTGGGGCGGTCGGCTTTTTTGGCTGCCTTGTCAAGGCCTTGTTTCCGGAGGGCCATTTCGGCCTTTTCCATATCGCCGCCGGCTTCCTCCAGGGCTTGTTTCACCTGGACCATGCCCATGCCGGTTTTTTCACGCAAATCCTTGATCATTTTCGCATCGATGGCCATAATTTCACAACTTCCTTTCTATAGACGTTTGCAGGAAATCGAGCCAACCGCCGCCCGATTTCCTGCAAAGTTATCAATTTGCCTGCCGGTGGTTAACCGCGCGTCAGTTCAAGCTAAACACATTCCTATTCATCGCCACCGTAGGAGAAGCCGCCCACCTGGCTGAAGTCCTTCGGGGTGTCGATGTCCTTGGCCTTCTCCGCCGGAGCCTCTTCCCGGCCTTCGGCGCGCTGCTTGACCGTCCCCTGCAGGGCGAAGCGTTTTTTGCCTTCGATCACCGCGTCGGCGAGCTTCGCGATGATATACTGGATGGAGCAGAATGCGTCGTCGTTCCCCGGGATGACGAAGTCGAGATTTTTCGGATCATCGTCGGTGTCGATGAGACCGATGAGGGGAATTCCCAATTTCATGCCTTCGGCGATGGCGATGTGTTCGGTGCCCGGGTCGACGATGACGATGGCGCCGGGAATGTCCTTCATGTTGCGGATACCCTCGAAGTTACGGAAAATTTTCCGCTTTTCGCGGCTGAGGGAGGAAATCATCTTTTTGGAGAATTCCTGGAGCTGTCCGCTGGTTTCCAAATCTTCCAGTTCCTGCAGACGGGTGACGCGGCGGCGCATGGTGTTCATGTTGGTGAGGGTGCCGCCGAGCCAGCGGTTGGAGACGAAATAGGATTCGCACCGGGTGGCTTCCTGTCGGACGATGTCGGCGGCCTGACGCTTGGTGCCGACGAAAAGGACCTGTTTCCCCGCCGCGGTGGTCTGGGCGAGGAAGTGCCAGGAGCGGATCAGCGACTTCAATGTTTCCCTGAGGTCGATGATGTGGATTTTGTTTTGTTTTGAGAAGATGTAAGGCTTCATCCTCGGATTCCAGCGCGATGCCGCGCTCCCGAAGTGGACTCCGGCCTCGATCATGTCCTTGAGAGATGCGATTGCCATGCTGCTTTTCCTTCCCGGCCGAAGCCGCGGGTGAATCCTTTGCCGCGCCGCTTTTCCCAAGGCCGCCGGTGTTTTCCGTTCGGCTTGGGTTTGGGTCATGGTTTTGCTTCGTCGGCGCGCTTGTACCGAAGTTTGCCGGCCGGTAATTAAAATCCGGCAGACCGATTTCGGCAGGTGTTCGGGCGGTGTTTGGCCTAGTGCGTTACCATACAATAATATACCGGCGCGGCACGCGCCGCGTCGAATCGGTATATTAAATTTACCTAAAGGGAAAACCCTGTCAACATAAAAGCCGTTGCGGCTATAGGAGTGTCACGATCAAAGTGAACCCGCCAAATTTTTGCTTTTTTTGCTGC
Source organism: Planctomycetota bacterium (assembly GCA_031548865.1). Classification (GTDB taxonomy): domain Bacteria; phylum Planctomycetota; class SZUA-567; order SZUA-567; family SZUA-567; genus JAJBSZ01. The sequence goes on from JAVBQR010000034.1 coordinate 8,225, forward strand.
TTTCAAATTCATGTTTGAAATCACGCAAGGTGCCGCAAGTCGCCGCATACACCGCCAAGCGATCCAGGTTGGCCGTATCGGAACATGAAACCAGGCGCTTTTTCATCGTTGCGGGAATTTCACCAAAGCGGGCAGTCAAGATATTGACTATAGTCTCCACTTTCCCTTCCGCCTTTCCTTCCGCCTTTCCTTCCGCCAAGTATTTTATTTTTCCCTCTTCCTGCAATACATCCAACAATGTTTTCGCCATGGTGTCGGCCTCCTTTTTGCTAAACAGCCGATGGAACGTTTTGACGACTATCTCCAGGCCGTTGACGGGTGACGACAGGCCGGCGGAATAAGTGAACAGACCCTGGATTAAATCGCGGGCGTATTCGACGTTGCCGACCGGCTGCAAGCGTGACATTATCGGTTCGAACCGCTCAGCCAAACGGTTTTCCGACGCCGCCTGCAACGAGTAGAGAAGCGCCAGCAGGTAGGGATCGCCCGTTAGCTTGTCTGTCGGAATCGCCGCCAGATCGACCAGGTGGATCGGGAAGTCCAACACTTGCGCATTCAACCCTGGGACCGACCCGACTAATTCGCCCATGCAAAGCGGCCCTTTCCAAGGCATTTTACCATGATGCAGGATGATTGCCAAGGGGAAGGGGAGGAGGCGTTGGTTTTTTCGGCCTCCTTTTCCCAGTTCGGGGATGAGGCGGCGGTAGGCGTCGACAATGTAATCGAGGAAGCGAAACGGGAGAAAAGGCTGCGAAGTCGACTGGTGTTCCAGGAAAATAAAAACGTCGAGCGGGGTCCGGGTATTTTTGAAAACGGTCGAGTAGAATATGTCCGATAGGCGTCCTTTAAGATTGCCGTCCACTTCCACGGGGGATTCGTAAACCAACCGATCCAAGTCCAGGAGCCCAACGAGTTCCGGACTGAGATAGTTGACGAGTAAATCGACAAACAGCCATTTTTTACTGAGGAACAGGCGAGCCAAATTATCGTGGGGGTGATGCAGGAACGTTTTACTGGAGAAGGTCATGGCTCGCTCCACGATTACAAACAGGCCGGTTTTTAATAAACGATTTTTTTGCCGAATACTTTGTCCGGGAACGCCGCGTCGGGGTTTGCCACCGAGATGATCCGCTCGGGAGGAGTTGGCCAGGAGGTACGGGGCAGACGTAGAAATTCATCGCCTCCGGAAATTTCCCCATTTATTTTCACCCCGCTCACCCGTAATTTCTTCAATAACATCCCGCCCTCCAAACCAAACGCCTCCGGCCTTAACATCGCACCCTCGCGGGAAAACAGTTCGATGAACCGTTTCACCCCTTCCACCCCCTCGAAAACCGCTTCGGCCTGGCAGGAACGGAATTTTACCCTCAGCCCGGCTCGACAAGCGGGATTGGCGTCCAGAACCACTGGGGAAATATTGAACTGGTGTGCTTTCGGATAATTGCGGTGGATGAAGGACTGTTCCGATCCCGCGTCGCTGCTGCGCTTGTCGGCGGGGAGCTTGCCGGCGCTATTTCCCGTCACACCCGAAAGGAAGAACTCCACCGCCTCCGGGCGTTCCCTCGCCCCCGGGTCCACCTGCACCGAATCAACCCGGAAAAGCATGGCGCAGGACTCGGGAATCTCCTCCCGGCTTCTGGCCAAAACAGCGTTACAGTAATCAAGGAACACTGGCGAAAAGAGAAACTCCGTTCCTTCGCCCCTGGCGTTCACAATCCGCCCCTCTTCCCAATCCCAGAAACCCGCCGCCGGTCCGGTGAGGAATTTTTCCAATAATCCCCCGACGCCAAGCAGCCGTTCCCGCCGAACCGCATCGCTGCCGGAAGTCAGCCGGAGCGGATTGTACACCGAATCCCGCCAGAGCGAATCGAGGGACAGGGCGGCTTGCCGCATCAGCAGGTGACGGAAACGCCGCAGGGACGAAAGCGGCGACAAACCGTCCCAGCCGCCGCTTCCGGAATATTCGCGCAGATGCCGGTGCAGGCGGTTGGCGAAAAACTCGGCACCGGACAAGGGAATATCGTCCGCCGCCGTTCCTGCCGCCGCCGCATGCTCCCGCCAACCGGCAAACATTTTCCGAATCTGGGCGAGATTTTCTGACCCATTATGGCTGGCGAGGCCAACCCGTTTCAGCTGGACGAGCCAGTTTTTCCAGTCTTCCTCAACCGCCAGTTCGCTGCCGAAGTTTGGGTCGGGAGCCTTTAAAAACCTCCCAGTTGCACGTGCCGGGCGCGGATTTGCGTTCCGCCCCTGGTCAAAGCTGGCGAAGCGGCTGGGCCAAATTTCTTCGCCGATTTCTCCGGTCAAATTGCGAATGGTTTGGCTGAACCGGGCCGCCATGGCGCCAAAGCCTGCGGCCAGCGCCAGGCTTTCCCCGTGATGCGCTTTTTGCTCATCCTCGGCTAGTCGTGACGCCGGTGACGAAGGGTTCGCCCCGGCCAGGCCCGAAAGCCGCGCGTATTCGGCCAGCCAGAGGAAATCCGGTTCAGTCTCGGCTTCGGTTGCTTCCATCATGGGGAGGAGATGCCGGCATGCCAGGGCGGCGAAACGCGCGGCGGGATCGTCCCGGCGGACCGCTTGCTGGATGCCCTCCCGCAAATCCGCATCGGCGATGAACTCCCGCCCGCCGGCAAATAACTCCGTGGCCGCCTGTCGCCATACTTCCAGGGCTTGACGCTTATACCGGCTCAGATAGCGGCGGCGCCGGTCATTTTCCCCCGGCTCAGCCATTCGCGCCATCAGCCCAGCCACGATTTGAAAGCCGTCACGGCAGAAGGCGGCGGGAATGGCGGTTTTCGGTCCGGTCCTTTGCCCATTCCCTTCGAAAATGCTGTCCAGGCGCGCTTCTTCCAAACCGGGAATGCCAGCCAACCAGGCGCATAGCCAGGATGGATCGCCGCGATTGGCGTTATCCAGAAGGTTCGCCTCCAGCCGTCGGAGGGCGACGTGGGCGTCCCCAAGCCAAGTGCGGTCGCCTGCCCAATCGGAGAAGGCGGCGAGTTGGCGCAGATCGTTACGGGCGATCAGCCCTTTCGTTTCGGCGATGGCCAGAAGTGGGTCGGAGGCCTCGTCGCCGCCGGGGCCTTCCCCGCCGATTATGCTTTCCCTAAGAATAATCAGCATAAGTAGCGTGTTCCCGATGACCGCCGGATCCGCGTGGTCGGTGGCGGCGATGACGCTATCCTGCAGGCTTTCGATGGCGGGAATGGTCTTAAGATCGTAATAGCTTTCCACGTAGCGGCGTTGCATTTCGTCCGCCAGCTCGCGGGTTTGGCTAAGGCCGAAATGAGCGGGGACGAAAGAGGACGACAAAGCCCGGGCGCTCGCAGCCAGGTTCAAATAGTCGCCCAACTCTTCGGCGGATTCCGGAGCTGGGGAGCCTGCGGAAAGGCGCAGCAGAGCTTGGCGGTTTTCCAGAAACGACCAGGTGAGCAATCCCGATAATACCAGGCAGGCGGCGGTGAGCCAGCCGACGGCGGCGGGGAATTTTGTCCTGGCGCGCGTCGCCGTTATCTTGCCTTTTTTCCGGGCGGCGTCGGCCGGCAGGGTGTGGGCGAAAAGATCCCGCGCGAACCATGAGGTCGAATCCGGCTGCGGTTCGGGGGCTTCGAGGAAACCTGCCAGCTCGCCGAGAAGGGGGGGCAGAGTTACGGCTCCGGGGCAGGAGGCGGTGAAGAACAGCCCGCCCAGGCGCGGGGCGGGGGGAATTTCGTCCCTTGGTTCAGTATCATCATTGCCGAGGTAGCGGTATTCCAGTCGTAAGCTTTCGGAAAGGGTGGAGTGGTCGAACAATACTTCAGCGAAACGGGTCAAAGGCACTTCCAGGCGCTTGAACTCGTCCGGTGCCTGCAAACTCGCCGCCACGGCTGCGGGATCCAGGGAAGGGGTGGAAGTAGCATTATCCAGGAGATCGACAAGCGCTTCGGCGTGTGCGGCTTTGACAATGGCGATGGGGCGATTTTCCAGGTTCGGATCGCTGATTGCCCCAAGCGGCTGGGCGAGGCGTCTGGCGGGAGTGGCGAGGATGAGGGAGCGAAGGCCGTAGAGGATGTCCAGATTGTCGACGACGAGATATACCGGCGGATTTTTCCCGGCGGCGCGGTGCAGATCGAGGAGCCGCTCGCGGATGCCGGCGGCATCGCGCAGGAGAGTGGCGGGAGTGGAATGGAGCAAGCGGCTGGTGTCGAGGATGATGGCGGTGCCAAAAAAGAAATCGGCACTTCGCCCGCCCGAGAGTTGTTCAAGAAAATGCCGCCAGCGATCGTCGGCGCCGGAGGCCTCGGCGGCATAGTCCGCAGTGGTTTCGTTTGGGGCGGCGAACCAGGTCGGGTCTCGCGTCAGGGAAGGTGGCGGGGCGCTGTCCGGGGGGTTGAGAAGAAGGAGAAAGGGGTGGCGCGGCAGGGCGGTGCGTGCGGTCGTCTTGCGGCTGGGGGGATGGTTGGTCGGGTAGTGGCCGGGTTGGTTTTTCCCGGTTTTATAGATCTGTTTCCCGATTATGACGGCGCTACCGGCGGCGAGGGCCAGGGGAATGGTTCGGGTGTCGGGGAGGCCAAGGTGGCGGATGGTGAGGTGGGAGGCGGCGAAGACGGCGGACCACTTGCCGGCGCAGGCGGCGAAATGGTAGAGGGCGCGAAGTTTCTGCATGTGACTAGCCCTCACTCTAGAATTCCCCGGCATAATTGGCTGAGGCGATCCGCAAAAAGGAAGTAAAGCGCCACCGGCAGGAGCGGGGGAATAATCCAGCCCGCCGTACGGAGAAACAAACCCGGTCCTTCGAGCCGTCCCTTATTATCCGGCGGCAGGTTCGCTTCCGTTCCGACACCGGACGGCTCCGCGTGTTTCGCGTTCCTTCCCATCGGTTCGGCCAATACTTCCCGGCAGCAAGCCAGATACCTCTCCCTGTCCGATGCAAATCCCGGCCGCGCGTAATATCCTTCGAAGCCCAAGTCCAGACATTGCCGGTAGAGCCGCACCAGCTCGCGCTCTATCAGCCGGTTGCGGGCCGCCAAAAGCAAGCGGTTCAGACGCTGGTAGAACTCCGCTTCGTAATTGTCCGCCAGCGGCACCGATTTTGCCGTTGCCCGGGTTTCCGGGTATTTAAGCAACACTTCCTTGAGCCAGCAGGCAGCCGCGAACCAGGCGTATTCGAAATGCGCATCACCGCCGGCGGCGGCGCGAACGCCTCGGATAATCTGGGCGAGATCCAGCTTGACTTGATTTTCGGAAACCGCTCCCGGCCGGCGTTCGAGCGCCAGGGTCAGGTGGGTGGCGTAGGAAAATAGGGGGCGAAAAAGGTCACAATAGTCCATGATTAATGTATCGGTTAATTCAGCCTGTGGCTGTGAGGAAATTTTACCTCCTCTTGCCTTTTACTGCATAATTCGCCACAATTTAAACCTATGCGTATTTATCGGCGCTTAGCCTGGGGCGAACAGACGGGGAAAATCACCGGCGGAAGGACGGGGCGAAGCCCGTTCGTTCCGGCGTGGTGGTCGTTTCGATTGCTTCTACCCCTCCTGTTGCTTTGTGTCGCCATAATCCCCGGCTGTTTCTCCTCTCCGAACGCGAACGACCAAGGTGCCCACCAAAGCCTGGTGGAAATCGGTGAACGCGCCTTGGAGACGGCGGAGGAACTCGAAAACCAGAGCGAAAGCGCCGAGGCGAACCTGTATTTCCGCCGCGCCCTGTGGGCTTTCCGTTATCATGAACAACTGACCGGAGAGGAGCCGCTACTTCTGGAAGAGGCGCTGGAAGGAAAAAGACGTACCGATAAGGAGTGACCCGGAAAACATGCGTTACGTTATCGACGTTCACAGCCACAGCGGTTACGCCGGCGGGGTTGGTGACATTTCCCTCGCCGACGTCGCCCGGACCATGGCCCTGAAAGGGATCAATCTCTTCGGGGTCGGCGACTGCCTCCAGCCGGCTTGGCTGGAAAAGCTGTCCAACCAACTTACGGAAAAGGAACCGGGGCTGTTCGCCCTGGCGGGCGCCGACCGTTCCCTCGCGCCGGCCCGCTTCGTTATGCAGACGGAAATCATCGTCACTTCTCCGGTGCCTTCCGGGGGACGCAAGGGGACGCACGTTGTTTTGCTCTTTCCCGGCTTCGCGGCGGCAAAGGAAGCGCTGCGCCTCTTGGTGAAATGGGAAGTGAAGGTCGATATGGGGCGCCCGTTCCTGAAATGCGCCGACGCCGCCGACGTGGCGGAGAAGTTCACGGAACTCCTGCGGGTCGACCCCGGCCTCATGGTCATCCCCGCCCACGTGATGACCCCGCAAGGCGTGTACGGTTCCGACCATCCTGTGGATCGCCTGGCGGAAGTTTTTGGGGAATTCGCCGCGCGGATCAGTACCTTCGAAACCGGCCTGTCGTCCGACCCCGAGCTCCTTGGTTTAATCCCCGAACTTGATGGCAAGACCCTGGTCTCGAATTCCGACTGCCACTCCGGAGCCTTGAACCGGGTCGGTCGCGAATTCACCGCGGTCGAAATTTCCACGCCTTCATATGAGGAAATAGTCCGGTCGCTACGGGGCGGCAAAGTGGCTTACACCGCCGAGTTCAATCCTGCCGAAGGGCGGTTTTTCCTCACCGGTCACCGGGCCGGCCTGGAAGGCCACGGCAAAGGTTATTGCTATTACTCGCCCGGCCTCGCGCCGGCGGACGGGCTATGTCCCGTGTGCGGGAAAAAACTTACCGTGGGAGTGCTGGATCGGGTGCTTTACCTTTCCGAAACGCAAGGAGGGAAGGCCGGGGCACGGAAAATCGGAGCCGTCAAACCGCGGCAAACCGGCCGGCGGCTGGTTCCCCTCGTCGAAGTGCTTGCCGCCGGACTTGGCGTGAAAAGCGTGAGCGGCAGGAAGGTTCTCGGGCTTTTCCAGCAAATCGTCGCCAAGACCGGAACCGAAATCGCCTTGTGGGAACGGACGCCGGGGGAGATTCGCGCCGCTTTCGCGGGGCTTCTTCCCGAGGCGGCCTTAAAGGCCGTCGTCCAGGTGGCGGAAGGAGATTTTTCCTTCCAGCCCGGTTTCGACGGCGAATACGGCCGGCTTTGTTTGGGAGAGCGGATTGATTGGTTCGGGCAGAACCGGGTGGTGCGTGAGAAATGAAGCGCCAGGCGGTGATTACCGGCTGGCCAGATTGGGCGGTGTGACGCCGGACAGATAGGCAACGATGTTGGCCTCGAGGATGCGCGACTGGTGGCGGGTCACGTCCTTGGTGGCTCCGCCGATATGCGGGGTCAGGATCAGGTTGTCCAGTTCCAACAGCGGCGAATCATGGTACTGCGGCTCGTAATCGTAGACGTCCAGGGCCGCCCCGGCGATGCGGCGATCCCGGAGCGCCTGCACCAGGGCGTCCTGATCCACCAGGGCTCCCCGCGAAGTGTTGATGAAATAGGCGTCCGGCTTCATCCGGGCGAATTCTGCCGCGCCGATCATGCCGAGGGTTTTCGGGGTGGGCTTGGCGTGCAGGCTGACGAAATCGGCCGCGGCCAACAGATCGTCCAGGGACTCGGCTTTGGCAACGCCGTAGTTGGCCATTTCCTCGGCAGCGACAAAGGGATCGTAGGAAATAATCTCCAATCCGAGTGCCGCCGCCTTCGGGGAAAGCAGGCGGCTGATGATGCCGAATCCCACCAGACCAAGCCGACGGCCCTCCACCTCGATGCCCCGGTACAGGCGGTAGGGATTCAGCACCAAATCGGGATGCTGCCAGAGAATGTCCTTCCGGTCCACCGGCGTTCCCGGGGGCAGGGTGAGGCGGCGGCATCTTATCTCGTGGTGGGTTTGGGGAATGAAACGGGCCAGGCACAAAATGAGCCCGAGGGTCATCTCGACAACCGCGTTGGCGTTGCGGCCGGGCGCATTCGTGACCAGGACGCCATGGTGCGAACAAGCGGCGAGGTTGATGTTCGTGGGGGTCGCCCGGCTGCAGGCGATGAGCCTCAGTTCCGGAGCGGCGGCGGTGATGACCCGCTCCGTCATGGGTTCAAGTTCCACCACCGCGACTTCCGGGCGTGTTTCCACAACCAGGCGAAGAACCGTATCCTCGTCGACATAGGCGTGCGAATCCCCGGTCGCCCTGCCGTATTTGACGATAGTGAATTCCTTTTCCATTCTGGCCAAGGTGGGTTCGTCCATTTCAGCCAGTAACAGCATTTTTCTATTCATGACGCAGGCGCTCCTTTTCCTTGGCCCTATCCGAAGAGTTCCTTCCACATGCCGTACCGCTCCTCGATTCCGGGGACTGTCTCCGGCGGCAAGTCCTCGTACCAGCCTTCCTTCGCCATCTCCGCCACCGCCTCGACCACTCCGGGGAATTCGCCTACCGCCACCCAGGCCTGCAACGCCGCGCCGCGGGAAGTGGTTTCCAGCTCGCGGGTCACTCTGACCCGCCGGCCGGAAAGGAGCGTCGGCACCAGACGCCGGAAGTGGCGACTCTTGCTGCCGCCGCCGGTAAGGCAGATGGTCTGGGCTTCCCGCCCGCTGATTTCCTCGAGCTGTTCCAGGTTGGCCGCCACGGCGAAGGCGAGGTTTTCCATGTAGGAAGGAAGGATGGCGGCAAAAATATTCGTCTCTTCGTTGGGGAAGGTGATGTGATAGCGGCGGCTCTCCGTCCGGGACACGTGAAAACGCCGCGAACCGAAAAACGACACGACGCCGTTGGTGGAACCTTCCAGCTTCTCTAGGAGGGAATATAATTCGCCGCGCGAGAAATGCTCCTGCCCCGGCAGCATGCGGATGAGGCTGGTAAGATGATCCATGAGCTTGCGGTGCACCATGCCGCTTTGGAGGCAGTTGCTTTCCAGAATCCACAAATCCTTCAGATAGGGATCCGTCCAAATGCGCCGCTTGGGATCTTTGAGAAAGTGGTTCTCTATCATCAACACGGGAGTGGTCGAACCGTTGACCGCCACCACGTCCCCCACCTGGACCATGCCGGAGCCCAAGGCCGCGGCCTGGGTGTCCGAAACCGCGGCGACGACCGGCAGTTGCGGTAGTCCGAGCTGGTCGGCGATGTCCCGCCGCAGGGTCCCGGCGATGTCCCCGGGTGCGATGAGATCGTTCGGCAGAACGTTCTCGAAGCCGAAAATTTTCCGCATGTCGTCGGACCAGGCCAAGTGGCCGACGTCGAAGAGCATGGTCTCGGCGGCGTTGGTCCACTCCGAACACATGCGCCCGGTCAGGCGGTAGATGAAGTATTCGTTCACCATCAAGGCGCGGGTGACCCGCTGGTAGTCGCCGGGGCGATTGTCCTTCAGCCACTGGAGACGCAAGGCCGGGAAATAAACGTCAGGCCAGCGGGCAGTGAGATCGTACACTTTTTCGCAGAATTCGCGGGACAGGGCGTCGACCTGTTCCCGCGAGCGGGCGTCGAGGTTCGGCGTGCCGAGAAAAACCTTCCCCCCCTCGTCGGTGAATGCCATGCCGTGGCGCTGACTGGTGACGGCGACGGCGACGACCTCATTCCGGTCAACTCCGGATTCGGCCAGCGCCCGGGCCGCCGCCGCCAGCCCTTTTTCCCAAGAAGAGGGCGGATCCCATTCCAAGCCGTTGTGGTCGGCCAGGTAGTCGTAGCGGATTTCCTCGTAGGCCGAACCGGCGAACTTGCCGTTCACGTCCACCAGGTTCACATGCACTCCGCCGGTACCGACGTCAAACACCAGGATGCAGCGCATACCGCCCTCCTTCGGCTGCGTTCATGCTTCAGCCGCGTTAATGCCTCCGCGTCCATCAGGGAATCAACAGATTCTTGATGGAAACGGAGGTGTCTTCGGATTTTTTCAAGGCGTTCTGGAAATCGGTCAGCTTGAAGGTGCCGGTCCGGAGACCCTTGGTCGTCACCCGACCCGAAGACAACAGATCGATTGCGGCCGGGTAGAGGTACGGGCCGAGGTGGGCGCCGCGGATTTCGATAGCCTTCTTCTCTCCTATAATCGACCAATCCACCGTGGTCGGTTCGCTGAAAACGCTGAACTCGACGAAGCGGCCCTTTTTGCGAATCATCGCCAAGCCCTGGGTGACTCCGCTCGGGTGGCCGGTCACGTCGTAGTAGACGTCGCAGCCGTAGCCGTTGGTGAGGGAGAGGACTTTCGCGACCGCGTCCTCGGTTTTAGGATTGATGACCAGGTCGGCGCCGAACTGCTTGGCCAGTTCGAGGCGCTTGTCCATGATGTCGATGACCACCAGTTTCCGGGGATTGGCGAGCCGCGCCAACTGCACGATGAAGCCGCCGATAGTGCCGGTGCCGGCCACCACCACCACGTCGGAAAGGCGGACCTGGCCCCGCTCGAAAGCGTGCAGGGAACAGGACAGCGGCTCGACCGTGGCGGCGTCCTCGAGGGAAAGGCTGTCGGGAATTTTGTGAATCAGGGACGAAACCCCGAGGCGGCAGTACTCCGCCCAGGCTCCGTCGCCGACCCCGGCGTGGAAGCCGTACATGTTGTGGACGGAACAAAGATTGTAGTCGCCCTCGCGGCAGTAGAGGCAGTCGTTGCAGGGGATGATTTGCTCGACGACGATCCGGTCGCCCTTTTCGATGCCCCATTTCGCCCGGGCCTGGTCGTCAAGATCCGCCACCACGCCGGAGAATTCGTGGCCGGGGGTGAAGGGGGGCTTGACCCAACGCGGCATGGCGGCGTTTCCCCAATAGGACGGTGCTCCGTGGAAACAGTGGATGTCGCTGCCGCAGATGCCGCAAGCCGCGACCTGCATCAGCACCTCGCCCGGAAGGAGCTTCGGGACCGGCACGTCCTCGAGACGGTAATCCTTGGGCGCGTACGCCTTGACCGCTTTCATGGTTTTTGTCATGTTCGCTCCTGAAGTTTGGCAAAAGGAAAGGAACGCTCAATGGCGCTTACTGGTCGCGACCCGGACGCCCTGGAAGACGATGGCGGCCAGTAGGATGAACCCGAACACCGCGTCCTGCAGGAAGGGGTTGACGTCGGACAGGGTCAGGATATTCTCGAGGGTCTGCAAAACCAAAGCACCTCCGAGAGCCCCCAAAATGGTGCCGCGCCCACCGGTCATGACCACGCCCCCGAGAACCGCCGCGGCGAGGACAATCATGATGTAACCTTCGCCCATGCCGTTGGTGCAGGAATACTGCCGGCCGGAAGCGATCATGCCGGCGAAGGCCGCCAGGGCGCCGGCGATGACGAAGGCGGTGATCTGCACCCGGTTGGTATTGATGCCGCTTATGAAGGCGGCTTCGCGGTTGGAGCCGGTGGCCAAAAGCTGCCGGCCGAAGGGACGTTTTTTGGTCAATAGATAGAAGAAGAGGAATACTATAACCAGCACGATGATGGTGACCGGGAATTCGCCGTCAATAAGGCGTTCGCCGCCCAGATACATGAAGGAATCCGGCAGGGAATAGAGCCCCTCGGGAATGAGGAATTTGACAATGCCCCGCAGCAGGATCAGCATGGCCAGGCCGACCAGAAAGTCGCTTACCCCCAGCTTCACCGACAGGAAGCCGTTAAACAGGCCGATGGCCGCCCCGACCATGAGGCAAATCGGCACCGCCAGGTAGTCGGGAAGTCCGGGGCACCATTTCATCACCAGCAGGTTGGCGAAAATGGGGGCGAGGGCGTAGGTCGATTCCAGGCTGAGGTCGATTCTGCCGATCATCAGGAGGAGGGACAGGCCGAACACCATCATGGCGAGCGGGGTGGTGAAGCTGATGATGTTAAGTATATTCGAGGGTACGATAAAACGCGGCTCGATGAGGTAGCCGCAGCAAATGAGTATGGCCAAGAGCACCCACACCACATAGTCGGTGAATGCGAGCGCCAAGTAATGCCGGATCTTCATGATGCGCCTCTCCTGTTGTCGATGAACCCTGCTGTCCCAAGGCGAAACCGGAAGCGTGCCGCTTCAGCCCACGCCCTGGATGGAACGGAAAATGGCGTCCTCGGAAAATTTGTTCCGGCGGAATTCCGCCGCCACCCGGCCGTCCACGACGGTTATGACCCGGTCGCAAATCAGCATCAATTCCTCGATGCTGGACAGGTTCACGATGACGCCGCGGTTGCCGCTGATGATGTTTTCCCGAAGGTAACGCAGAATCTCGTACACCGCGCCGACATCGATGCCTTTCGTCGGCTCGTCGAAAATATAGACCGAGGCGTCGGTGGCGATGAGCCGGGTGAGAATGGATTTTTGCTGGTTGCCGCCGGAAAGGGTGAGGATGCCGGCGTGGGGGGAATGGCTCTTCAGGTTGAAGCTCTTGATCGCCACGTCGTAATTTTCCCTCTCCCCGGTGCGGCTGATAAAGCCGAAGGGGGGACGGGTCAGGCGGGGCCAGACGCAGGCATTGATGTTGTCCATGATGTCGAGGTCGGGGAAATTACCCTCGTTAAGCCGGTCGTTCGTGCCGTAGGCGATGCCGCGGGCCAGGGCTTGCTTGGGGATCATGCCGCTGGGCAGCGGCTGATCCTGGTAAAGGACCCGGCCGCTATCCAGGACGCCCACGCCGGAAACGGAACGGAGCACCTGGGTGACGCCGGATTCGACCAGGCCGGTGATGCCGAGGATTTCCCCCTCGTGCAGGGTGAAGGAAATGTCGTGGAAATACGGCTCTTTCCGTAGGTTCTCGGCGATCAGGATCGGTTTAGGGTTGGTCGCGTAGTCGATGTAGCTGGCGGCCTCGAATTTGGGAATCTCGACGTTTTCGCCGACGATCAGGTTGGCCATTTTTTGCGCGTCGAGATTTTTGGTGTTGTCCGTCACTATCTTTTGGCCGTTCCTGAAGACCGTCACCACGTCGCAGAATTCCAGCACTTCCTTGATGCGGTGGGTGATGAGGACGATGGCTTTTTCGTGCTTGATTCGGTTAAGGTAGGCGAAGAGGATGTCGCACTTGTCCTTCCGAAGTGCCGAAGTGACTTCGTCCAGGAGCACCACTTCGCTGGGGAACAGGTCGACCACCAGCGCGGTGTAGAGGAGGTGCCGGTCCTCCATCGGGACGTCCTTGATTTTTGTGTCGGGGGAGAAGGTGAGGTTGAAGTCCCGCATGCACTTCCTGGTGCGTTCGCGCATTTCCTTCCGGTCCATGCTGAAGATGCCCTTCATCAGCGGTTCGGCCATGAAGAAATTTTCCTCGATGGAGAGGTCCAACGCGAACACCGGTTCCTGGGGGACCATGTAGACGCCCATTTCCCGCGCCCGGATGGGGCTGTGGCTGGCGAGGTCGGCCGCGACCACCCGGCCGTCGGCGCCGCGGACCTCGAGGGTCCCGGCGTCGGCGTTGGTGACGCCGTAGATGACCTTCACGACCGTGGACTTGCCGGCGCCGTTCTTGCCGACGAGACCGTGGATTTCGCCCTTTCTCAGGACCAGATCCACTTCGTCCAGCGCCACCACGCCGGGATAGCGCTTGGAAATTTTGCTGATGCGTAGGGATTCGGATGTGTCCGGCGGCATGGGGATGCGCCTTTCTGTGGACGTTGCAAGGGAATCGGGCAAACCGCTGCCCGATTCCCTTGAAAGTTGCTTTGTGGCTTGATTATGGGTTGACTTGTCCCACTAACATAGCGTGTAGCGTATAGCCTGGTAATCATGCCGCTTTTGCGGGATCGTTTCCCGCAAAAGCGGTTGTTGGTTTACTTGTCCCAGGGCCATTTGCCTTCCTTCAGGAAACCCCAGAAGTTGCCCCACAGGAGCTTGGAGTCGGCGGGGTAGTCGAAGGGAACGACCGAGGTGGAATTGGTCTTGTACCAGACGCCGTCCCAGGAACCGAAGGCGACTTTCCCCTCGCAGACTTCCACGGGCGCCCAGACCGGCTTGCCGCCCTTGGCGTGTTCTTCGGCGGTGAACTGATCGGGAATCAGATCCATGATGAAGGGGCGCGTTTCGTTGGTCCAGAGCTTTTCGCCGACCTTGGCGATGGCGCTGTCGCCCTTCCGGTTGATGGCGTCGATGAGCATGGCGACAACTTCGCCTTCGCCCCAGGCGGGCTGGACGCAGATGGCGTCCAATTTCTTTTCGCGGACCATCTTCAGGGCGGCGGTGGTGCCGTCGATGCAGACGGTGACGACGTGGCCGTCCTGATCGGTCAGGAAGCCGCGGCCGGAAGCGGCCATGGCGGGCCAGACGCCGCCGATGGCGGAGGTGTCGTCGTGGGTGTAGACGGCGATCAGCTTCTTGCCGTACTGGGTGTGGAAGCTGGTCATGGCCCGGTAGGCGATGTCGGCGTTCCACTTGGCTTCTTCAGTGACCAATTTCAGGCCGGGGTTGGCGGCGATAATGGGGTTCATGATATCTTCGAAGCCTTTTTTCCGCTCTTGGGCCGCCGACATCTTGAGGTCGCCGGTGAGCTGGACGATGACGCCGCCGGCCTTGATCCAGTCTTCGGGCTTCGGGCCGTAGCGTTCGGAGAGGAGGCGGATCATGGTCTTGGCGCAGGTCTGGCCGGCGATGACGTTGTCGAAGGCGACGAAGGTGTGCTTGCCGCCGTAGATGGTGACGTTGTTGCAAATCACCGGGATGTTGCGGGAATTGTAGCGCTTGACCGGTCCGATAAGGTTCGAGTCGACCGAGCAGAAGACCATGAAGTTGGGGTTGAGGGCCAGCATCGATTCAAGCATGTTGACCTGTTGGCCGGGGTCGTTCGAACCCTTGAGGTTGCGTTCGAACTTGTAGCCGTTCGCCTTGGCGAGTTGTTCCATCTTGTACTTGACGCCGTCCTGGACGGTCTGGAAGAAAATGTCGTCCAGCCCCCAGGCGACCTGGGCCAGGTTCACATCTTTTTCCCCGGAAAACGCGCGCGGAGCCGCGGTCAGGGTGAATGCCAGCGCCAGGCATACGCCCAAAATGCGGAGTTTCAAACTTGCCATGATAATCCTCCTGTCAGACCCATCATAAAATGCGGCTCGTTGCCGCGTATTTAAACCAGAAGATCCTTCGTGCCCACCAGTTGCTTGTAGCGGGCGAATTTTTCGTGGTAAGCCGCGTGCACGGCCGGATTCGGCTCCGCGACATCCTTGACCTTCACGAGCGCCCGCACTGCCTCCTCGTATCCGGGAAACACGCCGGAACCGACCAGCGCGCTCATCAAGGTGCCGAGAATCCCCAATTCCTCGCCGTGGGTGGTCTCCACGGGACGCCCGATGACGTCGGCGAACATCTGTAGCCAGACCTTCGATTTGCCGGCGCCACCGGAGATGCGGATGCGTTCGGAAGTGTCGCCGAAGGCCCGGAGGCGCTCCAGATGGTAGCGGTGCGAGAAGCAGATGCCTTCGTAAACCGCCCGGACCATATGGGCAATGCCGTGGAAGGACTTCAGGCCCATGAAGCAGGCGGCGCCGACGCCGGAGGAATGGGAACTGAAAATATAGGGGACGAAAATGACCGAGGAGTCGGGCTTCGTCTCGGCGATTCTCCGCTCGCAGTAGGCGAAGATGCTTTCCCCGCGCATCGCGCACAGTTCCGCGGCGTCCGGCAGCACCTTGGTGACGAACCACTCCAGGTTGCCGGCACCGGTGGGACTGGCTTCCAGGACCAAATTCCAGCCCGGGATGCAGTAGAGGATGTTCATGAACAGATCCGGCTCGATGACCGGGGTGCGGCTGATATACTGATTGATGCTCCAGGTGCCGCCGATGATGCTGGCAAGGGACGAATCCACCACCCCCGAGGCGATGCAGCAGGCATTGGTGTCGAAAATGCCGCCGTAGACCGGGGTGCCGGCGGCGAGGCCGGTCATCTCCGCCACCTCGCGGGTGACATGGCCACAACAGTCGTGGGAATTGCGGAGCGGTGGAATCTTGTCCTTGAGGTCCAGCAGGTTGTACGTTTCCAGGATGCTGTCGTCGAGCTGCCCGGTCCGGTTGTTAAGGAGGTGCGCTCCGGACATTTCCGTCCGCTCCGAGTAGGCTTCCCCGGTCATGCGGAAACGGAGCATGTCCTTAATTAGGAATATGTACTTCGTCCGCTGTAGAACCTCGGGTTCGTGGTCCTTCAGCCACTCGAGTAGCATCGGCGGCTGACCGCCCCAGATGGACTGGGTGGTCTTCGGATGATTCCGGGCGAAGCGGCCGCTGCGGCGACAGTTGTCGGCGTAGCTGTCGGCCCGGGTGTCGGTGGAGACGATGCCGTTCCTGGTCTGGCGGCCGTCGGCGTCCGAGAGGTAAAGGCCGTTCCCGTGGCCGGTGATGGCAATGCCGCCTATTTCGGAGGAATTGATGCGGGTCTGGGCCAAAACTTCCCGAATCACTTTCACGTTGGCCTGCCAAATGTCCTCGAAATTTTTCTCGGTGCGGTTCAAGTCCGGGAGAAGGAGTTCGGTTTTGTGCGCCGCCGTGGCAGTTATCGCCCTGGCTCCCAAATCCAGAATCGCCGCCTTGGTCATGGTGCCGCCGTTGTCAAGGCCGAGATAATAGCGTTTCGTCATATTCAACCTCCGTGCAGCTTGCTGTTGATGAACCGGTCGCAAAACAGCTTCGGCGTATTCTTGAAGGCGTCCTGGGTCGAACCCGCCATGTGCGGAGTGATCGTGATGTTGTCCAGCTGGACGATTGGGTCGTCGGCCGGCAGGGGCTCGTTCTCGAACACGTCAATCGCGGCGCCCATGATGCGCTTCTCCTGGAGGGCTTTCACCAGCGCCTTCTCGTCAATCAGACCGGAGCGGGCGGTGTTGATTAGGTAGGCGCCCGGCTTCATCAGCGCCAATTCGGCGGCGCCAATCATGTGGCGGGTCTGGTCGGTCAGGCGCATGTGCATGCTGACGATGTCCGCTTCGGCGAGGAGTTCGTTCAGGGTGGCGACTTTGGTCATACCGGCGGGAACCTGGTTCAGATAGGGATCGTAGACCAGGATGCGGCAGTCGAAGGCGGAGAGGAATTTCGCGACCAATCCGCCGATATGGCCGAGGCCGATGAGGCCGACCTTTTTGTCGAGAAGCTCGGGGATGCAGGCGGAATTGGCGAAGTCCTTGCGGAACCGGTTGGCCTTCAGCGCGGCGTGGCCGCGGGCAAGGTTGCGGATTTCCGCCAGAATCATGCCGACGGTGAACTCGGCCACGGCGCGGGCGTTGCGGCCGGGAGTGGGGATGATTTCCGCCCCGGCGGCCTTGGCCGCCGCCGCGTCGACGTTTTCCGTGCCGGCCCGCAGCACCCCGATGTAACGCAGTTTTTTCGCCCGCCGAATCAATTCGGCGCCGACTGGCGCAAACTGGACAATCAGCATGTCGTAATTCTCAATGTCGGCGGTCAGGTTCTCCGGCAGTTTGATGGCATTGGCGCCTTGCTGTTCCACGATCAAATTGTCGGCCTGGAGTCCAGCCAAGTCGGCGTGGGCCCAATGCCGGACCACCACCTCGTGCCCGAGAGCCCTCAGCCCTTCGAGTCCCTTATCCATCACTTCGGCAGGAATGAACGTGTCCCCGATAGCCAGCGCGCGCATGGTCTCTCCAGTCGGCCCTGTTCCGCCCTGGTTAAGGACAGAAAACC
The DNA here is from genome assembly GCA_031548865.1 of Planctomycetota bacterium. Taxonomy (GTDB): domain Bacteria; phylum Planctomycetota; class SZUA-567; order SZUA-567; family SZUA-567; genus JAJBSZ01. The sequence goes on from JAVBQR010000034.1 coordinate 25,672, forward strand.
CCATTTGGCGGTTCCGCCTAGGAACTGCCTGGGAGAAGAGGGCTTTTTTGTCTATAGCCAATAAACGAAAGCAAATGTTTCGGAAATAAGCGCGTGGGGAATCTGTTTCAGCCGCGCGAGGTTGTTCAGTAACGCCACATTTGCGGGAACCGCTTCCACAAAAGGTACTAATTGTCCAATATTTGTACAACTTCAATCAATACCGTCCCGTGCTCATGGTCAACTCGAGTTTCTTGCCCGCTTCCACCTGCATCGCCTCGTAGATTGGCGCGAACACCTTGTCGGGAATCTCGTCCTGCCGCTTGGCAGCAATGGCGGCCGCCTTCGGCATGGCGGAATTTAGCGCCATACGCATGTCGGCGTATATGTTCAGTTTGGTGATGCCGCCTTGAATCGCCGCGACCAATTGATCCTCGGGGGTTCCCGAACCGCCATGCAGGACCAAGGGCACTTCGGTAATGGCCTTGATTTCACCGAGGCGCTTGATGTCCAAGGTCGGTTTCGACTTGTAGACCCCGTGGGCGGTGCCGATGGACACGGCCAGGGCGTCCACCCCGGTTTCGGCGACGAAACGCTCGACCTCGTCCGGTTCGGTCAGGCGGATGTCCCCGGTGTCGCCGCCCTCGAGGTCGCTCCCGGCGACAAACCCCAATTCGGCCTCGACCGTGACTCCGCGGGCATGGGCGTATTCGACCACCTCGAGAGTCTTGGCGATATTGTCGGCAAACGGCAGGTGCGAACCGTCGAACATGACCGAAGTGAAACCGGCGTCGATGCAATCCTTGACCAACTGGAAGCTGGTCGAGTGGTCGAGGTGGAGGGCGATGGGAATGGTGTATGAGGCGGCGACTGCCTGGACGAGCCCGGCCATGTAAACCAAACCCCGTCCCTTCAAGTCGTGGGGCAAGGCGGCCAGGATGACCGGAGCGCGTTTCGCCTCGCAGACGTCGAGAATGGGGCGAACGAAAAGATCGGAGACGTAGTCGAAGGCGGTAACGGCGTAATGATGTTTCCTGGCATGAGGCAGCATTTCATTGAGGGTGCATAGCATGGAGGACTCCATTTGGGTGATTCATGAGGGGAAAATGAACTATTGCTGTCATCGCGATACGTTTTTACACCGCTCCCCATAAGGGAAATCATCTGATTGGAAAGGGCAGGGCTTTTAGGCCAGGGTTTGACAGGCAAGTCAGCGTGAATATAGGCGAGGTGGGGTATTTCTCCCCGACTTGGTAACAGTACATCATTTTTGTTAAAAGTCAAGCATGACCATGCAATATTATTTTGACTTTTTGCTAGAATGTGGCAGAGAAGATTATATGAATCCCAAGTCAAGTTTGATTATGTTAAAGTTACACCAAAATTTTGATAGTTTGCCAGATTTTGGCAATGCATAGCGAAAATCCCGGCGATTTGATGGGAAATTGTTCATTGTAATAAGCAAAATCATGCGGCAGTATTGCCTGATTTTATTATTATGTCCGCCGGAGATTAGCTATAATTACAATCGGTGGACTTTTCCCTTCAGCGAGCCCGCACAGACAGGATTCAGCATGGCCAACAGCAATCAAAAGTTACGCATGGAAAAGGAACTCCTCCTCCTTAGGCGCAATGGCTTCATGCCGGTGGGCGATTTGGCCAAACAGTGCGGCGTCTCCGAAATGACCATGCGCCGCGACCTCCGGGCGCTGGCTAAGGACGGTAAAATTAATATGGTCTACGGCGGCGCTACCTATACCCGCTCGGACAACGACCGTGGCTCCTATCACTTGCATAACGAAAAGAGCAAAAACCTGGCCCAGAAGGAAGCCATCGCCATGGCCGCCGCCAGCCTGGTCCAGCCCCACGACGTCATCCTCCTCGACTCCGGCTCGACCATCGAATGCATGACCCACTATCTCTCGGACTCCGACCCGCGCACCATCCTCTGCTATTCCCTCAACATTTTCGAATCGGTTCTGCCGCTCCAGAAAAGTCGCATCGTGCTGACCGGCGGCACCTTCCACCGCGGTTCCCTCATCCTCACCGGTCCCGACGCCATCACCACCCTGCAACGTTACCGCATCAATAAATTCTTCTTCGGTGCCGGCGGCATGCATCTCAAGATGTCCGTCACCTGCAATAGCGAAGAGGCGGTGCCGATCAAGCGCGCCCTGTTCGCGAACAGCCTGGAGAAGATCCTGCTCCTCGATTCCTCGAAGTTCGAGCGCGTCACCTCCTACCACCTCGCCGACCTCGAGGACATCACCATGGTCATCACCGACGACGGCATTTCCGAGGAATACGCCGACTATATCCGCAGCCACGGCGTCACCCTGATCATCGCCCAAAGCAACAAAACCGGCCATTCCCATGCCGCCCGCGAAGGGCGGTGAACCATTACACTGGCAGCCCGGTTTCTCCATGACCTAGCAGGCGGTCGCTTCATGCATTTACTCTGCCGTCCTCTTCTCCGCCTTGACCCTCGCCAGCCGCGCCCGCGCCTTCCGCCGCTCCCCCCACTTCTCCGCCAGGGTGCGGATGACCATGAATGCGAGAAGCATGCCGCCCCACACCATTTTCTTGGCGTAAGGGGTAAGCATGAACAGGGTCAGGGCATTCTGGAGGATTTGCAGGATTAGCACCGCCAGCAGGATGTTGGCGAATTTCCCTTTGCCGCCGTTCGGATCGACTCCGCCCAGCACCACCACCAGGATGGCCTGCAGCTGATAGGTGTCGCCGTAGCCGACCTTAATCGAGTTGGTGCGCCCGACCAGGATGATGGCGGAAATGGCACAAAGGAAGCCGCTGAGGGCATATCCCCAGATAAGCGCCTTCCCGATGCCCAGCCCGGTGAACAGGGCCGCCACCCGGCTGCTGCCATATAGGTAAAGCGTTTTACCCGTGATCAACCGGGGCATGAGATAAGCCAGGAGGGCGAAGGCGACCAGCATCAGGAGAAACATCGGTGGCAATTGCAGGACGGTGGAGTTGATGAAACGGGTGAAGGCTTCCGGCAGGCCGGTGATGCCTTCGCCGTTGGTGATGCCAACCCCAAGCCCTGAAAAGAACAGCATCGTCCCAAGGGTGGCGATGATGGGGGGGATGCCCAGCTTATTGATGGCAACGCCGTTAAAGAGGCCGCAGGCCAGGCCGACGAGTAGGCAGGCGGCAATGCCCAGCAGAATGGCTCCGCCGGCGCCAAGCGAATCTACGGCGCTTTTACTGGTCATGACCATGGCCATGGCGATTCCGGCCAGATTCATGGTGGCGATGATGGCCAGGTCGATGCCGCCGGAGATCATGGCGACGGCCATGCCCATGGCCAGGAAGCCGAACTCGGGGATCTGGCTCACCATCGAGGAAATGTTCAGGATATTGAAAAACTGTCCGCCCAGGCTGGTCCACATGAAGGCCAGGAGCGCCGCCAGGATACCCAGGAGGATGGCGGTATCGATGTCGAGGCGGGAGCGTTTTTCCGGTTCGAGAGATTTAGGCATGTTTATGCATCCAGGATTATTTCCCGAAATTCCTATACATAGTCGAAACGCATTTGCGCCTTGATGTCCCGGCGGGTGCGCCAGGCGGAGACGGAGACGGCCAGGAGGATGACGGCGCCGATGAAGAAGTCGTTCCAGCTGGAGGAAATGCCGATATAGACGAGGGTGGAGCGGAGGATGACGATGAGGGCCATGCCGAGCAGGGTTCCGGCGATGCTGCCGGAGCCGCCGGACAGTTTGGCGCCGCCGATTAGCACTGCCGCGATGACGATCAGTTCGTCTCCCACCATGGTGATGGGGTTGACCCAGCGGAGGTCGGCGGCGTAGATGATGCCCATGATTCCGGCGAGGAATCCGGCGTAGGCGTAGACGAACATTTGTACGGCGAAGATGTTGACGCCGCAGCGTTTTGCGGCCATGGGGTTTGAGCCGAGGGCGAAGATGCGTCGTCCGAAGACGGTTTTGTAGAGGATGAACCAGGTCAGGATCACGGAAAACGCCACCGGTACCACGAACCAGGTGAGGCCGTACCAGTTGCCGGATTTGGAGGTGAATTCGAAGAGGGTGCCGGTGCCGAATTCGATGACGCTTTTGGGCATTTGCCGGGCGGTGATGGGTTTGGTGCCGATGAAGGTGGCGAGGGCGCCGTGGAAGATGCTTTGCGTGGCCAGGGTGGTGATGAAGGTGGGGAGTTTGAAAAAATAGATGACCAGGCCGTTGACGCAGCCCAGGAGCAGCCCCACCGCGACAGCCATGCCGATGACGAGGAACAGGCTTCCCAAGGTGTTCGGTTTCGCCAGTCCGTAGGTGGTGGCGATGACGGTGGAGATGTACGAGGACGATATGGCGATGGCCAGGAAGGAGACGTCGATGCCGCCCGAAATCATGACCAGGAGCACGCCCATGGCGACAACGGCTTGTCCGGAGCCGTTTCGGACCAGGTCCAGGAGCGTCTCCAGGGACACGGCGGCGGGGTTTCGTATGCCGACCATCAAACAATAGGCGATCAGCACTACGAGAAGTATGCGCACCGTCACATTGCCGCTGGTGAACCAGTTGCGTAGTTTCTTGGGCATGCTGGGTGTCTCCTCGCTTTGTTGTTGCCTTTGTGTAAAAGTCTCCGCCTTCATTTCCGCTGGACCAGATCTCGCCAAGCGAAAATCAAAACGCTATTGCCATTCCATACTCACCCACCCCGCACCGCCGACAGAATCATCGACCTGTCTGTCGCGGCGCCGGCGAATTCCTTGACGATGCGCCCTTCCTTCATGATCAGCACCCGATGGCAACAACGCTCCAATTCCTCCGCCTCATCCGAAATCAACAACACCGCCTTCCCCTCGGCGGTCACCCGCTTAATCATCTCGTAAATGTCCGCCTTCGAACCGACGTCGATTCCCACCGTCGGACTGTCAAGGATCAATACCTCCGGACCGGTCGCCAGCCATTTGCCCAAGACCACCTTCTGTTGGTTACCGCCGGACAAACTCCGGGCGGGATTCTGAATGTCGCCAGCCCGCACCTTGAGGTCGCCGCACCACCTCGCACCCTCGCACAACTCCCGGGCCGGTGATACCAACCCCATGGAGCCGGCCAACCGGCCGAGAATGGCGGCGGTGATGTTGGCGGTGATGGGGTGGGAAAGGAACAGGCCCTGTGCCTGGCGGTCTTCGGAAACCAAACCGATGCCGGCGGCAATGGCCTGTTGCGGGTCCTCGAGGGTCACGGCGCGGCCGTTGCGCCTGACCACGCCGGAATCGGGGGGATTCAGGCCGAAGAGGGACAGGGCGAGTTCGGTCCGCCCTGAACCGATGAGGCCGGTGAGGCCGACCACTTCGCCCGGGCGGACATTAAGATCGATGTCACGGAAATGCGGGGTTTTACTGAGTTTTTCCAATTCCAAGGCCGGAGTGCCGCTAAAATTCCGGTCGGCGTCGACCCGGGAAACATCCAGGGACTTCCCGACCATGAGGAAGCCGAGCCGGTCCTTGTCGAGTTCGGCCGGATTGTAGTCGCCGACCTTGAGGCCGTCCCGGATGATGCTGATGCGATCGGCGATGGCGAAAAGCTCGTCCAATTTATGGCTGACGAAAATGATGGCGAAGCCTTCCGCCCTAAGATTCTTGACAATCCCCAGCAGCATGTCGACCTCGCGGGCAGGGAGAGCGGTGGTCGGTTCGTCCATGATCAGGAGGCGCGCGTTCTGGGCCAGGGCGCGGGCGATGGCGACGGATTGGCGCTGACCCATGGAGAGGTGTTCAGTCTTGCGGTTCAGGTCGACGCTGACTCCGAGCCGCGCCAGTTGTTTGGCGGCGAAAACCCTACCCTCGCGGGAATGCACCAGCCAGCTCCTTTTCTCGCCCCCGATCCGCTGGAAGCAAACGTTCTCCCATACCGGAAGATCCGGGAACAGCGACAAATCCTGATAGATGACCTGGACCCCTTCGGCCATGGCCAATTGCGGGGTCAAGGCGGGGAACAACCGGCCCTGGAAACGGACTTCGCCGCTATCAAAGGGTTCGACCCCGGAAATGCATTTGATGAGAGTGGATTTTCCCGAACCGTTGGTGCCGGCCAGGCACACCACTTCGCCGGACTGTATGGAGAAGTCGACCGTGTCCAACGCGGCGAAACCGCCGTAGGTTTTGGTAAGGCTCTTGATGTCAAGCAGGGGTGCGGACATGGGGCGACTCTCCCAAAAACCGGGCGTCTGGATAGACCAAACGCCCGGCAGGAATCTTTACAGCCCTAACGTCAATTTAGTAATCGTAATCCATGTAGTTGTCCTTGGTCAAGGTCAACATCGCGTCGCCGTAAATGATGCCGTCCTTGATGCGGATGGATTCGTAACCGGTCTTGACCAGGTTCATGCCTTCGCTGATTTTCTCGCCGGTGAGCATCTTGTAGGCGATCAGGGCGCAGACATAGCCGGCGTCGGCCGGACGCCAGGCGTAGACCGCCTTGGAGTAGCCGCTTTCCAGGTAGGCGCCATTCTGCGAGGGCGTGCCGATGCCGCTGCAGGAAATGTCGGCGCGACGCTTCTTTTCGCAGGCCAGGGCGATCATGGCGGAGGACGAGGCCGAGCAGCCGAAGAGGCCCTTGATGTCCGGGTGGGCGGCCAGGAGTTCGTTGGTCTTGTCGAGGGCGATTTTCTCGGTGTTCCAGTCTTCGAGCGGCTGGTCGGTGACCATTTTCATTTCGGGGTATTTTTCATCAATCATCTTCTTGCCGGCGTTGTACCATTGCATGTGCGTTTCCATGGTCAGAGCACCGACGAACCCGCCGTATTTGCCCTTGTAGCCCATGCCCTTGGCCATGGTCTCGAAAATGGCGCGGCCGAAATCCTCGTTCACAAACGCTTCCATGTCCCAGTCGGCGACGCCGGCCAAGCTGGAGGCTTCATGGCTGACCACGATGATACCCTGCTTGCGGGCGCGTTCGATGACCGGGATGAGGGCGGTGGGGTCGTTCGGGACCACGAGAATGGCGTCCACCCGCTTGGCGATGAGATCTTCGACCATCTGCACCTGCTTGGCCGGGTCGCCGCCTTCGGGGGCGATTTGATAGGCGGTGACGCCTTTCGACTTGAAATCTTTGTCGAATTCGGTTAGACCGACCCGCATGTCGTCGAACCAGGAAATGCCTTCATGCTTGGCGACCATGACGATTTCGAATTTCTTCTCCCCGGCCATGCCCAAGCCCAACGCGGCGAGGTATAACGCGCACATTGCGGCCATCAACAGCTTTCTCATGCAACTCTCCTTGTTGTTGTATATTACCTAACAGAGGAACCCGACAACCTGCACCCAGGAAACATCGCGACATCGACAAAACGTTACAGCATCACTGCGGAATTATTGTGGAAAGAGGGGAATCTCCCCGTTGAGTTGTATGTCATTTACCGTGCTTTTACGAATTATACCCCATTGCTTCCTTATAGCATCTAAAAAAATAATAAAAAAAAGAAAACACAAAAATTATTAGTATAAACGCGCTGATTAGTTGGTATATTTTTTTACACTATGTTTACTTTTTATACAGTCATTCGAAAATAGAAAAAACGCCGTTGCCAGTTGCGATCTTAGTTCTCTTTTTGTTATAAGGAGATAGCTAGAATAAACTCAAAATTAAAAATTATTGGAACACAATTTGCATTCAAGCGGTCACTTACCTAAACTAAAGTCAGGCAATTTGTCCCTTCAATTCAGGAGAACGCCATGCAATTCAAATTCGGAGTGGATTCGTTTATCTGGGCCGAGGATTTCGGTGAAAAAGATCTGTGGGTCATTCCCAAAGCCAAGGAATTGGGATTTGACTATCTCGATTTGGCTATCGCCCATCCGGCCAAATTCCCCTTGGAAAAAGCCAAGGCGGAAATCGACAAATGCGGCATCATTCCCGTCACCACCACCACTCTGGACGCCAAAACCAACATCGCCTCCGAAGACGCCGCCGTCCGCCGGCAGGGGGTCGATTCCCTGAAAAAACTGGTCGATATCAACTACCGCCTCGGCGCGAAAATCCTCGGCGGCGTCAACTACGGCGGCTGGGGCTGCCTGAGCGGCAAGCCGCCGACGGAACGCGAATACGACCTTTCCGCCGATTGCATGCGCGAGGTGGCGAATTACGCCGCCGACAAGGGCGACCTGATTATCGCGGTCGAAGCCGTGAACCGCTTCGAAACGCACCTCATCAACACCGCCGCCCAGGGCGTCGCCTACTGCAAACGCGTGGGCCTTCCCAACATGAAAGTGCACCTCGACTGCTTCCACATGAATATCGAGGAGACCTCCTTCCCCGAAGCCGTACGCACCTGCGGCAAGCAATATCTCGGCTACGTGCATGTGAACGAATCGAACCGCGGCATCCCCGGCACCGGACTGGTGCGTTGGTCGGAATTCTTCGCCGCCTTGAAGGAAGTGGGTTATTTCGGCCCCCTGGTCATCGAGTCCTTCGACCCGAACTTCGAGGAACTCGCGAAGAACTGCGCCATCTGGCGCCGCTTCACCGATACCGGCGAGGAATTGGCGGTGCGCGGTCTCGCCAACCTGAAGAAAATCGCCGAAAAAGTCTGAACGAATTGAGCGGCTGTCTTTGAAAAAATCCGCGCCGTTGGCGCATATTGTCGTGACGTTGCCTATTTTGCAGAGGAGAAAACATGCGTAGAAAAATTATGCTGGCGGCCTTCGCCGTCCTGGCTGTGTTCGTCGTCACTGTCGCCAAGGCCGCCGACGAGTACCGCTTCGTGATCGTTCCCAAGGTCGTGCATCCCTGGTTCGACAAGGTGAATGAAGGCGCCAAGGAAGCGGCGGTCATTCTCAGCAAGCAGACCGGCAAGAAGTTCACCATCGACTACCGTGCCCCGCAAACCGCCGACGTCGTCACCCAGAATGAAATCCTCGAACGCGCCATCGCCACCAAGCCGACCGGCATCGCCATCGACCTGCTGGATCCGGACGGCAACCGCGCCGTCCTGGAAGAAGCCATCAAGCAGGGTATTTCCGTCATCATCTTCGATTCGGAAGCGCCGGAAGGCATGGACATCACCACGGTTGGTAACGACTTCACCATGCAGGCGGCGGTCGCGTCCGAACGCTTGGCGAAGCTCATCAACTACGAAGGGGAAGTCGCCATCATGCAGGGCGTCCCCACCGCTCCCAACCACCGTATCCGCGCCGAGGCCCACCGCGCCGTCTTCGCCAAATATCCCAAGATCACCGTCGTCGCCGAAGGCGTCGACAACGACGACATCCAGACCGCCCAAAAGGAAGCCGCCTCCATCATCTCCGCCCACCCGAATCTCCGCGGCATGGTCGCCTGCGACGCCGCCGGCCCGGTCGGCATCGGCATCGCCATCAAGGAAGCCGACAAGGTCGGGAAAGTCATCCTGGTCGGCCTGGACGATCTGAACCAGCTTATCGAGCTCATCGGCGAAGGCGTCTGCGAATCCTCCTCCTCGACGAAACCCATGATGCAGGGCTACTGGTCGGTCCTGGCCATGTGGCAGAAGTCCTTGGGAGTCAACATGCCGCTCCGTATCGACACCGGCGTCGTCATCGTCACCAAGGACATGGTCAAGGGTTATAAGGGGTTCTAACACGACAGGGCAAGATGAGGAATGCAAAAATTATGGGGACATGATGTTTAATTATGCGGCGGTTGGCATAATTAAATTTCGTG
>JAVBQR010000189.1:0-5980 GCA_031548865.1 Planctomycetota bacterium
CGGCTGGTCAGGAGAAAACGTGAAACCCCGGGCGGCACGACCCGCGCAATGTCGGCGATAGTATCATCGTCAATGACGCCCGGTCCCGAAGGCATGGCCGACACCAGCCCCAAAGCCGAAGCGCCAGCCCGGGCCGCCACCGCCGCCTCCCAGCGGGACGATATACAGCAAATCTTTACCCGTATCATACAACCTACCCCTATATAAAGACTTCATCAGATGCGACACATTCTTGCCGGTACCGGAAACATACCCATAATACTGTTTTTATTTAGGACCAATGCAAAGTTCCTTCAATAAAGCCGCTTCCGTGCCAGCTTCCAACGCTATCTCATAAAATGAAATCTTCTTCCGGGTTACTTCAAGAGATTGTTGTAAGTCGGCTATTTTTTCCCCGTCCGGCGGTGCTCTGGCGCAAGATGAGTTTTGGCGTACAGTCGGAGCGCGGCCGGTTGTTTGTTGAACGCATGCTGACAATAACTGTCAGTTGCCGTATGCAAAATCTCTGCGGGGTGGACTTCATCAAGTCCGCAGTTCATGCCGCAAGAAAGAATAAACCGCTGCCATCTATAATCACGAGTTTGAGACAAATGAAGGTGGCGGGGTGAAAAAGAACTGAATGCTTACGAAAAGAAAATGGCGCAGAAAACTTTTCCACCGTTCGTCGTGTTGCATTTAACCTTTTAAAAGAGTTTTCAATGAAATGCTGAATAAAACAAAAAGATTACTCGCCGCTGTAGATTGTAGGATAAGACTGCACTTTTGCAAAGTGGCGATTTAACCGCCAATCGCCACCTTGCAAAAATCGTTTTTGCCCGAATTTCAAGGGTTTTTGATTTTTCAAAATCGCCATTCGGCGGTTTGAATGGTGATTTTGCAAAAGTACAGATAAGAGAAAAAATACTCAATATTTAGTGCTCTCGCCCTGCCGGCCCGGCTCGACTACGACTACCTGAATTTCTACGGCTTCAGTAGCGTCAGCGAAGATTGGCTGATTGTCGACAAAAATTATTCCGGCGATTACGCTGCGGAATTCACCATCGCCGACCACCCCTTCCTCGAATCCTGGCTCCTGAACCGTTCGGCCGACGATCTCTGGATTCATATCGACAACGCCCCGGTTCAAGCCGCCCTCGACAGCTACCTCTATACCAATACCCGCTACGCCATCGACACCGGCGCCATCATCGACGCCTACGAACGCGCCGCCGCCGGCCTAAGCCCGGAACAAGCCGCCGAACTGTTCCTTGACATCCTCCGCAATCTCGAAACCTACAACCCGGAAGCCTACGCCAATCAGGTCTTCACCGCCCTGAACTACTCCCGTCTGGTCGACAAACAGTTGTACGCCCTCGAAGCGGACTCGTTCGCGCGGGCCTCCCGCTGCGCCCCGTCGGGATGGCACCGGCCGCGTTCCCGGGTCTGGGCTGGCTATTTCGGAAATGACGCCGAGCAGCGGGACAACGGCCTGGTTTACGGCTACCGCTCCCGCTGGCACGGAGTCGCGTCAGGCTACGCCTTTGACCTCAGCCCCGCTTTCACCGCCGGCGCCTATTTCGCCTTTGGCCGGGCGCGTAGCGACTACCCCGATCTCAAAATCCGCATCGACACGGATCTGCACCAGGCCGGCCTGTACGGAGTGTTCCGCCCGATCGAGGCGTTTCGCCTGGGCTTCGACATCGCCGCCGGCTGGCACGACAATACGGGAGAGCACTTTAACGGCGCCGGTCCCTTCCGTTCCGATTTCCGTTCGCGGCTGTTCGGCGCCGGGGTGGACATGCGCTATACCTTCCGTCCCCTGCCCGCCTTCGGGGTGACCCCGTTCGCATCCGCCCGTTACCAGCATCTCCTGCAGGACGCCGTAAGCGAGACCGGCGGCGCCATTCCCATCATGGCGGAGAATCTGGCCGCCTTGTCGGCTGTCTCCTTCGCCAGCGAACTGGGCCTGGAGACTTCGTGGGAGTTCCCCCTTTCCAAAACTGCCGCCGTCACCCCCAAGGTTTTCGCCGCCTGGCGCCACGAATTCGGCGACCGCCGGCTGATCGGCGCCGCCGCTTATTCGGACTCGCCCATTCAATTCCCCACCGTTTCGGTCGAGCGTCCCCGCGACTCCCTGGAGGCCGGAGCGGACCTGAAAGCCGCCATCGGCCTGCCTTCCGGCGGCGTGCTCGAGCTTCGGGCCGGCTACGGCTTCAGCGTCATGAAAACCTACTGCAGCCACAATTGGCTGGCGGAACTCGGGCTGAGGTTTTAGTCCCGCAACGCCAGCTCCAATTCCCGCACCGACTCCTTCACCTTTAACTGGAGTTTTGCAAAATCACCATTTAAACCGCCGAATGGCGATTTTGTAAAAACAAAAACACTGGAAATCCGGGCAAAAACGAGTTCAGATGTGAATATTTATCAACAGCGAAGAAAGGTAACTCACCATCGCCGAAAAGGCGGGTGTTTTAGCGCCACCTAGAAACGCGAAAACCCTTGTACCCAAACAGGATACAAGGGTGGAAGATTATTGGTTGCCCCCCAGGGATTCGAACCCCGACGTACAGATCCAGAGTCTGTTGTCCTGCCGTTAGACGAGGGGGTAGAAGAAAGAACATACATTATACATCGGCAACGTCTTGTCAAGAAAAAAGCGTGGAATTCAGGGGGGAAACGCCCGGAAATTCGCTGTTGCGAACGTTGGGAATTCGGGGACCTGGAAATTCGGGGACACGTAATGCAATTGCGTTTCTCCGCCCAAGCAATTGCACACCATGTCCCCGAATTTCCAGGTCCCCGAATTTCCAACATGTCCCCGAATTCCCCAATCCCCGAAATTCGCCGACTCCCCAACCTCACGGCAGGGTGCGCAATACCGAGCCCACGTTCTCCACGGTCAGGATGTCGGGGAGAACCTGCGCCTTTTGCGTGCCGGGGGCGTAGAGCACGTTCACCGGCACCGCCGCCTTGTCGAACTCGTTACGCAAGGTCGACGTTATCCGCTCGTCGTACTGGGTCCAGTCGGCTTTCAGGAGCGCCACGTTTTTGTCCTTGATTAGGCCGCGCAGCTCGTCGTTCGAGTAGACGCGTTTATTCACCTGGCAGGTCGCGCACCAGCGCGCGGTAAAGTCGATAAACACCGGGCGCCCTTCGTTGCGGAGCATCGCCACCGTCTCCGGGGACCACTCCTCCCACTTCAAATCGTCCGACGCCTTCGGCATTCCCAGGTACACCCCGACCGCCAGCGCCGCCACGGCACAGCCGAAAAGCCACTTCGCCATGCGCGGCCGGCGGAGTTCCGCCTTCTGCATCTTGCCGTAAAGCCAACACGCCATCGCCGTCAAGACCAGGCCGAACAACAGCATCAGGAAGCGCCACTCCTCCATCATCGCCTCCATCGTCCAGAACAGGTAGGCGGTGGTGGCAAACAGGGGGAAGCACATCGCCTGCCGGAAAGTGTCCATCCACGGGCCGGGTTTGGGAAGTTTCTTGAGCCAATTCGGGAACATCGACAACGCCAGGTAAGGGAGCGAGAACCCCAACCCCATCACCGTGAACACCCCCAGGGACATTAGCGGCGGCAGTGACAGCGCGTAGGCGAGGGCGGTTCCCAAGAACGGCGCCGAACAGGGGGTCGAGGTCAGGGTCGCCAGGAGGCCGGTGAAGAAGGAGCGCTTGAGCCCTTCCGAACCGGAAAGGGACTGCCCGGCCGAGGACACCCCGGTACCGATGTCGAAGACGCCGGCCATGTTCATGGACATGATGATAAAAATGTAACAGAGGGCAAACAGGAACCAGTCCGACTGCAGCTGCGCGCCCCAGCCCCGACCCATGGTAATGACCAGGAAGGACAGGGTCCAGAAGCAAATCAGCACGCCGGCGGTGTAGGCGAGGCCGTGCAGGAACACGGCGCGGCGCTCCTTGTGGGCCTGTTTGGCAAAGCCCATGATTTTCAGGCCAATCACCGGAAACACGCAGGGCATGACGTTCAGGAGGAGTCCACCCAAAAATGCGAAACCGAGAAGCACCCAGGCCCGGCGCTCCACCGCCAGTTCCGCTCCGGGGGGAATGCCGGCGCCTTCGCAGTTGATGGGCAGGTTCAGGGCAAAGGCGGCGGGGGCGTTTTCGCCCTTCAGCCAGCCGTTTTCGGCGGTGACGATGCCGGTGAGGTTTTCACCTTCGCGCGGGGGACCGGGCAGACGCGGCAGGCGGAGACGCCATTTGCCATCGACTTTTTCGGCTTTCTGCGCCTTCTGGCTGTCGACAAAAGGCTTGGCGGTCGAGTCGAAGAAATACAGGGCGCCCGGGTCGTCGTTCGAATCATCCTCCGGGTGCATGTCCAGGACCAGTTCGCCGTCGAAATCCGCCGCTTCGAAACGCCACTTGCGGGGAGGCAGGGGCAGGGCAGCCAAAGCGGCGGCGACGCTGTCTCCGGCTTTGTCGGAGGAAAGTTCCCCGCTGGTTCCGGAAGGATTTTCCGGACTGCCCTTGGCCGGCGCGGCCGCAACCATTTTGGCGCTGGCGCTTTTCTTCAGCGGCATGCAGCTGCGGGTGGTGCAGACCTGGGTGTCGATTTCACCCTTGATTTCCACGTCGGCGCCCTCTTCGAGGTGCTCCGGCGGATTCAAGGTATAGACCAGGGCGACTTTCCCTTTATAGACGTAAAAGGTCATGCCGCCGTTTTCGTATTGTTGCGGAGTCGGCCATTCGGGGCCGGAGACGCTGAAACCGGGGGGAAGGGTCCATTTCACCTTGGTGGCGACCCCGGGACCGCCGGGATTGGTCCAGTAGGAGTAGGCGCCGGGTTTGTGATCGAGGATCAGGAGGAGGCGGGTGGGGGTGCCGGACTTGACGGTGTTCTTCTCGGAAGTGATCTGGAAGCCGAGGAGGCCGTCGTCCTTTTTGGCCGCACCGGCGAAGAAGAGGCTGTCCGGAGAGGATGGGAATAGGCTGTCGCCAGCCGGGGGAAATTCGCCAAAGGGGAGGGCGTCGAGAGTCCGATCGCCGGCCGGGATTTTGGCCGCCGGAAGGGCCATGATGAGAAGCATGGCCAGAAGCGGCAAAACGCGCGCATTCCGCATAACAGATTTTTCTCCGAATGGGTGCGGGGTTTTTTTAAACAGGTTCTGAAATTGGGATATAGTTGAATTTTCGAAAAAATCGGGTAAACCACCGCGCGATTCTTTCGAAAAGCCCACGATTATTATAAGCGACGTAAATTCTGTCACCGTCCTGTCGGGAACCTTTACTAATATCGACCGTTTTCCGAACAAAGTTGTGACAATTCCGGGATCGACGCGTAATTGTGGAAACCGACTTGACACCGAGGACACAGAGTTCACAGAGGGCACAGAGAACCACGAAACCACGTGTATTATTATTTCCTTGCCAATATTGGGATGGTGAAAATTCTTCCGACCATGCTGGATCTCCATTCTTACCTAAAAGAAAAGAATGGAAATCCCGGCGGATCCATAATCTGGGCCCAAAGGGCGATTTTTTGGGGTAAGGTGGTCAGTCAAACCCCGGCGTGCTCTAGGATGGCCTAACTACCCGCCTTCTTCTCCTCCGCGACCGGTTAAATCGCACTGGCACGCCTTAAAAAGACCCTTTGGACCCAGCATGACCGGGATTTCCAATCGGGCACCGCAACCGCTGGCTCTGCGCAGAGCACTACTTCTGATTATGGGTTATAGCCGTGTTCAGGCGTGGCAATATAAAATTTCGGAAAAATTTCGTATTTCGGGAATATTTTCAAAATTATACCTAGTAGGGCGTCTTTGGACAAATTTCGCTAGCAGAACGCGGCTCCGGACTCTGTACCGCCGCAGACCTCCCCCCACCGTCATCCCGGCGTCTATGCATCGAACCGGGGTGTAAACGATGGCGTGCCGGGACCCAGCGGGGTAAACAACGGCTTCGCTGTTTACTGGGAACACGTTCCACTGTTTGATGTATGGCGAATTCGTTACGTAGCAGTTGTTTCCCCCACTGGGTC